>NZ_JBALHR010000021.1:0-34296 GCF_036964905.1 Gemmobacter denitrificans
TATCAGACCGTCGCGGCGGTCCATTTTTGACGGCTCTTGCACAGCGCGTTGGCGATGGTGACCTGCTTTCTGGCGACGGCGGTGATGATTACTTTGTGCGGTTTTCCGGCCCTGCGGAGGCGATCGGCGAAGGATCTCAGGCGTGGGTTGTGATGTGCCGCGACCAACGCTGCCTGGAACATCACGTGCCTCAGGGCACGGCAACCCCCGGCGATGGCTCGTTTTCCGCGAAGGGTTCCGCTGTCGTGCGCGACCGGCGCCAAACCGGTGAGTGCGGCAGCCTGTTCGCCGGTGATGGTGCCGATCTCGGGCATTTCTGCGACCAGCATTGAACTCGCAACTGGGCCGATCCCCGGGATGGAACGGAGAACATCGGCGGTCTCCGACAGGCGTTCATCGCTCGCGATGGCCCGGGTGATCCGGTCTTCCAGTGCCTTGATAAGGCTGTCGATCCGTTGCTTCAACTCGGTGTCGACGTCCTCAAACATCATGGCGGTGCCAAGCTTCTGATGCGCACGGATTTGGGCCAGCAGCCGTTTACGCATCTCGACCAACTGCGCTCTCTTGATCGTCAAAGCTCTGAGAAGGCGTAGCTTTTCCGCTGGAAGACGGCGGCCTGCTTCGGGCCGGAAGGCGAAGAAGCGGGCGATGAGCTCGGCATCAATCCGGTCGGTTTTGGCGCGTGTGCCACGGCTTTGCGCAAACGCCTTCACCTGAGCCGGGGGCACTTGGCGGGCGGCTATACCTTCTGCCTCAAGAACCGCCCAGAGCTGCCATTCTTGACCGCCAGTCGATTCAAAGCAGACGACGGCGTCTCGGTCTCTGGCAAGATCCGCTACGGCAGCATGACCCGCCGGGGCGTTGGGCATTCTGGCGCGATGCCCATCTGGGAGGCAATGAAGGTCCAGCCAGTCGCGGCTGACATCTATGCCGATAACGCGGCCATGTGATAGGTTGTCCATGCTCTCTTCCTTCTGGTGCGCGGTCCTGCAAGGCCGCAATCAACTGTTCGAGACGATGAAGAGAGGCGGTGCCGACAGGCTAGAAAACGTGGTCATGCCACAAGGGTCAGACGTCGCGCACCACCCCGTCACTGACCCTGGCAGGGGTCGGTGACGGGGTCAGTCTAGCAGAACCTAGATACAGAAGGGTCAGCCGATCTTTCGCCTGCGCTGCCTGACCCGTTGACGGTGGCGTGACGGGGGGCCGGATGAACAGGCTGCCGTCCTGCTGTGGCAGGTGTCCCCGGTGGCCCTGTCACTCGCGCAGGATCGTGACGTGGTGGCGCCGCACCAGCATGACCCCAAGCGCAAGCAGCGCCAGCCCCACCCCCGCCACATAGGGAATGCTGACATAGGAGGCGGTATACATCGGATAGAAGCCCGTGCGGAACTCCCCGATCACATGCAGCAGCGGGTTCCACCACAGCACATCCTGGGCGATGCGCGGCAAATCCTCGTAGAGCAGGACCACCCCCGAGGCGAGAAAAAGCGGCCGGGTCGCAATGGCCCAGATCGTGCCCCAGGCCGGGAACAACCCTTCCAGCGCGCAGTTCACCAGGCCCGTGGCCAGGCCCAGCAGGGCCGCCAGCGCCACCGCGGCCAGGATCGGCCCGAAATCGAGCACGCTGCTGGTGTCGGTCGCCACCAGTACCCCCGCCAGCACCAGCAGCATGATCACGAGCTTGGTCAGCAGGTTGAGCAGGAACCGCGCCAGCACCGCATCGATCCAGCGCACGGCCGGATACATCAGCAGGGCGCGCGAATAGTTCAGCGCCCGTCCGACCACCGTATCCAGCGCATTGTAAAGCGTGAAGGGCAGCATCCCGGTGGCAAAGAACAGGATGAAGGAGGTGCCCAGCGGCGGGTGGCGCATGACGAGCGCAAAGCCGAGCGCCATGATCAGCGTGCTGCCCAACGGCTCCATCACCGCCCAGAGATAGCCGCCGGGGGAACGGCCATAGCGCGTGCTCATCTCGCGCAGCATCAGCGCCAGGATGGTGCGCCCGGTGGCCAGCCCGTCACGCCGGGCACGCCGCCGCCAGTCGGGCAGCGCGCCGGGATCGGGGGAAGGGGGGGCAGGGAGCATCCGGGGGGCGATCCATGTGCGTGCTGGTATTTCAACGGGTCATTATGTAGAAGGGCGCAACGGATATCAAACCGGTTTACCTTGAAGGCAAGGCATTGCAGGATAACGAAACCCCGCGTTCAGCCAAGACCGGTCAGCGCCGCCGTCCGCTGGCATCCGGCCGCAGCAAGGCCGCAACCCTGCCCCGTCGTGGTCTGAAGGCTGCCGCAGCCAGCCGCCCCGAGATCGAGACCGATCCCGCCCAGGAGGCCCGGATCGAGGCGATTGCCGCCCATCTGCGGGACGGCACCCCCCTACCGCCCGGCCTTGATGTGCCCTCTCCGGCAGAGGCAGGCGATGCGGCAGAACCCGACATGCCGCCCGCGGCGCAGCCTGCCGCCCTTCCCGCCGGACGCGCGGCCCGGGGGGCCGACCTGCGCCCGCCCGCCGGCCCCGCCCGGCTGCATCGCCGTCATCGCGGCATCCTGCTCAGCTTTCTGCTGCTGGTGCTGCTGCCGCTGCTGGCGACCACGGCCTATCTGTTTTCCGTGGCCGAGGATCAATATGCCTCGACCGTGGGCTTCACCGTCCGGCGCGAGGATGGCACCGGATCTTCCACCGAACTGATCGGCGGGCTGGCCCGTCTGGCGGGATCAGGCAGCACTTCGGAAACCGATATCCTGTACGAATATATCCAGAGCCAGGAAATCGTTGCCGTCATCGACGAACGGATCGGGCTGGGCGATCTCTATTCGGTGCATTGGCCGGGCGATCCGCTGATGGCGCTCTGGCCCGATCCGACGATCGAGGATCTGCACTGGTACTGGTCGCGCATGGTGCGCATTTCCTATGATCAGTCCAGCAAGCTCATCGAATTGCGGGTTCTGGCCTTCGGGGCCGAGGAGGCGCAGCGCATCGCCGACGAGATCGTCAAGGCCAGCCAGAACCGGATCAACGATCTGAACATCCAGGCCCGCACCGATGTGATGCGCTATGCCAATGAAGATCTGCAAAGCGGGTTGCAGCGGCTGAAGGCAGCCCGCGAGGCGCTGAGCAATTTCCGCACCCGGACCCAGATCCTTGATCCCGCCGCCGATATCCAGGGCCGGATGGGGGTGCTGAACAATCTGCAGCAGCAACTGGCCCAGGCGCTGATCGACAATGACATCGTGCTGGCCACCACCCAGGAGGGCGATCCGCGCCGCGATCAGGCCGCCCGCCGCATTCAGGTGATCCGCGACCGGATCGGCGCCGAACGCGCGACCTTCGCCTCGGACAGCGAGACCAATATCGCGGGCGAGACCTATCCGGCGCTGATCGCCGAATTCGAAAGCCTGACGGTCGATCTGCAATTTGCCGAGGAAACCTATCGCGCCGCGCTGGCGGCGGTGGATGTGGCCCGCGCCAATGCCTCGCGCCAGACGCTGTATCTGGCGCCCTATATCACGCCCACCCTGCCGCAGACCGCCGAATTCCCGCAGCGCCTTGTGCTGTCGGGGCTGGCCGCGCTGTTCCTGACGCTGATCTGGGCCACCGGGGCGCTGATCTATTACAGCATCCGCGACCGCAACTGACCGGGGCAGGGCGATGATCCGCTTTGTCGATCTGTGCAAGAGCTATCGCATCGGCGCGGGGCGCAAGGTCATCGTCGATCATCTGACGCTGACCTTGCCGCCCGGCAAGTCGCTGGCGCTGCTGGGGCGCAACGGGGCGGGGAAATCCACGCTCTTGCAGATGGTGGCGGGCACGATCCAGCCCGATAGCGGGCGCATCCTGTCGGATGGCACGATCAGCTGGCCGGTGGGCCTGGGCGGATCGCTGCACAAGGAAATGACCGGGGCGCAGAATGTGCGCTTCCTGGCCCGGGTCTATGGGGTGGATACCGAGGAACTGGTGGATTTCGTCGCCGATTTCGCCGAACTGGGCAGCCATTTCCACATGCCGGTGCGCAGCTATTCCTCGGGCATGCGGTCGCGTCTGGCCTTTGGTGCCTCGATGGGGATCCGGTTCGACACCTATCTGGTGGATGAGGTGACGGCAGTGGGCGATGCCCGCTTCCGCAAGAAAAGCCGGGCGGTGTTCCGCGACCGCATGGCGCAATCGGGCGCGATCCTGGTGGCGCATGATCTGGGCGCGCTGCGCGATTATTGCGATGCCGGCCTGATCCTGGAAAATGGCCGGCTGCATGTGTTTGACGATCTGGACGAGGCGATTGCCGTCCACAAGCGCCTGATGGATGTCTGACAGGCGGCGGATGCAGGGCTGCGCAGGGCCCTGCATCCGTCGGGTCATGCCGGTTTCAGGCGCTTTTCAATTTCGTCCAGACTGATCGTCAGTGTCGAGAGACTGTCATTGCCCTGTTCCGGGAAGCGCGAAAAATCGTCATCGAAATATCCGGGCAAGCCGGCAGGATCGTATTTCCGGGCCAGCAAGGCGTTTGACGCGGTAAAGCGCTGCATGAAGGCGATGGCCTCGGAGCGCGACGGCATGAGCTGCTGATCATCCTCGATATCGGCGATGATCCTGGGCACATCCTTGCAATCGTGGTTTCTGGCCTGCAGCCACATCCCGACCAGCAACTGGCTGCGGTTCCATTTGGTGTTCTGTTCCTTGACCGCGATCTTGGCGTCAATCCCGGCAAGACTGAAGAAATCCGTCACCGTATCTCCGCCGACGAGATCCTTCTTGTCATATCTGCGGACAAGGACATTTTCGGCGCCGAACACGTCTTCCCAGAGCTGAAGCTTTTCGGCGTAACAGAAATACCGGTCCATATGCGGTTGATATTCGGGGAAGGCACCAATCCTGTCGCCGAAGAAACGCCGTCCGACCTGGGTTGCGACGGTCGTCTTGCGGAAGGAAACGGCCAGAAGATCCTGGCGTCTGAGATAGGCCACGATCTTGACGCGATCAAAGCCGCGGCGGCGGAGTATTTTCGCGATCCGGCCGATTTCAGCCGGATCATCCAGCCAGAACAGACGCTCGGCAGAAATGATGCAATCGCCTTCCGCGGGAATCCGCTTCTTCAGGATGAGCGGGTTCAAGGTCCAGCGCGTATCTGCGCCCTTGCCAAGGACATTGACCAGCGCGTTGGAGTTGATCTTGCCGACCGGGTGGCAATAGGACATCCCCTTCAGGGCGTTTTGGCGCTCGGCCGCCCGCAATGCGCTTTGCAGGGTCGTTGTCCCAGTCTTGTGTGATCCGATGTGAAGCCAGATCGTCCGCATCTTTCGTCCTTTGTCCTCTCTCAGCTCAATCCGGATCGCACGGAAATCATGTGGTGCGGCGATCTTGCTGACGTAATTCATTGTGACCGGAACATCCTGTCCGCCGGGCATCCGGCCCCGAAGGGTCAGGCCCGGTCGGCTGCGATGGCCAGTTTCTCTTTCCAGAACCCTTCCGAGGTCAGCCCGGCATAATTGCCCTGCCATTCGGCCCGCAGTTGCGGCAACCGGCGGCACAGGGTCAGGCTGTTGCGTGCCAGGCGCAGGCTTTCGCGCCAGAACCTGCCCCGGTCGCGGACCACTGTATAGGCGGCGGTGCGGGTCGCGTTCAGATAGGTGATCCGGCGGGCGCCATAGACTTCGCGGTGGTTTTCGCGATGCGCTGCCTCGATCACCAGATCGCTGCCGAAGCGGTTGGCCAGGGGCAGCAGATGGCCGTTCAGCGTGAACAGCATGAGCGCCCGCTTCCAGCGCGACAGCCGCCCGTGACAGGCCTTCGGCACCGGTTCGGCGGGATCAAGCTTCTGCCAGGCTTCGGTCACCGTCATCGCCTTCAGGTCCTGGCGACGGCTGGCCATGTCGGCATGATCGGCAAAGAAGGCCGGGCCGCGCAGCGCATCCTCGATGGCCAGATTGACGGCCGAGAGACTGTCGTAATGGAAGCGCAGCACGGTGCGCAGGTAGAACCCCGCCACCATGCGCATCAGCCGCCCCGCGCCGATCTGCTTGTCCGGCAGGCTCAGGTGATGGGCCAGATGGCTGCGCAGGTCGAGATACCAGGTCAGCGGTGCCGCCTTGTCGGTAAAGCTTTCCTGGAACGAGGCCACCCCGGGCAGCGACACGCAGCGGAAGTCATTGGCCAGCGAGAAGCTGACATCATCGCCGCGCACGAAGAAGGGGAAGGGCATGTGGCGGGCCTGATCCACCGGGAAGGCAAAGAACCACCAGCCGGCATAATGGCCCTCGGGCATCGGGCCGGTGGTGTCGAATTCCATGTCGAAGACCCAGTTGCGGTTGCGCAGGTCGGTGCCATGGAACAGGGGGCGGCAGCCGCCATTGAACACGGCGCCGTTTTCCCAGATCTGCCAGCGATGGGCTTCGTTGATCATCGCCCCCGCCACGGCGATGCGCGGATCGGTGGCATAGGCCAGCAGCATCCAGGTGCGGGTGAAGGCCCCCATATGCACCGAAGCATCGTCATCCATGAACAGGCAATGGGTGGCCCCGGTCGCCCGCGCCTCCAGCAGCCCGCGCGAAAATCCGCCCGCCCCGCCCAGATTGGCATTGGGCAGGATGCTGACACCATCGCCCGGCGCAAGGGTCAGCGTCTGGCCATTGTCCACCACCAGCATGCGGATATGGTCGCGCAGCGGCGATGTGGCGCGGAAGCAGCGGAAGCGCGCCACGGTATCGGCCACGGCGGCCTCGCGCCGGAAGGTGGTGACCGACAGCATCAGATCGGGCGTCTGGCGCGGCGGCATCGGCGTGCCCCAGGCGAAATCGTCCAGCACGCCCTCGCTCAGCGCCATCAGGTCGAAGAACAGCAGGCTGCGGGGCAGGGTGGCCGCCTGCAGATCCAGCGGCAGCACCAGTTCGCCCGCCAGCGTGACCGGTTCGCAATGGATGCGCTCCCAGGACCGTTCGCGGCTGGCCAGCCAGACGGTCAGCTGAAACCGCCCCTGACCGCGCAATTGCAGCGCCAGCGGCATGCCGCCACAGCAGTCGCGCCATTTGCCCAGATTGAACAGGTTGAAATAGCCATCGACCGAAATCATCCCCCCGGCAGCGAAGGTCACCCCGCCTTGCGCCAGCGAGGTGGCGCAGGCCCCGTGCAGGGTGACATAGGGCACGGTTTCGGTCGAGATGCCGGCCTCGGGCCAGATCGCGGGTTGCAGCGCGTGAAAGGCCGCAGCTTGGGAGGCTTGCGTCACTTCACGGCCTCGTCCTGGCGGGCGGCAGGCGTTGTGGCAGGCGGGTCGGCGGGCAGGTCATGGCGGCGCATGACTTCCTCCACCCCGATGCGACGCGAGCGCGGCGTCAGGATCGCCGGGTCGTAATGGCCCGCCGCGACAAAGGAAATGAAGACCTCGCTGTCGGGGATATCCAGCAGCTTGCGCAGCGCCATCTCGCGTTCGGTATTCATCGCGGTGTTCAGCGGGCAACCGCCCAGGCCCACATGCTGCAGCCCCAGCAGAAGCCCCATCATGAACAGACCGCCATCGACAAAGGCCTGATTGCGTTCTGACGCAAAGAGGAAGGCGTTCAGATCGGCGGTCACCAGCAGGAGCCGGGGCGGCGTGTTATAGCCGCCAAACCCGCCCTGAATGTCGATCGCGGCCTGGATGCGCACCGGATCGGAGAAGACATGCACCCGCCCGGCCTGACGGTTGCAGACCGAAGGGGCCTGCATGGCCAGTTGCACTGCCCGGGCGATATCGGCCTCGGCCACCGGCTGGGCAGTGAAATCGCGGATGCTGCGGCGGCCATAGACCACATCGAGGAAACGGGCGTCGGGGTTCACATCCGGCACGGGTTCCCGGTCGGCAGCGGCCTCCAGCACCCCGCCTTCGGCGGCGGCGGCAGCCTCGATCCGCGCCAGCGCCGGGGCGCCGAACAGGGCCCGGAAATCGGACACATCGACATTGATCCGGCGGTGGCGGTCGAAATAGGCCTGCATGACCGAGGCGGCCGTCGCGAGGAACGCATCCTGCGGATCGCGCCCGGCCCCCAGCCAGGCATTCATCTCGCGCGCCAGTGCCGGGACCGAGATCTTGCCGAACCCGCCGCGGAAATCCAGCCGGCTCAGGCCCTTTTCGATGGCATGGGCATGGAACATCAGCCGGGCGCGGGCGCTGGTGACAGACTTGCCTGCCCCGGCATGGGCCTTCACGAAGCGGTCATTGTCATCCAGGGCCAGTTTCAGCGCCAGTTCGGCATGGCTGGGGCCCTTGGGCCTGGCCACAGCCTTGGCGGCGGGCGTCTTCATCTCGGCCGGGGTGATCGCTTCCAGGGCCAAACCGGTGATCGTGGCTCCGGCTTGCGGACCGGTGAAATGCACCGCCCCCAGCATGAACTGGCTGAAGCCCCCCGGCGGCATGATGAAATCGAAGCTGTCGCGCCGTGCCACATTCACCCGTCCTTCCACAAGGACGGGGCCCAGAACGTGGAACTTGCCGCTGGCAGGATCGCGCAGATGCAGGTTCACCGCCGGGGCATTGGTGCGCAGCACCCAGTCCAGCACCAGACGGCAGGGGCTGCCCGGCGCGGGCTGCGCGGGCAGATCGCACCAGACCTGATTGCCGCGCACCGCCCCCCCGGGCGCGACGGTCAGATCATGGCCGCCATCGCGGGCGCTGATCTGCCAGGCGTCGTTGCTGGCGCCAAATCCCGTGGCGGGGGGGAAGCCGGGCGCTTCTGTACCGGTTTCCTGCGATGCGGCCCCGGGCGCCGCTTCGGGAGCCACCACAGGAGCCAGTGCGGCCGTGGCGCCCGACTCTGCGGTCAGCGCCGCCTGCAGCCAGGCCAGCGACCGGGCGCGGCCCTCGGCGATGCGGGCATTGGCCTGGGTATAATCCAGCGTCAGGCTCAGGCCCGGATTGGCGGCCAGGGTTTCGGCGGTATCGGTTTCCAGCAGGCGGCGGCTGTCGCCAAAGCCCATCCAGTTCAGCAGGTTCTTGAACCGGTCCACCCCGCGATGGGTGTTGTAGATCGACGAGAAGGGCTTGCCGAAGATGGTGGCAAAGGCCGTGCCGTGGAAACTGTCGGTCACCACATAGCTGGCGCTGCGATAGGCATGCAGGAAGTTTTCCGGCGCGTCCTCTTCCAGGATCTCGAAACGCGGATCGGCGAAAAGCTCTTCCGTCACCGCCCGCCCGCCATCGGGATTGGGGATGACCAGAATGCGGTCAAGCCCCAGCCGGTGGGCCAGCGCCAGGGCGACATTGCGCTTTTCGGGATTGGGATCGAGGTAGAACACCGCCAGATAATCGCCCGACACCTCCACGCTGGCCATGTCGGCCAGCGCCTCATAGGCGCTGGTGGGCAGCAGATAGACCGGGTCCACCACCTGGGTGGCCTCGACGCCGAACACCTCGCGTGCGGTGTTGACGGCATAGCCTTCGCGCACGGAAATGGCGCTGAACTTCTGCAGATTGGCGCTGTGCCTGGCCACGAAATCGGGCTTGAACTTCGCAGTGCCGCGATTGCCAAAGGACGTGGCATAGGCGACGCGGCGGTTTTCGGGGCCGACGAAATCGAGGAAGAGATCGTCATTCACCCGGCCGATCACCGGGTTCCACAGCTGATCCGACCCCACGACAAAGGTGCGCGCCCGGGCATTGAGCGCGGGCAGTTCCGAGAAATGCACCTGCTGGGTATAGCTGTAGCCCACGCGCCGGGCAAAATCCATCGACAGGATATTGTCGGGCCAGAGCACGCGATAGCCATTATAGCCAAGCGCCTCATGCACCATCAGCGTGCGAAAGCCCAGTTCCTCGATCGCGCGGTTCAGCCCGTAATAGGTCAGGATCGACCCGTAATTCTTGCCGTACCACCAGCCCAGAATTCCAACGTCATAAGTCTGTTCCGGCGCGGTCATATGCGGCTTCCTCGGCTGCGTGATGGCTGTATCCGGTGGCGGGATGCCACCCGGGGGCAAGATGGTAAGGAAAGGGCGGTTGAACGCCGGGTCAAGATCCCGGCCCGCCACGCGGCGCGCATCGGGTTCGATGAGGAAACAGGGCCATCTTTCCGCATTCTCTTCCCGGGACTCGCAGCGCAGGCTTTCTCTATGCAGATTGGGCCCAAGCGTCAATGTAGGGCAGGGCCGGGGCTGGGGTGCATCGGGGGCCTGCCAGTTGCCCTGTCAGGTGTTCTGCCGACGGCCCGGCGCAGGGGGCCGGAATTGTATGTCCGGTGGTTCTGGGCTAAGCCGGGCCGGAATTCGCACGGGGGTCTTGCGCACGGGGCCCTTTGCAAGGAGCGTATGACAGGGTCCGGGGGCATGGGTCCCCCTGACCGGAGGGAAGGCAAAGATGGCACAGACCGTTCTGGTCACCGGGGGGGCAGGCTATATCGGGGCCCATGCCTGCAAGGTGCTGAAGGCTGCGGGCTTCGTGCCTGTGACCTTCGACAATCTGAACACCGGCTGGGAAGAGGCGGTGAAATACGGCCCCTTCTTCAAGGGCGACCTGATGAACCGCGCCGATGTCGATGCCGCCTTCGCGCAATACCGCCCCGTGGCCGTGCTGCATTTCGCAGCGCTGAGCCTGGTGGGCCAAAGCATGAAGGACCCCGGAAAATACTGGCGTGTCAATGTGATGGGCGCGCTGAACCTGATCGAGGGGGCGATTGCGGCGGGCTGTCTGAACTTTGTCTTCTCGTCAACCTGCGCCACCTATGGCGATCAGGATGGCGTGCTGCTGGATGAAGAGACGGTACAGAAGCCGATCAATTCCTATGGGGCCTCGAAACGCGCCATCGAGGACATGCTGGTGAATTTCGGCGAAAGCCATGGCCTGAACCATGTGATCTTCCGCTATTTCAACGTGGCGGGCTGCGATCCCGAAGGCGAGATCGGCGAACAGCATGTGCCCGAAACCCATCTGATCCCGCTGATGCTGGATGCGGTGGCGGGCAAGCGCCCGGCGCTGACGGTGTTTGGCAGCGATTATCCCACCCGCGACGGCACCTGCCTGCGCGATTACGTGCATGTGATGGATCTGGTCGAGGCGCATGTCCTGGGGCTCGACTGGCTGCTGGCGGGCAAGGGCAACCGGGTGTTCAACCTGGGCACCGGCACGGGGTTCACCGTGCGCGAGGTGATCGATCATGCCCGCGCTGTCACCAACCGCGAGGTGCCCATCGTGGAGGGCCCGCGCCGGGCGGGCGATGCGGTGGCGCTGGTGTCCGGGTCGCTTCGCGCGGCGGCAGAACTGGGCTGGGAGCCGAAACGCTCGACCCTGCGGCAGATGATCGGCGATGCCTGGGCCTGGGCACAGGGGCCGGGCTATCGCGGCTGACGGCGGCGTGCCGATGGCGGTGGCCCCACCTGCGCCAACCTTTCCCGTGCCCGTCCTGACCTTGCCAGATCGGCTCTGATCGCAGTACGCTCAGGGCATTTCAGGTATTTTCAAGCACGGAGGAATTTGTCGCATGGCCCGGATTCACGCCGCTCTCCAGTCCCGGCTGCCGCTGCATCTTGATCTGGCGGGGTTCGACCTGCCGGCGATGCTGGGGGATGTGCTGCCGCTCAGGGCCGATGAAGACCCCGATGGCCCCGGCCACCGCATCCGCCTGGACCTGCCCGGCACCCCGGCGCTTGTGCTGGATCTGGCGGTCGAAGGGGCCAGCTTCACCCAGGGCCGCCTGACCGGAGGGCGGATCGTCTCGGGAGAGCTGACAGAGGACGGGGCGGTCCGCCTGCAGATTTCCGCGATCGACCTCGGGGTGGTGGATCTGATCCGCGCCCTGCGCAGCACGGCGGATCGCCGCGACGACCGCGCCCTGCTGACCGATCTGCTGGACGGGCATGACCAGATCCGCGGCGGGGCCGCCGGTGACCTGCTGGCGGGGCTGGCCGGGCGCGACAGTCTGGACGGGCGCGGCGGCGACGATACGCTGCAGGGCGGGACGGGCAATGACAGTCTGACCGGGGGGGCCGGCGCGGATGTGCTGCTGGGCGGGACGGGCAATGATCGGTTGCGCGGCGGATCGGGCCTTGACCGGCTGACCGGGGGCAGCGGGGCGGATGTCTTCATCCTGGCCCCCGGCGGGGATCGTGATCTGGTCGCCGATTTCCGCGATGGCCGCGACCGTATCCTGATCGAGGGCGGCACGCTGGACGATCTGGTCATCCGGGGCCGGGGCGACGACACGCTGGTTCAGCTGGGCCGCAGCGTGCTGGTGCTGGAAGATGTGGAGCCGACCCGGATCGGCGCCGAGGATTTCCTTTTCGGCTGATCCCCCTTCAGCGGGCGCTGTTGCGGCGCGTCAGCCCGGCACCTCTGGCCCGGTCAGCGCCTCGGCCAGCAGGCGCTGCAGCGTGCCCTCCACGATGGCATGCAGGGCGACGTGATGGCTGTCCACCCCGGGCAGAACATGCAGCTCGGCCTGCGCGATCCCGTCCAGATCGCGGGCGCGCGCCAGATCGGGCCGATACGCCCCGCCCAGAACATGCACCAGCCGGGTGCGGCTCTGCCCGGCCAGCGCCGGGCGCAGGTCATAGCGGGCAAGATCGCCCGGGAACAGATCGGCCAGCCCCTGCCGGCTATGGGCCGGATCGTCCGGGTCGCCCGCGCTCGGGGTTGCGAAACCCGCAAGGGACAGGACCCGATCCGCGCCAAGCGCCAGCCCGTTGCGCAGGGCGGCATAGCCTGCCGCAGAATTGCCCATCGTCACCAGACGCGGCGCGCCCAGATCGGCCACAAGCCGGGCCAGCGCGGCCTGCATCGCCGTCTCGTCCGGGCCCAGTTCGGGAATACCCTGCAGGAAGGCCTGGCCATGCGGATCGCGCAGATAGATCACATGGGCGGGGAACCCGGCCAGAAGCCGGTCGAGATGAAGATCCGGCACCTGGCAGAATCCGGCAAAGCCTGCAAACAGCATCAGCGTGGCCCGGGCATCCGGCTGGCGAACCACCCGGACGTGACGGTCCTGCAGCACCCCGGCACGGGGCCGGGGCGGGCCGATCGCGTCCAGCGCCGCGATCAGACTGCGCGACGTGGCCCCCAGAACCGGATCTGTCGTCAGTTCGGCCAGCGCCTTGCGACCGCTGTCCGTCTGGCCCGCCCGCAGGGCGAACAGGCCGAATTGCAGCCGCCAGGCCGGAGAGACCGCAGGCCCGTCTGCCAAGGCCGAAAGCCGGTCATAGACCCGCGTTTCGTCTGCCTGTGACAGAAACAGGCGGTTGAGCCGGTAGAGGCTGCGCCATTCCATCGGATGGCGTTCCAGCGTTTCGTGCAGGGCCTGATGGGCCAGATCGAAACGCCCGGCGGCGGCGGCAAAGCGCGACAGGCGGCAGAGCGTTTCAACATCCGTCGCACCGCCCTCCCGCTGTCTGGCAAGCTCTTCCGCCGCCCGGGCCATGCCATGGCTCAGCGGCAGAAGCTGGCCTTTCAGCCGCAGGGCATGGGCGGGCAGCGTCGCCACCACCTGCTCGGCCCGGGCCAGCATCTCCACCGCCAGCCTTCCGTTGCCATTGGCATGTGCCCGCATCGCCAGCCGGATCAGCAGCGGGCCATCCTCGGGGGCAACGGTCAAGGCCGCCTGCAGCAGATCGATCTGATCCCGGGCCGGAAAGGCGGGCAGCGGGGCATTCAGCCCGTTCACCAGAATGGCGGCATCGGGCCCCGGGCCCAGCCGCGCCAGCCCGTCGCGGAACAGCGCCACCGCCGCGCCATGACGCCGCGCCTTGGCCAGAACCTGAAACTGGCAGAGCCATGTCCAGGGGTTTTCGGGGCGTTCGCGGATCAGCTCGGCGGCCAGGGCTTCTGCCTCGGCCTCTTGCCCGCGCGCCAGGGTCAGGCGAACCCGGGCCAGCCGGGCCGGCAGATGCTGCGGGGTCCGGGCCAGTGTCGTGTCGATGGCGGTGGCGGCGGCCTCCAGGGCGCCCTCCCGGATCAGGCGATCGACATGGGCGGAGTTCCATTCCTGCGCCCCTGCCCCTGGCTCTGCGCCGGGCGCGGGGCCGGTCCGGGCCTGCCGCGCCGCATCGGCCAATGCCGCCTCGATGTCCTGTGTCATGAATATCTGATCCCCGTGTCGATCCGGTTGGCCATCCGCCGGAGGGCGGAAAATCTGTGCATCCGCCGGAGGGCGGCCGATATCGGCCCAATGGGCCGCAAGCGCCGGTGCCACATCTTCGGGCAGTCAGAACCCCGGGCAGATCGGCCAGCGCCTCGGACCAGCTTGCCACAAGTTCATGGCTGCGGTCCATCACCCGGGCCTGACCCCGAAACTTGTCCAGGGCGACACGGCGACGGGGGGCAGGCGGTCAGCCCGGCGGGTCGGCCGCCAGACCTGAGGGGTTGCGCATAAGCAACCACATTTTGCCCGTCATTGCGGTAGAGACACCCCAGACACACCCCAGCACCACGAACCAGAGCGGCAAGGCAAGAAGGTTGAGGTTGTCTGCAACGACGATCAGTGCGGCAAGCAGGAAGAACACGCGCAACCCAAAAGTTCGGGCTTCCTGCTGTGCGCTGCGGTATCTTTGGTCATACCAGACATGATCGTGCTTCGGGTTCCATACCCCGTAGGTCGGCGCAACCAGATAGAGTGCAGCCAGGGTGACCGGCATTCCCTTCAGGAGTTCAATCGGGTTGAGGAATGTCGCCAGAAGAGCCCCACCGCCCAGGAAAGTCAGCAGAAAGGTTGCCAGATGCCTTGGCTCCTTGTCGAACATCTCACGGCGATCTTGCCACGCATCAAGTGCCTTTCCCTGAAAGCCAACGGCAACACCGAGCAGCGTATGGAACACCGCATCCGCCGGGATGTTGGTGTCGGTCCACGACAACGGCGCCAACCCAGCTGCCACGTGAAAGACGCGTGACAGCACAACTGCCACCTTCGCTCCCGAACCAAACCCCTGACGCCGCTGCATCGCCCCTGTCCCCGCAAGAACCGGATCAACCTCTGACATCCCTGTTCCAAAATGCACTATCTGCCAAGTGGCAATGTCCAGAACCGCCTTGTCAGTCCAGGCGTGCCTTGCAGGCGATGAAGGACTGGCACAAAATCAGGCCGGAGCTGTTCAGGAAACAGCGATATTGCCTATCGGGATGTGACACGGACCAGCATCGCGCTTTCATCGGCTGCGCGCAGGATTTAACACCATCCGGCAACAGACCCCAGCCCGGCCCTCTGAAGGGGCAGGATCATGCCACCCGGGATCGGCCGGATGCGTGACGCGGCGCGGCAGAACACGGTACGGCGGAACGAATGACACAGCGCCTTCTCATCATCGGCTTTTCGAATGTCGTGACGACATCGGGCTTTGCGCAGCCCACGATCGCGCGGCTGGCGGAAACGGTGCCGGGGCTGGAGGTCTTTCGCGTGGGTCTTGGGGCCCTGCAGCCGCAGGTGATCCCGCCCTATCTGCGGCTGGCCTCCGAAAGGCTGGGCCCGTTCAGCCATGTGCTGCTGGAAATCGCCACCTCGGCCTATGCCACGCATCCGCTGGCCAATGTGGCCGCCGGGCAGGAGATTCTGGCGGATATCCTGCTGACCTTGCAGGAAATCGGGGCAGAGCCTGCCTTCCTGCTGCATGTGCGGCGCTGGACAAGGCCGGTGGTGCTGGATTTCGGCGGTCTCATCCGGCAACTGTGCCATGAGCTTGATCTGCCGCTGCTCGATCTGGCGGAAGGCTGGATCGCGCAGCATGGCGCAACCCAGGTGGCGGCCTGGTTGCGGGACGACACCCATACCACCGCCGAGGGCGGTTCTGTCATGGCCGAACGGCTGGTGCCCTTCCTGCAAGAGGTGCTGGCCCGACCGCCGGTTCTGGCGGGCCTGCGTCCTGCCCCCCCGCTCTGGCGGCGCAGGGCGCTGGATCTGGCGCAGATGCTGCCAGACTGCCCGAGCGAAACCCATGACTGCCTCGATCTGCCGCAGGATTATGTCCGGCTGGAGGGGCGGGGGGTGACGATCGATCCGGGGCGGGTGCTGCGGGTGCAGGGGCTGGTGCATCTCTATCATGCGGCCGGGGGGCATGTTTCGGTGACCCCTGATCCGCCCGGGCCGGGCCTGCGGGTGACGATGATCGACCCGCTCAGCCATTTCACGCGGATCGGCGTGCTGCCCTTCGATTTCTTCCGGGGCTGCGACATGCGGCGGCTGCTGGTGGGCGAACCCGAAGAGGCCCCCGAGATCGGGCTGGTGCGGGGACAGCAGGAACGCCCCCTGCGCGCCTATCTTGGCCCGCTTCTGACGCTGGACCCCACCGCATCCTGAACGCCGCACTCCCGGCAGCCCGGCCCTAGCCCTTGCGGTGCAGCACCCAGGATTGCCGCTTGTGCTCGATCTCGAACCCATGTTCGGCGGCGAAATCCTTGATCGCCTCCTGCATGACGAAGCGCCCGGTCTCATCGGGCCAGAGCCAGTCATCACCCGACAGGAGCGCCTGCGGAAACAGCGCATGGGCGGTATCGAGATCGGTCCGGTGCTTGAAGGCGTCGATATAGATCATCTCGACCGGGATCTCGCGGCGCGACAGGTAATGCAGGGCCTCGGGCGAAAAGCGGCGCACCGGATAGAAACGGTCGCGCCAGGGGCGCAGGTTGTTCAGCGCGACGGCGAAATTGCCATGGCTGCGCAACAGGGCCGCAATCCGCATCACCTCGGTGTCGGACATGTGTTCGACATGGCGCGACATGGAGGTATGGGTCAGCATGCCCTGCACATAATCGGCCCAGTTGCCATCCCAGGGATCGACGCCGATCAGGGCAAGATCGGGCTTGGCGGTCAGCCAGTGCCGCGCCGAACCGCCCAGGAAGCATCCCACCTCGACCATCAGCCGGATGTCGCGGTCATGGATCTGGCGCAGGATGATCTCGCGCCCGCCATCGCCATTGGCATCCAGCGCCAGCTGGAACGGCGGGTGGTCCTGCCAGGGAAAATCGGGCCAGGGATTGTCGCGCGCCAGCGCCGCCAGACCTGCGATGATGTCCGATCCCCGCGGGGCATCCTCGGCCGGGTAGATCTGCGCCGTCTCGTCACGTTCGGCGCGGGTCGCGGGCCGGGGGGCTGCGGCCTGCGGAGCGGGGGGCACGGCCCGGACGACCATGCTGGGGGCGGGGGCGGCGAGGGGAATCGCCAGGGCTTCGGCCGGGGGGCGGCTGCCCTTACGGTAATGGAACAGGCTGTGGCCCGATACGCCCTGCCAGGCCACTGTCGGGATCGCGGCACGGCGCAGATCGTCGCGCGGGAAGATGCGGATCGGTTCGATCAGATGCGGACCCGGCCCCCAAACCGAAGCCAGAAGCGCCTGCAGATCGGTCGCGCCGAAGATGCGGACATGGTCTTCCTGGCCGAAACGGGCCAGACGTTCGGCATCGCTGAGCCCGGGCGACAGGTCTTCCATCGTCCGCTCCCCCCGGATCGGAACCGAAAGGACATGCAGCCCGCCGGGGGCCAGGATCCGGTCCATCTCGCGCAGGACCTGCCCCACATCGCAGGGAACATGTTCCAGCACATGGCTGTGCAGGATCAGATCGAAGCGGCCATCGGGAAAGGCGGCCAGATCGGTGCAAAGATCCAGTCGGTTCACCGGCACGATCTTGCTGGCATAGCGTTCGGGGTCCAGATCGGCCGGGTAATAGCCTTCGGGCGAGATCTCGACGAATTTGCGCAGCAGCCCCAGTTCGGGGGCCAGATGCAGCACGCGCAGACCCGGCGCAAAGGCGCCCAGCCGGTCCAGCACCATCCACATCAGGCGGTTGCGTTCCACCGCGCGGCAGTCCGAACAGCGCGCCCTGTCACGGCCGTTGAAGGCTTCAAAGCGGGTGCCCTTGCAGATCGGACATTCCTGATCGGGGCCCGTGACCGGCGCAGGGGCAGGGCCCGGAGCGGGGGCGGGGCCCGGAGCAGGGGCTGCGGCCTGTGATGGCATCGGTCGTCCTCCTGGCCTGCGCGCGCCGGTGGCCGCGATCTTGCGCATCACGAAAGTGGCATTGGTATGGGCGGGCGGCTGGCCGATGCTGCGCCGCACCACGGCCAGCCGCCCGCCAAGCCCGCGGATCAGATCGGTCAGATCAGCCCCGTAATCGGTATAGACCAGACATTTCGACCCATCGCCCGCATTGTGATAGCGGGCAGGCTTGATATGTTCCTCGATCCCGTTGACGACGCGCACCCGCGGTTCTGTCCGGTCAGGGAACGGGTAATCATTGGGGATGGTGAAGACATGCACCCCGCCCGGCCGCAACACCCGTAGCGTTTCGGCAAAGGCCAGTTCGATCCCGGGCAGGTGTTCCATCACATCGCTGGTCAGGATGAGATCGAAGGACTCGTCCTCGAAGGTCAGGCGGGTCAGGTCTTCGTTGCGCACCCCGTCGGCGGCGGGCTGGCCCAGCGGCACATCGGGGCGGAAATAGGACTGGGTATAGTGCGGCAGGCCCTTCAGCCGCGCCACGAAAGGCCCGCGCAGGGCCGGTTCGTAGATGGCCACATCCTGCAGCAGGCCGCGCTCGACCATCTCGGTGACCGACAGCGCCTGCCCGCGCCCGAATTCATCAAGGATCACCCCGGCCTGGTCGCGCCAGCGCAGGGTGAAACGGCAGGAGGGGCAGGCATAGCTTTCGCGCAGCGAACGCTGCTCGCCACGGGCAAATACCCCGACATGGCCGCAGATCGTGCAAAGGCCATGAAGATCGCTTTCCTGCATCCCGGTATTCCCGCAGCTTCCGTCCCGTCAGGGTTGACCGCGAATGGCCTGCGGGAGTCAATCAAAATCCTTTGGCGAAATTCTCTGGCGCCCGCCTGTGCCGCTGCCCCCTGGCCGTTTGCGGGCGTTCCGGCGTGATGGGAACCCGCCACAAAGCTTTTGCCGCAGCGGCAGCCAGTGGCTATGCAGGGGCAACGCCGGGTCCCGGCGTGAGGGAAGGGAAGCGGCGCGATGTCCGGGCGTGGCCAGGGAAGCATCTATGTGACGGGCATGTTCGACATGCTGAATTTCGGCGACCTGCTGTTTCCGCTTGTCGCCGCGCAGGCGCTGAACCGGGCCATCGTGCCGGTGGCGCCCACCGCCACGCCGCCCTGGCTGTCGGATGCGCTGCCGCCCATGGCCTTTGCGGATTTCGCCCGGCGCTGCGGGCCGCAAGATACGGTGGTGATCGGGGGCGGGCATATCATCCATGCCCATGCGCTGGACCTGCTGCCGCAATACCGCGCGGCGGGCGTGGCGGGCTGGGGCGGGGCGGCGCTGTGGCTCGGGGCCTCGGTGGTGGCGGCCATGGCCGGGGCCGGGCTGGCCTGGAACGCGCCGGGCGCGCCCCATCCGCTGCCCCCTGACCCGGACGGGCTGATCGCCGCAGCCCTGGCTGCGGCCGATCATCTGGCGCTGCGCGATGCCGCATCTTGCGCGATGCTGCCTGCCGTGATGCGCGATCAGGCGCAGGTCGTGCCCGATCCGATCGCCGGGATCACCCGGCTGTGGTCGGCGGCCGATCTGGCCCCCGAGGCGGCGGCCTTCCGGGCGGGGCGGGGGCTGGCCCCCGGGGCCGGGCTCTGGACGCTGCATATCCGCGACCGGTCCCTGTCGGGGATCGGGGCCGAGGGCGTGGCGCGCGGCATTGATGCGCTGGCGGAACGCCTGGGCCTGCATCCGGTGCTTTGCGCCCTGGGCGCGGCCCATGAGGATGACGCAACCGCCCGGGCCGTGGCGGCGCATCTGCGCGTGGCCCATACCGTGCTGGACCGCCCGCCCAGCCTGCGCCACATGGCCGGGGTTCTGGCCGCATCGGCCCTGCACAGCGGATCGTCGCTGCATGGCTATATGGTGGCGGCGGCCTATGGCGTGCCCGCATTGCTGCTGGGCCGTCCGGCCTATCGCAAGTTTGCGGGATTTCTGGGCCATAGCGGGGCCGGGGACGATCTGGCCCGCAGCTGGCCCGAGGTTTTCGAACGCCTGCCCGCCCGGCGCCTGCAGGGGCGGGGGCCGGGCATGCCGGACACGGTTCTGGCCGCGCTGGAGGCGCATTGGGCGGCGATCCGCAGCATCGTGGCGGCCGGGCCTGCGCCAGACCGCGCCCCGGCCCGCACGGCGCTGCTGGCCGGCTGGCTGCGCGGGGCCCGGGCCCATCTGCCGCCCGAGGCCCTGCTGCGCCCCTTTGGCAAACCCGCCCGTCCGCTGCTGGCCCCGGCCGGCGCCGTTCCCGAAACCGGAGCCTGACAGATGATGGATGCCGCGCTTTTTCATGCCCGGGGCTATGCCTGCCCGCTGGACTGCCTGTCCCCCGATGCCGCCGCACGGCTGCGCGCGGGGCTGGAGACGCAGGAACGTCAGGGAAGCGGCCGCCTGCCCCCGCTGATGAATGCCAAGCCGCATCTGCTGATGCCCGAATTCTGGGATCTGGTGCAGGCCCCGGTCGTGGTGGATGCAGTGGCGGCGCTGCTGGGGCCTGACCTGCTGTGCTATGGCAGCAGCTTCATCATCAAGGCCCCGGGCAGTGACCGCTATGTCGCCTGGCATCAGGATGTGACCTATTGGGGCCTGTCAGAGCCGAAGGCGGTCACGGTCTGGATCGCGCTGTCCCCCAGCACGGCGCAAACCGGCTGCGTACGGGTGGTGCCGGGCAGCCATGACCGGGCGCTGCCGCATGATGACAGCGGCGATCCGCAGAACATGCTGGGCCGGGGCGAGCGGCTGGTCAGCGATGTGGACGAAACGGCGGTGGTCGATCTGGAACTGGCACCGGGGCAGATGTCGATCCATCATTGCCTGATCGTGCACGGGTCCTCGCCCAATCGCGGGACAGACCGCCGGATCGGCTTTGCCGCGCGCTACATCCCGGCGCATCTGCAGCCGCAAGGCGCGCAGGGCATGACCGCAACCCTGGTGCGCGGCCGCAATACCGGCGGCTATGCGCTGGAACAGGCCCCCGAAGGGCTGATGCATCCCGCGGCCGTCGCCCGCCACCGCGATATCTTCCGCAAGGGCATGACCACCATCTTCGCGGGCAAGCTGCAATCGGGGCCCCGGGCATGAACGGCCCCTTTGCCACGGCCCTTCAGGCGCAGGACAGCGGGGTGGCCTTTCCCCTGCCGGGGATCACCGCCGCCGAGGCCGCCGCCCTTCTGGCCCGGATCGAGACGATCGAGGCGCGGCATGGCGGGCGCTGGCCCAAATGGCTGGGCGCCAAGCCGCATCTGCTGTTTCCATGGCTCTGGGATCTGATCACCGACCCCCGGCTGACCGATCCGGTGGCAGCACTTCTGGGGCCTGACCTGCTGTGCTGGCAATGCAACCTGATCTCCAAGCCGCCCGCCAGCGCAGGCTATGTCGCCTGGCATCAGGATGTCACCTATTATGGCCTGTCAGAGCCGCGAGGGGTGACGGTCTGGCTGGCGCTGACCCCCACGACGCCCGAGAATGGCTGCATGTCGGTGGTGCCCTTCAGCCACCGCATGGCGCTGGACCATCATCGCCCGCAAGACCCCGACAACCTGCTGCCTCTGGGCGAGGAAATTCCGGCAGAACCCGACCCCGGCACGACGGTTCCGGTTCTGTTGCAGCCCGGCGAAATGTCGATCCATCACATGCTGACCGTGCATGGATCGGGGCCGAACCGCAGCGCGGCACGGCGCAGCGGGCTGGCGATCCGCTACATCGCCGCCGATCTGGTGCAGAGCGGCGAAGGGGTGACGGCGGCCCTGGTGCGCGGGCGGGACCATGGCACCTTTCCGCTGGAACAGCGCCCGCTGGCCGAGGATGACCCGGCCGCGCGGGCCCATCATGACGTGGTGATGCGCCGCTGGGTGCGTCACATCACGCGGGCCGGGGCCGAGACCGCTGGCGGAACGTCACCGGCAGCCGGTCCGGGATCCGGGTGAGACGCCCCGGCAGGTAGGTCAGCCGGTCGCAGCCCGCCGCAAGGTCGAAATGCGCAACCAGGTGCCGGGTAAAGGTTTCGGCCAGACCCTTGCCGGCCCGTGCGCCCTGGCAGGTATGCGGCCCGGCGGCAAAGGCCAGATGTGGCTGCGCGCGGCGGTCGGGCAGAAAGCGGTCGGGATCGGCAAAGACCGCCGGATCGCGGTTGGCCCGCCACAGGTCAAGCCGCACCCGGTCGCCTGCCGACAGAACCGCATCCGGCAGATCGATCCGGCCCGACAGCACCTTGCGCAGGAGCAGCGGCACCACCGTGGAAAAGCGCAGGCATTCGCGCACGAAACCTTCGGTCAGGGCCGGATCGGCGCGCAGGCGGGCCACAAGGCCGGGATCTGCCGCCAGCTGGAACAGGATCTGCGCGCACAGCCCGCTCTGTGCGTCACCCGCCAGATTGACCGCAAAGATCAGCGCGCCCAGATCGGCCGTGTCGGGCTGGGCCAGCCCGCGGCGGTTCAGGATGGCGGTGGCTTCGGCAAACAGCAGATCGGCCATGGCCGACAGGGCCACCGTGTCGGTCAGGGACCGTATCGGGCCGCCGCCTTCGAACAGGGTGGAGAAAAGGCCCTTCTGGCGCTGCAGTTCGGCCATGCCGATGTCCAGCGTCTCGGCCAGATGGCCATCGACCAGCGGCAGGATCAGCGCCCGCATCGCCTCGACCGGGGTGTCGCAGGGCAGGCCCTGCAGCGCCTCGTCAAGACGTGGTTCCAGATCGCGGCCGCCAGAGGCCAAAAGCCGTGCGGCATGGCAGGCGAAGGCCCGCCGCGCGGCGGCATGTTCGGCCCCGTCCCGCATGTTCGGCAAGGCCCCGTGGCCACGCATGAGGCCCGACAGATCGCGCCCGCTGCGCGCGGCAAGCCGGGCAATCCCGTCGCGCAGCGTGGGGTCGATGCCCACATTGGGCGCACGCAGCACAGCACGCACATCGGCATAACGCGACAGGACCCAGACCCCGTCGGCGGCGCGGTGAGGGGGCTCAACCGCAAGATGATGCTCTGGATTGACCACGCCGAACGGACCCGTTACGCCATTGGGCATGACCCTAGCGGCGCCATCCCCTGCAGGCAAGCCATGCCCCCATCCTTCTGGCGGCCCACCCTGTGATCCTTCCTGCGAAGACGGGATCTTGCCGCGCATGGCAGGGCTTGCCGCGGCCGCGCCGGACCGGCTGGCGCTGGTCGATCTGGACAGCCGCGGGCAGGAACTGCGCCGGATCACCCGGGGGGGCCTGTGGCAGGCCATCGGACGGATCAGCCGCAGCATCGCCGCGCTGCCGGAGGGGCCGGTTCTGGTGAACCCGGCCGGATCGATCGATTTTGCCATGGCCTTTCTGGGCGCGCTGCATGCCGGACGTCTGGCCATCACCGCCCCCGATTTCGCCAGTGCCCGGCTGCGGACGCGGGCGCTGGAGATTGCCGCTGTCGCAGGGCCCGTGCTGGTGCTGACCTCGGATCAGCAGGTGGCGGATTTTACCGCTGCAGGACATGCGGCCTGCGCCGTGGCGGCACTGGACGGCGGCGCGGAAGCCCCGCTGATATCCTGGCCCGACAACCGCCCGGCCTTCGTGCAATACAGTTCGGGATCGATGGCCGCCCCGCGCGGCATTGCCATCACCCATGGCAACCTGACCGCCAACCAGCAGATGATCGCGGCGACCTTCGGCACGACAGAGCAGGATGTGACCGTGACATGGCTGCCCCGCCATCACGACATGGGGCTGATCGGCAGCCTGCTGCAATCGCTGTGGCAGGGATTGCCCTGTTTTTCCATGCCGCCGATGGGTTTTCTGCAGCGCCCGATGGTCTGGCTGCGCGCGGCCCAGACCCATGGGGCAACCATCCTGGGCGCGCCCTCTTTCGGCTATGCGCTCTGCCTGCGCCGCATCGACCCCGGTCAGGCCGCCGGGCTGGATCTGTCCCGGGTCCGCATCGCCTTCTGCGGGGCAGAACCGATCGATGGCAGCATGCTGGCCGATTTTGCCGCCCGCTTCGCCCCGGCAGGGTTTGCCGAAACCGCGCTGCTGCCCTGCTATGGCATGGCCGAGGCCACGCTGATGGCCACCACCATGCGGGCGGGGCAGGGCATGATCCGGTCGGCGCGCGGCCATGTCAGCTGTGGCAGCGCCCCGCCGGGCGCAAGCTTTGCCCTGCGGGATGCGGTCAGCGGTCTGGTATCCCCTGCGGTGCAAGAGGGCGAGATCTGCATCAGCGGCCCGCATGTCAGCCCCGGCCTGTGGTCGCGCGACGGCGATGCCATCCACCCCTTCGACCGCGATCTGCTGCAGGATGGCCAGCGCTGGCTGCGCACCGGCGATCTGGGCTACCGGCAGGGCGACAGCCTGTTTCCGGTGGACCGGCTGGATGATGCGATAACCCTTCATGGCCGCACCCTGCCTGCGGCCGATCTGGAAAACCAGGTCCGCCACAGCGCTCCGCCCGGCACGGTAGAGGCCGTGGCCGCCTTCGCGGCTGATCGCTCTGTGGTTGTTTTGCTGGAACTGGCAAGAAATCCCGGCTGCACCGAAGAGGAAATCTTGCAGCAGGTCACCGAAGGCTTTACCCATGCTTTCGGACTAGGTGTCAAAGCAAGATCTGTACCGCGAGGTACACTTCCCCGTACGAGTTCAGGCAAGATCAGGCGGGCGGCGGCGCGGACAGAATATCTGTCACCCCTTCGCCCCGGAACCGTACCGGAAGGGAACTGACATTGACTTCAGACAATGCCGGCCTGTCGGCGGTTGCGCTGGAAATGCGCGATTGGCTGGCGGATTACATCAGCTCGGTGCTGGACGTGGATCGGGCGGATTTTCCCTATGACACAGGGTTTGATGCGCTCGGGCTCGATTCCGTCGAAGCCGTGATCCTGGCCGGCATGATGGAAGAACGCTTCGGCATCGCCATCGACCCCAGCGAGCTTTACAACCATCCGACCGCCACGCGCTTTGCCCGCCATGTCGCCGGTCAGGCCGGCGGCCCCCGCACGGCCGAAGGCGCCGGCACTGGTATCGCTGGCTGAAATGCCCCCCGACATCTCGGTCGTTCTGGTCAGCTTCGAGATGGAACAGGCGCTGCAACGCAGCCTGATGTCGCTGTCGCGCCGCTGCCAGCTGGGGCTGGAGGGGCGGCGCTGCGAGATCATCGTGATCGACAATGGCTCGGCCCGGATGCCGCAGCTGACACCGCCCGAGGGCATGGAGTTCCGGCTGCTGCGCGCCAGCCGGCCAGCCCCTTCGCCCGTAGGGGCCCTGAACGAGGGGCTGGCGCTGGCCCGCGCCCCGCTGATCGGGGCCTGGATCGACGGGGCACGGATGGCATCGCCGGGGCTGCTTGCCGCCTGTCTGGCCGCCGCCGAAGACGCGCGCGATGTGGTGGTAACCCTGAACTACCGGCTGGGTCGGCCCGACGATGGGGTCGCCCCCGCCGAGCGGGCGGCGCATGATGCGGCCTTGCTGGCAGGCATCGGCTGGCCCGCGCAGGGCTACGGGCTGTTTTCCATCGCTACCGCCGAACAGGCCGGAGAGCAGGGGCCGATCCTGGAAAGCAACGCGCTGTTCCTGTCGCGCGGGCTCTGGGCGGAACTGGGCGGCTTCGATCCGGTCTTCGACGAGCCGGGAGGCGGCGCGGCCAATCCCGATCTGTTGCAGCGCGCCCTGGCCGCCCCGGGAACCCGGCTGGTGCGGGTGACGGGCGAGGGCACCTTTCACCAGTATCACGGTGGCACCACCTCGACCTGCCGCGAGAGCGCGACCGAGGCGCTGAAGACCATCGCCCGGCGCTATGCGGCCTTGCGTGGCCAGCCTCTGGCCCGGATACGGCAGGTGGGATCGGTTTTTGCCAGCCCCCATGCCCCCGCGCCCCATGCCCCCGCGCCTCATGCGCCGGAACGGATCGCCCCGCCCGACCTGCAGACCGGGATGGCCCGACCATGATCCGCGGCAATATCGAAGCGGTGAAGGGCTGTACGATTCAGGGCTGGGTGGCCGACGATCAGGACTGGGCGGCCCGGCTGGAGGTCTGTTTCATCACCCGGCGCGGGCGGCTGGTGCGCAGCACCGCCAACCAGCCGCGCGACGATCTGCAGCGGGCGGGTATCGGCCAGGGACAATATGGCTTTGCGCTGCAGCTGCCCTGGCCGGTTGACTTCGAACGGGATGGCGGCGCCCTGGTGATCGAGGTGCGCGATGCGCAGGGCACGGTCTTGCGGCGGATGTCGCGGGCCTGGTCGGATATTCCTGCCGATCCAGCCCCCCTGGCAGGCCCCCGGACGCGCGGACGGCTTCTGCCCCTGCAGGATGGCCGCATCACCGGCTGGATTGCCGGGGCCGATCCGGGGATTGTCCCGGTCGTGACACTGGACGGACGACCCCTGCCGGGACTGCGCTTTCCGGTAGAGCTGCCGCGCGAGATGTTGCCGCGGCTGCCGGGCCATGTCTTCGGCTTTGCCCTCGAGGGGCGCGGTCTGGTCCGGGGGGGGCAGCTTGCGCTGCAGGCGCAGGGGCCGCAGGGCCGCGAAATGCTGGACGACATCTGTCTCGAGACGGGCCGGCCGGAAACCGGGTTCATCGCCCAGCTGGAGGCCGCGCGCCGGATTGCAGCCCAACCCGGGGCCATTGCCATCACCTGCTGGGATGGGTCGCATAACCCGATCGGCCGGGCCAAGGTCCTGTTCGATGTCGCCCGCCACCGGCGGCCCGCGATCATCCTGTCCTATCTGCACCGCGATTTCGGCGGAACGCTCTGGCCGCCGCTGATGGACAGCGATGCCGTGCTGCTGACCCTGCCCTGGGAAGGCCGTCACCGCCATGAGGCGGCCATCCGGCAATCGGGGCTGCGGTTCGACACGGTCTGGATCAGCAAGGCGCGGCTGCCCAGCTTCCGGCTTGCGGCACTGGTCTCGCATCCGCGCACCGCGCTGATGCTGGATTTCGACGATAACGAGGATCAGTTCAGCCGTTCGGATCATGCCCGCGACCGGGCCCATGGCGTGGCGGCGCTGAACCTTGCGGCGGATCTGGCCGCGCGCATCCCGGCCCGGACGGCGGCCTCGATCACGCTGTGCAACGATTTCGGGGCGCTGATGCTGCGCCATGTCCGCACGCCGCCCCCGGCGCGACCGGCGGCCATGGCCGCCCCCTCTGCGGCGCTGGCGGTGGGCTTTGTCGGCACGGTGCGCAAGCACAAGCGGCTGATCGAGGCCGCCGCCGCCGTGAAGGCGTTTTCCGCCACCACGGGCATTGCGGCGCAGCTGCATGTGCTGGGCGATATCAGCCCCGATTCCATGGTGCAGGAACTGACCCAGGCTGGCGTGGTGGTGGGCGGCAAGGTCCCGTCCGGCGATCTTGCCACGCGTCTGGCAGGCTTTGACGTGGTGCTGAGCGGCTTCAGCCCCGAGGCCGAGGATAATGCGGTCACCCGTTACCAGATCAGCTCGAAGATTGGCGATGCGCTGGCCGTGGGCAAACCCGTGCTGGTGCCGCAGAGCCCCAGCGTCCAGGATCTGGCCCATGTGCCCGGGGTCTTCCTGTTCACGCCGGACAGTTTCACCGCAAGCCTGATGCAGGCGCTGAGCTTCTCTGCCGAGATCGGCCTGCCCGAGACCTTTACCGTCGAAGGGGCACAGGTGACGCTTGAGACCGCCGAGGCCCTGGCCTGTGCCGCAGCACGGGCAGGCACGGCGCTGGCCGGGCTGGACTATCTGGCAGACCCCGCCGATCCGCTGGCGGGCGAGGCGGGGCGGCCCGTGCTGGTGCTGTTCTGGAAACAGCAGGATGCCGGGCTATATGGCCGCCGGGTTGACCAGATTGCCCGCGGCTATCGCGCCGCCCATCCCGGCCATCGGGTGATCGTGCTGGAAATGATGCATGCCGATCAGGAAAAGGATCTGCACGGGCTGGAGGGCCGCTTCCTGAGCGAGGCGGGACATCTGCTCGATCTGGCGGCCCGCAAGCGCCGCGGCCATGTCGATCGCGACGGTGTGGAATATCGCCAGATCACCTATCCGACAGACGATCAGGCCGCCCGCTGTCTCGAATCCTGGCTGGTGGATGAGGGGGTGCTGCCCATCAATACCGTGATGGTGCTGTTCCCGATCCTGCCTGTCCATGACCGGCTTGAACCCATTCTCGCAGCCTATCCGCAGCTGGTGGATGTGGTGGACAATCAGATTCTGTGGGGCAGTCTGAACGATCTGCGCCGCAGACAGCGGAGCGCGCAATATCTGCGCCTGCTGGATGGCAGGGCGCAGGCTGTCTTCAATTCCGAGGCCAATCTGCACTTCTTCCGCACAGCGGGGTATCTGGCCCCCGAAACCGAAACGGCGATCATTCCGAACTGGTATCAGCTGCCCGCCGGGGTCAGAACCGCCCCGGAACCGGACCGGCCGCAAGACGGGCTGCACCTGCTCTATTCCGGCAACATGAACGACCGGATCGACTGGGATCTGATGGCGCGCATCGCCGCGCTCTCGCCTGCGCTGCGCCTGCATCTGGTCGGGACGGCAGCCCGCAGCATCGGCCCCCTGCTGGCGCTGCTGGAAAGCCCCAATGTGATCTATCACGGCCCGCTGGACGAAACCCAGGTTCTGGCGCTGATCCGCCATATCGATCTGGCGATCATGCCGCATCTGGTGGACGAGGCCTCGGCCTATATGAACCCGCTGAAAGTGCATATGTTCGCGGCGATGGGTCTGCCGGTTCTGGCCACGCAGGTGCCCGGCCTGGGCCCCTGCCCATCGCTGCATGTGGTTGGGGATGCCTCCGCCTTTCTGGCGGAGTTGCAGGCGATGCTGCACAACCGCCCCCCGCGCTGCACGGCCCCGGCCAGCGACACCGGCAGACGCTATGTGGCGCTGATCGACGGCATTCGCCAGATGCAGGCGGGCGCGGTCGATCTTTGCGCCCGAGACGTCCGGGCCTGAAACGGCGGGCTCCGTTGCACAGCGCCCGCGCCCCACGGCACCGCCGTCACAGCGGGCGCGGGCCGGTCTCCTGCTGGGCCGTGTCGCAGGCCATGTCATAGGCAGCCACAAGGGCCCGGGCGCGCTGGCCGACCTCGGCCGCCGAAAGGCCGGGGGTGTAAAGGGCGGTGCCGATGCCGAAGCCATCCGCCCCGGCGCGCAGCCAGTCGCCCAGATTGGCCAGCCCCGCCCCGCCCACCGCATAGACCCGCGTGCCCGTCGGCAAGACGGCCCGCAGGGCGCGCAGCCCCTCAGGGCCGAGCAGATTGCCGGGAAACAGCTTCAGCCCGGTCGCCCCGGCCTTCAGCGCGGCAAAGGCTTCGGTCGGGGTCATCACCCCCGGCCAGCTGTCCAGACCCAGATGGCGGCTTTGCGCGATCACCTCGGGGTCCATGTTGGGCGACACGATCAGCCGCCCGCCCGCATCGGCCACGGCGCGCACCTGTTCTGCCGTCAGCACCGTGCCCGCCCCGATCAGCGCCCGGTCGCCAAGGCTGCGGGCCAGGGCCGCGACCGATTGCAGCGGCGCGGGCGAATTCAGCGGCACTTCGATACTGGAGATCCCGGCCTCGATCAGCGCCTCGGCGACGGGCAGGGCCTCGGCGGGGGTGATCCCGCGCAGGATGGCAATGATGGATCTGGTCATTCGGCAGCTTTCGACAGGGCCCCGGCTGCCAGGGCCAGGCCCGCAATGGTGCAGTCGGTGGCAGAGAGGGCGCGCGTATCGGCCGCTTCGGCCGAAAGGGCGCGGGCATAAAGCGCCGTCAGGCGGTCAGAGCCGATCAGCAGGACCGGCAGGCCCAGCCACCAGGCCCGGGCGGCAGCCAGTTCGGCCCCGATCAGCAACCCCGACAGCCGCGACCGGGCCGCCGCCCCCGGCAAGGTGGCAATCAGCCCTTCGGCGCGCAGCCGGAACAGCTGGGCCAGCAGGCGTTCGGGCCGGTTGCGGCCTTCGGCCAGCCCTGCGTCAAAGGCCGGCTCGTCCCAGCCGTCGGCCAGACCATGGCGCAGCACCGAATGATCGGCCAGCAGGGCGAACATCTCGCCGGTCAGGAAGGTCTGGAACCCGACCACTTCGCCCGCGCTGATCCGGGCCCATTTGGAATGGGTGCCCGGCAGGCAGATGACCCCGTCAAATCCGGGATGCAGCGTCAGCGCCCCGGCGATCTGGGTTTCCTCGCCCCGCATCACATCGGCCGGTGCGGACTGTTTCAGCCCCGGCGCGATCTGCAGGGTGATGCGCGGATCGCGGACCGGCACACGGACCAGCGCGCCCTGTTCCAGCGGGGTGCAGGGCACGCTGCGATAGGGGGCCTCGAACCAGCCCTGCCGGCTGCCGACCATGCCACAGGCCAGAACCGGTGTGACCCCCGGCCCCAGCCAGGATGCGATCAGCCGGATCAGCGCGGGTTCGAACCCGTCGCGCGACAGGCTGGCCATGCCTGCGTCGGACGCGGCCTCGGCCCGCAGGCCTTCGGGGCCCATGGCAAAGGCGCGCAGATGGGTGGTGCCCCAGTCAACAGCGATCCAGTCGGCTTTCATCCCGTCACCACCACCCCGCCATCAATGACCAGCGCCTGCCCGGTCATGGCTTTCGACGCCCGCGATGCCAGATAAAGGCACCCGCCGACAATATCTTCCGGATCCAGCGGATCGGGCAGGCATTGCCGGGCCAGATGGGCGGCCAGACCTTCGGGCGTGACCCATTTGTCCTTCTGCTTTTGCGTCAGCACCCAGCCCGGCGCCAGCGCATTGACCCGGATGCGATCAGGGCCGAATTCGCGCGCCAGGCTGCGGGTCAGGCCATTGATCGCCGAATTCGACGCCGTATAGACCGGATAGCCCGCATTCCCCATCATGTAGCTGATGGAGGAAAAGTTGATGATCGCGCCGCCCCCCACCGCCTGCATGCCGGGGATCACCGCCTGCGCGGCAAAGAAATAGGCCTTCAGGTTGATGGCAATGGACCAGTCGAAAAAGGTCTCGTCCACCTCCAGCGTGCTGTGGCGCTGGTCATTGGCCGCATTGTTCACCAGCACGGTGACCGGCCCATGCGCCGCCGCCGCCGCCGCCAGCACCGATTTCAGCGCCGCCATATCGGTGATGTCGCAGGGCAGGAACAGCGGGCGCGACCCGGTGGCCTGTTCCATCGCATCGCAAAAGCCGCCGGCATCGCTGCGCTGGCAGAAGGCAACCCTTGCCCCCTGGCGCAGGAAGCCTTCGGTCAGGGCCGCGCCGATGCCCGAACCGCCGCCGGTGATGAAGACCGAGGCGCCGTTCAGATCTGGAAAGACGGGGTGCATCAATGGCTCTCCCTTGTGACGGGGCGGGTATCCTTGCCGACCAGGAAATCCAGATCGGCCCCCTGATCGGCCTGCAGGACATGATCGATGTAAAGCCGGGCATAGCCACGGGTATAGGGGCTTTCCTCCGGCACCCATGCGGCCCGGCGGGCGGCCAGTTCGGCCTCGTCCACCAGAAGTTCCAGCACGCCCTGCGCGGCCGATACCCTGATCCGGTCGCCGGTTCTCACCAGCGCCAGCGTGCCGCCGGCCTGGGCCTCGGGGCTGACATGCAGGATCACCGTGCCGAAGGCCGTGCCCGACATGCGGGCATCGGACACCCGGATCATGTCGCGCACCCCCTGTTTCACCAGGGCGGCAGGGATCGGCATATTGCCCACTTCGGGCATGCCCGGATAGCCCTTTGGCCCGCAGCCCTTCAGCACGAGGATCGTCTCGGGCGTGACCGGCAGATCCTCGCGGTCGATATTGGCCTTCATGTCCTCGATCGTCTCGAACACATGCGCCAGGCCTTCATGTTCCAGCAGGGCAGGGGTGGCGGCCGAGGGTTTCACGATGGCGCCATTGGGGGCCAGATTACCCTTCAGGACGCGGATGCCCGCCGCCGGTTTCACCGGATCGTCAAAGGGGCGGATCACATCGCGGTTGAAACATTCCGCACCCGCCGCATAGGCCGAGATATCCTTGCCCAGCACGGTGGTCGCAGGCCGCAGATGGGCCGCCAGTTCCTTCAGGACCACCGGCATCCCGCCCGCATAGCAGAAATCCTCCATCAGATACCTGCCCGAAGGCATGCAGTTCACCAGCAGCGGAATCCCGGCCCCGATTTCAATATCCTTCAGCGTCAGATCGACACCGACCCGCCCCGCCATGGCCAGAAGATGCACCACCGCATTGGTCGATCCGCCGACAGCGGCATTGGCCAGAATGGCATTTTCAAAGGCCGCGCGGGTCATGATGGCCGAAGGGCGCAGGTCTTCCTCCACCATCTCCACGATCCGCCGCCCCGTCAGATGGGCCAGCGCCATGCGGCGGGCATCCACTGCCGGCAGGGCGGCATTGGTGGGCAGGCTCATCCCCATCGCCTCGACCAGGCTGGCCATGGTGCTGGCGGTGCCCATGGTCATGCAGACGCCTTTCGACCGGCTCATGCCGCTTTCGGCCGCCATGAAATCCTGCAGCGTCATCTCGCCCGCACGCACCGCTTCGGAGAATTTCCACACATCGGTGCCAGAGCCGATATCCTTGCCCTGCCATTTGCCGTTCAGCATCGGGCCGGAAGACACCACGATGGCCGGCAGATCGACCGACAGCGCCCCCATCAGCTGGCCCGGCGTGGTCTTGTCGCAACCCCCCAGCAGCACCACCCCGTCCATGCCATAGGCGCGGATCGATTCCTCCACATCCATGGCCAGCAGATTGCGGAACAGCATGGCGGTGGGCTTCATCTGGGTCTCGCCCAGCGACATGACCGGAAATTCCACCGGAAAGCCGCCCGCCTCCCAGACCCCGCGCTTGACGCCTTCGGCCAGATCGCGCAGCCCCGAATTGCAGGGCGTCAGTTCCGACCAGGTGTTGCAGATGCCGATGATCGGGCGGCCGTCGAACACGTGATCCGGGAAGCCCTGGTTCTTCATCCAGCTGCGATGGATGAACCCGTCGCGATCCAGCTTGCCATACCAGGCACGGTTGCGGCGGGGCTTGGTGTCCTGGGTCATCTTATGCAGCCTTCTTTCCGGTGATCCAGCCCGGCAGCCAGTCGCCATGCGCGGCGATCAGATCATCGACCAGCGCCCGGATCTGGCGCAGGTCCAGCTCGGCCGCGGTATGCGGGTCCAGCATCGCGGCGTGATAGATATGGTCGCGGTTTTCGGTCAACAGCGCCTGCACCGTCAGCTCCTGCACATTCACATTGGTGCGCATCAGCGCAATCAGCTGCGGCGGAATGTCGTTGACGGTCGTGGGCTGCAACCCGTTGGCATCGACCAGCACCGGCACCTCGACTGCGGCCCCCGTCGGCAGTTGCGGGATGAAGCCGCGATTGGGAATATTGCCGTAGATCACCGCAGGCGTGCCGGTCACCACCGCATTCATGATGGTGGCGGCATATTCGTTGGACCGGGTCACCTCGATCCGCTCGGCCTCGGCATAGGCGCGGGCCTGCGCGCCCCAGGCGGCGATCTGTTCCTCGCAGCGGATCGGGTATTCGTCCAGCGGGATGCCGAAGGTTTCAATCAGATCCGGCCGATGGGTCTTGATGAACCAGGGTACATATTCGGCGAAATGCTCCGAACTTTCGGTGACGAAATGGCCCAGATGGGTCATCACCTCATAGCGCACCCTGTTCGGACAGCGGGCGTTCCAGTGGCTGGGCTTGGGAATGCGGCCCGCCTGATAGCCCGCGCGCAGGGCGGGATAGAGATCGCGGTAGCTGCCATCCGGGTTCCGCGCCTCGAAGGTCAGGTAAAAGGCCATGTGGTTGATGCCCGCCGCGCGATAGCGGATATCCTCCAGCGGAAGATCCAGATCGCGGGCCAGTTCATAGGCCGTGCCCTGCACCGAATGGCACAGGCCCACCTGTTTCACATCCGGGTAGCGCGCGCCGATGGCCCAGGTGTTGATCGCCATCGGGTTGACATATTGCAGCATGATCGCATCGGGGCAGAGCGCGCGCATGTCCTCGGCCAGTTTCCACAGATGCGGCACGGTGCGCAGCCCGCGCATGATGCCGCCGATGCCCAGCGTATCGGCAATGGTCTGGCGCAGGCCATAGCGTTTGGGAATGTCGAAATCGGTGACCGTGCAGGGTTTGTACCCGCCGATCTGGAAGGCCACGATGACGAAATCGGCCCCGGCGATGGCGCGGCGCTGGTCGGTATGGGTTTCCACCTGCGCAGGCACCCCCAGCGAGGCGATCAGCTTGCGCACCACCAGCTCGCTTTCCGCCAGGCGGCGGGCATCGATATCCATCAGCGAGACGGTCGCACCGGCCAGGGCGGGCATCTGCAGCGCATCCCCGATGAGGTTTTTCATGAAGACGGTCGAACCCGCCCCGATGAAGGCAATTTTCGTCACTTGACGGCTCCGAGGGTTAGTCCTGCGATGAAGTGTTTTTGCATTGTGAAGAACATGATGACGGGAGGTAGGG
>NZ_JBALHR010000022.1:0-25134 GCF_036964905.1 Gemmobacter denitrificans
ATGGAACCGACCACCCTCTGCAAGCTGATGGAAGCCAGCTATCACGCCGCCCGCGACCTGCTGATGCAGGCCGCCCGTGATCTGGATGAAGCCGGGCGGGCAGCCCATCAGGGCGAGCGCAATCAGGCGCGCGGCACCGCCATCGGGGCGGAAACCGACCTGCAGAAGGCCCTCGACCTCATCAAGGCCGTCGGCGCGCTGCAATTGCTCGACAGGGGGTGAAAGGATCGCTGGTTTGAATGAAAGGGGGGCGGGGGAAACCTCGCCCCTTTTGTCATGGGGCCGGGCGGTTCAATTGTCGGGGTTTGGCCGGTCCCCTTTGCCCGGCTGATTGCGCCAACCGCGCAGGATCGCCGCCCTCACCAAGCCAGACATGGCATTGGAAATTCGACCAGCGTACCAGCACCCAGCCCGATGCCTCGGGGATGATCTCCGGTGAAACTGGGGGCGACTCAGTGGGTTGCATACGGGGGATAGTGCCCTTGTGAGCATTAAGGGAGAGGGAGGCGGACCATTCCTGTCGAGCCGCCCACTCATCATGCGGTCCCATAACATTCGAAAAAGGGCTTCGCTTGGGCCTGGCGTCGCGAAACTCTAGCTGACGATAGACGATCAAGCGACCTGATGTTATGCTTGCATTTGGCACTAACTCAACTTGAATGTAGTCATGTAGCCTCGGCGGGCGCAGTATGTATTGGGAACAAGAATGATATCAAATCTCAGGATGTATTTTTTAATCTCAATAGGATTGCTCGCGGCAACCGATGTGGGAGCTTTCGAAAAAATCATCGGAGTTTCTATATCGAATCTACTGACAAGATCGGAAACCGAAATATCGGCGCTCAAAGCTTCAATTGAAGCTCAGGGAGATCAGTACGTCATTCTGGATGCCCAATCATCTGCTGAGAAGCAAAGGAGCGATGTTGCACACCTTATAGAGCAAGGTGCCAGCGCAATAATTATAATTCCTCAAGACCCAGGCAGCTTGGATGACTTAATAGAATCCGCCATTTCGAAGGGCATCCCTATTGTAAGCTATGAAACTCCAATTGCCAATCCAGACGTATTTCACGTTGCATACGACATTGAGGAAGCGGGCCGTATTCAGGCTCGAGCATTACTTGAAGTCGCTCCAACTGGAAGCTATGTATTCATGAATGGTCAGTCATCCGATCTGAATGCGGAGTTTTTGCGCAGAGGCCAAATGGATGTTCTTGGCTCAGCGATTGCGCGTGGCGACATTCAGATTGTTGGCGATGCATATGTCGATGGTTGGCGCCCAGAAAATGCGCAACGTCAGATGGAACAGATACTAACAACAAGTGATAGTCGTGTGGACGCTGTGCTCACTGCTGGTGGTGGGATATCGACCGGAGTATCGAACGCCATTATTGAATTTGGGTATGATGAAATTTTTATTGCAGGGCAAGGAGAGGACGCAGAGACCCTGAACCGAGTAGCTAGGGGTCTCCAGACCGCAAGTGTCTGGCGTGATGAACGTGAACTGGCTAGGCTGGCTGCAAGAGTTTCTAGCGAGCTTGCTAACGGAACCCAGTTCTCAGAAATATCTGGCGTCGAACAGATAACTATAGACCGCTCTGGCGATTTAATAAATACCGTGCTGCTTGACCCCATTCCGATCACTCAAGAAAATCTAAACATTGCGGTTGAAGCGGGGTGGATAGATGTGGGGGTTTTGTGTAAAGACGCTGGAGATGGGGCAGCTTCCATTTGTCGTTCATTAGAGACGAACCTTCCGGTCGTAGATGTCTGCTTTGGAAGCGATCGTATTGGCTCTGACTCCAGCGGGCGCATAGTCTTCTCAGATGGTAGAGCATCTGCATTGGAACTCGGTTTTGCTAGAGTTAGCATACCAGAGGATGTGCATGAATTTGGGAGTGTCGAGCGTCCCGAAGAAAAAAGGTTCCTGTTTATGAGTTTTGGTGTTGAGGCAGAAGATCCAAGGAAACATTTCTTGATCCAAGAGATCGAGACGCTCAGCGCCTCTGAATTGTCGGAACGAGCTGCCGGTGTCTTAGCTAGGTCCAAAGTCTATAAAGGCCATGTGTTGGTGTACATCCATGGGTTCAACGTTGACTTTGACGAAGCTATATATTCGGCTGCCCAGATATCTTGGGATATCGGTTTTGATGGGTTGCCTTGCATTTATAGCTGGCCCTCAAAGGGTGAGCTATCACTGACGGCTTACAATTATGATGTGAACAGTGCGCAACAGGCGCGGACGCACCTTGCTGAATTTTTAAGTCTAGTATCAAGGGTTGAAGGTGCTGACCACATCAGCATTATTGCTCACAGCATGGGTAACTTGGCTCTTGTTGAGGCTCTTAGAGCACTGCCTGCGCCAACCGGTGAGGCTGACAAAATTTTTTCTGAGATTGTCCTGGCTGCGCCCGATGTTGATCGCGACAATTTCATCAGCCTTTCGGAAACTTTTCCGAGATTTGCGTCAGGAGTGACACTCTATGCATCTGCAAATGATCGAGCACTTGAAGCCTCTAAGAGTCTTGCCGCCACTATACCGCGTGCGGGTGACGTGCCAGTTGATGGGCCCTTGACTGCTCCGTTCATTGACTCCATCGATGCTTCCTCTGTTAGCAATTACGTTTTTGGATTGAACCATAGCTACTTTGCGAGTGATCGGTCAGTGGTGTCAGATATCGGTCGTTTGATACTCAGAGGTGAGAGGCCCCCGAATCACCGAACAACTTCACTAAGAATGGTCGAGAAGGTGGGTGGTGGGAAATACTGGAGGTTTCCACAATGACCTCATGGCCCATAGAAGCTCTTGGATAAATATTCAGCCTATGAATAGCCAAATTAAGATTTATCCACAACATTTCTTTCTTCGTCAGCTTATCGCGGTTAGGCAGCCATAACTGGCTCTTGCAGCGTTCGCTTACGCTCTGCAGTCTGATGGCCTCTGGGTGCGCTGCATCGCCTCACTACAGCTTGAATGCGAACCCAAGAGTTCTCCAGTGAAGCCCCAGAGTCCTGAGCTAGGGCTTTCTCAGTTTCGTCCAACGCTGTTACGGGTAGGAAAATACTGGTGCGGAGACGCAGGCCTGTGCCGCCGTCGACGGAACTGTTCTGCTGCAGGTTTCAGTGTCAAACTCTGCAAGTTTGCGTGTCACGCTACAATGCGTGTCGTTTGACACGTAAACCTGCAGGAGCCCGGAAGACCGAGGCAGTGGACGGATGACCTCGGAAGACGCAGCAAAATAAGGAATTTTGTGGGCGTCTGAAGCTTGGCTGGGCTGAGCGGGGCTTTCCGCAGAACCGTCAAATAGGTCCGGTAAGTGGGCTTATGTAAGGAAACGGCAGGCTCGAGGCTGCGCTTGGAAGGCCCCGTTTAACCCCCTGATAAATGGCTGGTTTAGTGCATTTGGCAGCCGGAAACGAGCCGAATCCCCTGCCCCGCTCGGCATCCGAACATGCAAATTGCGCCGCAAGTAGCCTCGAGCGTTTGCATGTTCAGATTTCCTTGATGTTTCAGACCGTTAGAAAGCGACTACACTTCGCGGGAAGGAGCGAACATGCAAATGATTTTGAACTCCACCCCGGAGACTTTGTCTGGCGCAGGCGTGCCACCCCCACCGGAAGGCTGACCAGGTAGAACCGCATGGATCGGGCAGCGCGGCGCTTGTGCACCGGACATCTTGCATCCTTGCGTCGGAGACACTGGTCTGCATAATCCATAGGGATGAACACGATTCCGTCAGCTATCCTATTGATTGCAGCCCTTGCCACGCCCACCGGATCTATTTCGGGCGAGGTCATCCAGGGCGTTGCTACCGTAGTCGATGCCGACACCATCGAGATCCATGGCAAGCGCATTCGGCTGAACGCAGTCGATGCCATAGAGGCACAACAGAGATGTGCCCGACCAGATGGGTCCCAATGGAACTGCGGCAAAGATGCCGCCTTTGCGCTTGCAGACAAGATCGGGCGGTCTGTTATCGCATGTCGGGTTGTTGATGTTGATCGCTACAGCCGTTCAGTCGCGATCTGTGCGACCAGTGATGACGAAGACCTAGGCGGTTGGCTTGTCGAAAGCGGCTGGGCGTTGGCCTACCGCAGATATGGTCCGCAGTACGTTGATGCTGAGGCCAGGGCGAAAGCCGCTGGATTGGGGATATGGCAAAGCACATTTGTTTTGCCTTGGGACTGGCGCAAGGGGCTAAGATGAAGGCGCTATCACTTCCCTTGGCAGTTTCTCCGTTGCTTCTCGCCTTGGTCCTTTGGAGTGAACCCGGAGGTAGCCGTGAAACTGAGCAGGCTACAAGTTTGACGGAGCCCGCTCAGCTCCTCCTTGCGGCTTCCTTCTCCTGCAGCCCACGCAAGACATGCAAGAAAATCTATTCGTGCGAGGAAGCCATGTGGCTCCTGCACAACTGCTCGTGGGGTGGCAAGCTTGACCGAGATAACGATGGCATCCCATGTGAGGGAACATGTTGAGTTGGATGGTTTCGCGGCACAACCGGAAAGGGGCGGAAAGGGGAAGTTCGCCACGGGCGCAAAACAATCTCCCGCCCGGTGCGCAAGCGGACTTTCAGCTGACCATTGTGAGCTGTTCCTCGAACTTCAGACACGGGCACAAGCTATGGTTAGCAACTTGGAGATCTTTGAATGGTCAATAGATCAATTTATGCTCGTGCAGTACCAGTCTGGATGTTGAGAGTTCGATTTTCCTTGGTGTACTCTGGTCCAACAATATAATCCTCGCGCTCCAGTTCGGGATTGAGCGTCGAGGTCGTCAAAATGATCTGATGAGGTTGGCTTTCTTTATCCATTAGATCCGCAATTACCTTTTGGAAGTTTCTAACACGGTCGCCGACCATACCCTTGTCTTCCACGTTGTCGAGCAAGAGCATTCTCGGGTATCTCATTTGCTGATCCTGTAGTGATGAGAGGAGCAAACCTATAAAAAGGCTGTTTTTAACGACAACCATACCGCTGGCACTTGTGGTGATGTTTGGGTCACCGTTGATCGCAAACCAGTCGTCCTCGAAACTGAAGTCAAAGTTTTCAAGCTCTTCAAAGTCATTGTGTTCTTCGAGATCCATCTCCAGAACGCGCTTTGTTTGCTCAGAAATCCGGGTCTTCACCTGCCGTCGGCGCTTTTCCCGAGCCAGTTCTAATGCTTCAATTTCGTTCCTTAGACTTTCCACCGCGCCAGAAGCTTTCTGTTTTGCTTCTTTAACATCATTTATCTGTTGCCGGAGGTCGGACAACTTGCTCAGCTCGTCTAGTCGAGAATCAATCTTTCCAACTTCGCGGCTTTTTCCTGAGATCAGGGCGGTTCGGCCATCGATGGAGGCATTTCTCACTTCATCGAATTGCTTCATCTGGCGCGACATACTTGCCTTTAGTCGGGCAGCTTCCATCTTGAGCGTGCTAAGCCTTTCCAAACGCTTTTCTTTCAGCCTCAAGCTCTCAGACATTTGTCCTTCAATATCCATTCGGAGTTCAAAGAGCTTTGTGTCTCTGTCCTCTTTTGGAAGATCTTCTTTGCACAGGTGGCACTGATGGTCGGACCTATCTTGCAACGGCTGCAGGCATGCCGGGCAAAGCTCAAATGGAACTTCGCCAATCGCAAGGTATGTTGCTGCGGTTCGATCGAAATCCCTAAGAAGCTGCTCAAGGTGCTTAGCAAAAAGATCGCTATCCAGGACTTCGAATTCCAATGATGCGATTTCACGCTCAACACCTACCAACCTATCACGCTCCTTAGTGATTGTGTCGTAGAGCTTTCGGCGTTCGATTTCAGCCGCTTTTGCTATTTGCGAACTATCAATGTCGGCGTTGTGGAGGCCTTCAATCTCCTTTTGAAGCATCTCTATTCGCTGAGATAGCTTGCTTCGCTCAGTTTCAAAGGCACCCTCATTAAAATTCTCGCCCAAATTTGCCGTGGCTCTCAACAAATTTGTGAGCTTCGTGTTAAGTTCACTTTCTGTTTTCCGGCTCTCTCGCAGAGCGATACGCTTCGAATAGAGCTGGTTGTTGCCGATCCCACAAAGCAGTTCGGATACAGCTTCCCTTGTGGCTCGGGGATCAAAGTCCTCGCTACGGAAGATGCGCTGGAATGGCGTGGTCTGGTCTACGTACATCAATCTCAGTATTTGGTGCATCGTAATGTTTGAACCCTCATCCCCCGGTATTTCGGGAAGGCCAAGGGCCCTAAATAAGATCTGACTGAATGTTTTAGAATAATCGTTCCGAGAGTAGGGATATCTCTGCCAACCGTCTGCCGCAGCTTCAAGTCCGTCTTGCAGGCCTCCGAAGTAGATGAACATGGGCTGATTGGCATCGGTTGATACGTCTCTTCGTAGGGAGAGTTTGGTTCCGCTAGCCGAGACCTCAGCGAATACAGTATCACACATTTGGGCAACAGGTTTCCATTTGGTCAAGTTTCCACCCAACGCAAAGAAGATGAAATCGAGGATAGAGGATTTTCCTGACCCGTTAGACCCGTGAATAATGTTTAAGCCAGAGTGAAACTTCTGATCATAGGCTCGATGACCGCTCTTCATCACGATCAAGCGATTAAGTTTGAGGATGGACGACATTATCTAAATCTCCCGCCCATTTCAAGATTTGCGCGACGGAGCAATCCTGTGGGGCCATCCAACGGTATTGCACTCAGATCATCGGTTATGAAAGAGAGTTGTCGCGAGTTCTCAGATACAAACGCTTGCAACACTTGCCTCAACTCGTCTGGAATACCTTTGGAAGACAGCGTGAGGTTCCCTTCTTTGAAGGCTTCCGCCGACAGTATGTTCTTTGCAACCAATTGTCGTAGCGATGCTTTTTGGAAGACCTGCAGCTCTCGAAACACTGTTCTAATGTCTGGAAGGCTAACAAAACTATCGCTCGGCTTCGGAACCTCCAGGTCCCTTAGAGATGACCGAAGTGACCCAAAGCCTTTGTATTGAATCTCGTGCAGGTACTCTGGAAATAGTAAGAACGTATCGAGAAGAGATGCTCTAGGAACAGACAATTGTCTCGTAGTCGCCATGCGCAATGCCATCATCCGAAAACTACAATGGTGAGGATCTCTCATTGGGTGCCAAATTCTAATCATGTGGCTTTGTCCAGTTTATGTGACAGTTGCCGGTTAAATAATAGATTGCGCTGTGAATATCGGCGACATTAAATAGGTCATTCAATGCCTGCTTTTCACTGAGCGGCGCTAGTAGCTTCGAGTGAATGGCTGTGTTCACCGCGACTTCGTCTGCACCTGAACGAATAAGCGGTGCTATGTGTACTCGGAAGAGCGTAAGAACTTCGCTCAGAAACTGGCGATATTTTTGGCGAGCGCTGCCGGAAATGGCATTGCGCCGTACCATTTTATGGATCCGTTCTTTCTCCGCCTCAGCGTCATCAATTTCTTGATCGCACTTGCCTCCTTTTTCGAGCTTTTCAGCTAGCGAAAGCCGATCACCTTGCACAGTGCTAATGTAGTACTCAAGGTCATCAACAGAGACCTGATCAGCAACGTCCAACCGTTCAAACTCAAAGAGTTCCTCAAGAAAATTCTTGATGCACAAGTAGCCAAATTCATCCCTATGACCAAATTTGCAAATGTCGCGATGGTTTGCGTCAATTGGGATGGGGTCGCAATCCGGAACGCCCGGGTTGGCAGAGCCTGCGTCGACGACCATAGCACCCTTAGTGTTCATCGTTTCATAGAATGCGCAGGATCTTACTCCTGCTGAAGGCGCCTTATTTTTGTACCAAGTGTTCAAGTCCACCAGCAGGGCGCCGGCTTTCTCGAGTTCCTGCGTCTGCTTTGACGCGACTCCAGGAATTAGTGACAAAATTGACGCCAAGGGCGACCCAGAGTGCGGACTCGCAAGGAAAACTACCCCCTTGCAGTTGTCGAAGATTGCTTTCTTTGGGGTGGTGGTTGAGCTTTCGCAAGCGCGAAGCATAGCCTTGGCGATCACACCACCGAGGCTATGACAAACTAGAACCAGTGGCCTTCTGCCAATCTTCTTTGCACGCAATAGCTCGGACAGGCTCGCCGCCACGGTAAGGAGAGAAAGATCGGGTCCGTTCAGAAGCGCGCTATATTTAGATGTTGGGTAGTCCAAACCCCAAATCGAAATTCCTGGAAAGGCCTCTGACAACCACACCGGCCATACCTCGCCAGACTTGCCTGCTGGGTTTTGCCAACAGCTTTCGAAAGCATCGCCCAAACCGTGCATAAATACGACATCTACGGCAGGCAGACCGTTCGGAGGAGTGTAAATTTCATTCAATTGAAAATCTGACAAGTGATACCTGCGCAGGTTGATCTGTTGCGTTCTGACAATGCGCAAATGCTACATGTAGCACAAGAGATCATTGATCCATGGCGTTTCTGATTGACCGCTTCGCGGAAGCTGCGCCGCAGCGGGCTGGTCCTCGTGACCGGCAGCTGTGGGCCGCGAGCGTTTCATCCGCTGTAACGAAAGCCATAGGTGCCTTCGCCAAGGTACTCTCCGACACCAAGTAGCCCGAGTAGCCCCCAATAGTCGTGAAGTTGCAAGCACCCTCTCTCGCGCACTCCGACAGATTCCTTTCGAACCAGTCTCGGGTAAAAATACCCTCCTTAACCAACCGCGCATAAGCGCTGCGAAGCTCCGCAACGGTCACGCCCTTCTGGTGCGGCTTCGCAGGGTTTGAATGGTTGGGCATCGCATAAACTATTGCCCTCTCTCCGCGCCGCACGCCCCACCTATGGATACGCGAACTGCCAGGCGAAGTCGGTTTCGGAATTGGCGTGCCGGACGGCAAAGCCTCAAGCCGGGCCAAGGGCGCTTCAAAGGATGGAACTGACATGATTACCCCCTGTCGGTATGCCCCCACCAGACCACCCGGCCGATGATTGTCAGGGTCTCAATCCTAGCGAAATGCGGTGGGTAGTCTGGGTTGTCGGAAATCAGCGCGGCCGAACCGTTGTCATGCATCTGCACGCGCTTCACCTTGGCTTCGCCGTCATCGAGCAATGCAAAGATCGGTGGGCGGCGGCCTGCTGTCCCCTTCTTCGGCGCTGATGGCGGTTCGGTGCGTGCCCTGTCAATCAGGAGCACATCCCCATCCCAGACGCAGGGCTGCATGCTGTCGCCATGCGCCCTGGCCAAAACTGCATTCGACGGGGTGACATGCATTCGTTTGAGCCAGTCATGCCGAAACGCCAGATGCCCGACCACATGCTCCGAAGCATTCTCGACACCGCTCCCGGCTGACAAAAAGGCTTCATGCAGCGGGATGCTTGCCAGCTCACTCGGGTCCACCGCTGGAGGAAGAGGGCCGATCTCGCGCGGCGGCCCGATGTAAAGTTCCATCCCCAAAGCTTGGCAGATTTCCTCGACCCTAGACAGGGTTGGTCCGGATTTTTTCGCGCTACGCAGGACATTCCGGATTGCGTCGGGACTGAGTCCGGCAGCGATTTCGGCAGCATAAGCGTTTGTATTCAACGACTTCAGCCGTTGAGCGACGATTTCCCCGAACTGATCAGCATACCTAGCCACGATTCGGGAAACATACCGAAAAACTTGCGGCCTGCATAGCTTGACGTTCGGTATCGTTACCACATATAAATTCGGTAACGATACCATTTCAGGGGGCGGTAATGGATAAGGGGCAGCTGATCATGCTCGGGCAGTCATTTGCAGCACATGCGGGGCTCGAGCTGTCTACGGTCTCGACCTATGCGGCCAATGACGGGAAATGGTTGAACCGACTACAAGGGGGTGCGAGCTGTACTCTGCGCAAGGCCGCGGTGGTCGTTCAATGGTTCTCGGACCACTGGCCCACCGACCTCGAATGGCCAGCGGACATTCCGCGTCCGCCGCAATCGCGGGAGGCCGCGTGATGGCCTTTCTGCCCTTTTCCCTTTCGCAGCGGTCGGTTGGCCCCTGCCGTGGCGGGAGCCGCCCTGACTGTGCCGAACCGGGAACTCCGGCCGGTCAGGGCGTGCCGCGCCCCCAGTCCCCCGGGCCTTCGGTCTGGCGGCGTCTGCAGGCGCTGGATCAGCGGATCAATGACAGCTGGGTCGGTGACCTGCTGGGCATCGCGCTGCTCTGCCTGATCGTGATCGCCGTGCCGGTCGCCCTTCCCATCCTCGTCATCATCTTCGGAGGCACCCCATGACGGCCCGCCTTGTCCATCTGCCGACTGGCCCGGATCAGAAGCCCGACCCCACCATGCCCGCGCTGGAGGATTTCCGCGACCTGCGCCGCCAGTTGAAGTCAGCCGAGATCGCCGGGCAGACCCTGCGCGATGCCAGCCTGGCGCAGCATCGGCGCGATCAGGCCACCGTGGCCCATGCACGGGCCTTGGAACGGATGGCCGAGTTGCTGGACCGGCTGGGCCGCGATCCGATCACCACCGAACCCGGTGCCAAGCCCACGCTGGATGTGATCGAGGACATGCTGGTGATGATCGCAGGGCTGGAAGCCCGGTCGAAAGGCCGCCGGTCATGACCGTGAACTCCGACACCCACCGCCCGCGCTTTGCAGTGCAGAAGATTGCGGGCTGGTATCGCATCATGGGTCCCGAAGGGGCCTTCGTCGGCCAGCCCTACAGCGGCAAGAAGGCGGCGCAACAGGCCGCCGAACGGATGCAGGCAGCAGCGGACAGCCGGGCAAAACGGGGCGAGCGGCCCTGCCTGTGCTGCGGCACGACCTTCTTCAGCGAGGGCATTCACCACCGGCTCTGCGGATTGTGCAGGCATCGTGGCGATGTCGGATCGCTGGGGCTTCCCGCCAGATCGACCGCAAAAATCCGGCACGCCGCGCGGGCGTGACGGGAGACAGACCAAGGGGCCAAACCGTGAAACAACCGACCTTGATGCAGCAAACCCGGGTGAAGGTGGCAGAGATCGACTGCCGCCGCCGCCTGCGCCCGATTTCCGAGGCGGGGGTGGACAGCCTGATCGCCTCGATCCGCGAGACCGGGGTGATGAAGGATGCGATCCATCTGCGCAAGAAGAAGGACGGCAGCCTTGTGCTGATCGCAGGCGGCCACCGGTTGGAGGCCGCGCGGCGGCTGGGCTGGGAGGAGATCGAGGCGAAAATCTGGACCGATGTGACGGATGATTGGGCGGCGATCATGGAGATCGACGACAATCTGGCCGGGGCCGAGATGAACCCGCTGGATACGGCGGTGTTCCTGGCCACCCGCAAGCAGGTTTACGAACGCCTGCACCCGGAAACTAAGCGCGGACTGGCGGGTGCTGTAGCCCGCTGGGATGCAACTGAACCGAGTTCAGTTGCATTCGTAAAGGCTACTGCAGACAAATTTGGCATGAGCGAGCGACAGGTCTTCAAGATCGTTGCCGCCGGTTCCCGCCTCGGCCCCGATGAAGTGGCCCAGTTGCGCGCCGCCCCCCGGCAGGTGACGCTGAAGGACCTGACCGAGATCGCAAAGATCGGTGCCCCGACCGAGCGCTATGATGTCGTGCGGCAATTGGCGGAAGGCAGCGCCAGATCGGCGGCAGAGGCATGGCGAGCCGTCAAACGGGGCGATGAAGCCCCCATAAAGGACCCCGTCGATGACGCCTTCAAGACCATGCTGGCGCAATGGCTGCGCGCGCCGATGGCGGCACGGCGGCGGCTGGTCGATGAACTGGCCGATCAGCTGCGCCCGATGCTGGCCTTCCAGGACGGGGGCCGGTCGTGACCCTGACCCCGCATCAGGAATGGTGGACCACCACCGAACTGGCGGCCAGCGGCCTGCCCGACCTGCCCGATACCCGGCAGGGGGTGGATGCGCTGGCCGAGCGGCAGGGCTGGCGGGCGCATCCCGAACATGCGCGCCGCCGGTCGTGCCGGGGCGGCGGCTGGGAATACAACTGGCGCCTGCTGCCCGCCCGGGCGCAGCGCAAGCTCCTGACCGATGCCGCGCCGAAGCGCGAGGCCGCGCCCCGCCGGATGGACCGCGATCAGGCCTGGGCCTGGTATGAGGGCCTGCCCGATGCGGTGAAGCGCAAGGCCGCCGACCGGCTGGCGCTGTTGCAGAAGGTCGAGGTGCTGGAGGCAGCCCTTGGCCGCGATCTGGCGGTGCGGCAGGTGGCGGGCGTCACCGGCACCGGGGCGCGCACGATCTGGGGGTGGTTTGCGCTGATCGAAGGGGTGCGGGCCGATGACCGGCTGCCCTATCTCGCGCCCCGCCACCGCGCCGAAGGCCCGGCCCGCACCCCGCGCGGCAAGGATTGCGACCCGGAATTCTTCGACCTGCTGAAGAGCGATTTCCTGCGGTCCTCGAACCCCAGCTTTTCCAGCTGCTACCGGCGGCAATTGCGGGTGGCGCTGCAACGCGGGCTCGCGGTGCTGCCCGAACGCACCATGCGCCGCAGGCTGGACCAGACCGTCAGCCCGGTCACGCAGGTCCTGCTGCGCCGGGGCATGGATGCGGTGAAGCGGATGTATCCGACACAGGTGCGCGACAAGACCTGCCTGCGCGCGCTGGAGGCGGTGAATGCCGATTATCACAAGTTCGACGTCTTCGTGCGCTGGCCTGCCGAACGCGGCAGCAGCCTGCCGCCGGTGATCTGCCGCCCGCAGATGGTGGCGTTTCAGGATGTCTATTCCGGGCGCATCCTGTCCTGGCGGCTCGACCAGACGGCCAACAGCACCACCGTGCTGCTGGCGGCGGGCGAGATGATCGAGGATTGGGGCATCCCCGAACATGTGCTTCTGGACAATGGCCGCGAATTCGCCGCCAAGGCGGTGACCGGCGGCTCGGCCAACCGCTACCGCTTCAAGGTGACGGAGGAGGATATTCCGGGGCTGTTCACCAGCCTGGGCTGCGAGATCCATTGGGCCACGCCCTATAGCGGCCAGTCCAAGCCCATCGAGCGCGCCTTCCGCGACATGTGCGACACGATTGCCAAGGACCCGCGCTTTGACGGGGCCTGGACCGGCAACCGCCCCGAGGCCAAGCCCGAGGATTATGGCTCGCGCGCCATCGATCTGGAGGAATTCCTGCGGGTGCTGGCCGAGGGGATCGAGGAACACAACACCCGCGTCGGACGCCGGTCGGAAGTGGCCTATGGCCGCAGCTTTGCCGAGGTCTTTGACGAAAGCTATGCCGTGGCCCCGATCCGCAAGGCGACCGAGGCGCAGCGGCGGCTCTGGCTCATGGGGGCCAAGGGGGTGCGGGCGCACAGCCGGACCGGCGAGATCAGCTTTCAGGGCAACCGCTACTGGTCCGACTGGATGCAGGGCATCACCGGTGCCCCGGTGGTGATCCGCTTCGATCCGGCCGATCTCTGGGCGGGGCTGCATGTCTATGCCCATGACGGCAGCTATCTCGGCGAGGCCGGGGTGCTGGATCGGGCGGGCTTCTTCGACATGGAAGAGGCCAGACTTCTGGCCCGTGCGCGCCGCCAATGGATGAAAGCCGAACGCGAGGCAGCCCTTGCGCAGCGCCGCTTCACGGCGGCGGAACTGGGCCGGATGCTGGACGAGGTCGGCCCCTCGGAACCCGCCCCGCCCGAGGCAAGGGTGGTGCAGATGGTACCGCGCAAGGCCACAAAGGGCGGCACGCCGCTGCCCGATCAACCTGCGCGCCCGGCGGACAATGTAACCCGCCTGCCGCAGCGGATCGACACGACACCCGAGGAAAGCCCGCGCGAGCGGTTTCGCCGCGCGCTGGAGATCGAACGGGCCATCGAGGCCGGGGGACCGGTCACGGCAGATCAGCGCCGCTGGCTCGAGGGCTACCAGACCACATCGCAATACCGCACCGAACGCGCGCTCTGGGATGACCATGGCGATGCGATCTTCGGCTGACAAGAAAAGGAGAGGACGGGCATGACTGACAATCCCTATCACAGCGTCGCCCCGCTCAGGAACGTCTCGGCGCTGCTGACATTGGTGGACCGGGTGCAGACCCGCGACTTCGGTCTGCCGGGGATGGCGACCTTCTATGGCCCCAGCGGCTATGGCAAATCCTCGGCGGCGACTTACACGCAGAACCATTGCGGGGCGATCCATGTCTCGATCCAGCCGCTCTGGCGCTCCAAGCAGCTGCTGTCCTGCATCGCGGTGGAACTGGGGCTGAAGCCTGCCCGCACCGCCAGCGACATCTTCGAACAGGTGGCGGCGAACCTTGGCCGGATGCAGCGGCCCTTGCTGATCGATGAGGCCGACCGGCTGATCCGCGACGACATGGTCGAGGTGGTGCGCGGGCTTTACGAGGCCTCGGAAGTGCCGGTGATCCTGATCGGGGAAGAGGAACTGCCGACCACGCTGATGCGGTGGGAACGGGTGCATGGGCGGATGCTGGACTGGGTCGCGGCCCAGCCTGCGGAAATGGCCGACCTGAACCAGCTTGCGCCGATCTATTGCCGCGATATCGGGCTGGGCGAGGATCTGAAGGCGGCGCTTCTGAAGGCCTCGGCCGGATCGCTGCGGCGGATTTCCACCAACCTGTCGCATGTGAAGACCACCGCGCTGGAAAACGGCTGGAGGACGGTCAGCCTGCGCGAATGGCAGGGCCGCAGCTTCTACACCGGCGAGGCCCCGCCGCCCCGCCAGGAAGCCGCCCGCACCCGCGCCCGCCAGCAGATCGCCGCGCGGCAGGTCCGGAGGGTGTCGTGATGATCCGCCGCGCCAGACGCATCGTGACCAAGGACGAACTGCCCGAACTGGAGGCCAAGGCCTGGGAGATTGTCCAGCGCATCGGGGTCTTCGGCCATGCCGAGTTGGCAGTCGAGCTTTCGGTCAGCCCGCGCCACATCCCGCCCATGGTCCGCAAATGGCTCGAGGAGGGCCGCGTGCAGATCAAGATCCACCAGGCAAAGGGGCAGCGCGCCCGGTTTGAGCCGACCTTTGAATATCGCGAACCGAAGGACCGGATTTCTCAGGTGGCGCACCAGCTTTGGACCGCCATGCGCGGGCTGAAGAAGTTCACCCCCACCGATCTGGCGGCGCATTGCCGCGAGGACCTGCGGGTCACGGTTCCCGAGGCCAGCGCCTATGCGCAGGCCCTGCTGCGCGGGGAATATCTGCGGGTGCTGCAACGCGCGGCCCCCGATCAGAAGCGGGAGGCAACCTATCAGCTTCTGAAAAACACCGGCCCCCGCGCCCCCTGCGAAAAACGGGTGGTGGCCCTCTGGGACCCCAATGAAGGCGTCTTTTCCTATGTGACCGGCGTGGGCCGGATGGAGCGTGCAAAATGAACGGTCCCCTCGACAATGCCCGCGCCGCCTGGGGCGAGGACATGCCCGACTGGGTGCAGACCCTTGCCATCCAATGCGGCAAGACCAGCCAGGCCAGAGTGGCCAAGGCCCTCGGCCGCTCGACCACCATCGTCAGCCAGATCCTCAACAACAAATACCCGGCCGGAACCGCCGGGATCGAGGAACGGGTGCGTGGCGTGTTCGAAAAGGCGATGGCGGATTGCCCCTCGCTCGGCCCGATCCCCGTCAACCAATGCCAGGACTGGCGAGGGAAGGCGGGCGAATTTCTGGTGGGCAATCCGATGCGGGTGCGGATGTACCGGGCCTGTCACCGCTGCCCCCGCTACAAGCCGGAGCCCGAAGATGCCGAAGGGTGAAGCCATGGCCACCGACCGCGACATCCTGATCGCCGCCGGTCGCGCCCTTGGCCGGATCGACCGCGACGGGGTCCGCGCCATCACCCGGATCAGCGTGGACGAGGTTGAGGCCATGGCGCTGGCCCTCGTCATCCTTGGCCTCAAGGCCATCCCGCCCCAGCAGCTTGTCCCCCCGGACGAGCTGGTCATCACAAGGAAGTTCTGACATGACCGACCAATCCCCCCACCCGGATTTCTCAGCCATCCCCGATGGCATTATCCTGATCGACGGGATCGAACACATGGCCGATGGCCGGGGCGCGAAAATCCCGGTCTCGATGATCAAGCCGATGGATCAGCTGATCGACCAGACTGTGCGCAAGATCCTCGGCTTTGCCATTCCGCTCTCGGATCAGGTGTCGCGCTTCAAGCAGCATACCTTCGATGACATTGGCGCGCTGGAGGCGCTGCTGGCCGAGAAATACGAGGCCAAGCTCGGCGGGCCGAAGGGCAACAAGACCCTGATGACCCATGACACGCTGTTCAAGGTTTCCGTCCAGGTGGCCGACAATATCGCCTTCGGCCCCGAACTGCAGGTGGCCAAGGGGCTGATCGATGAATGCCTGAATGAATGGGCCGAAGGCGCACGGGATGAAATTCGCACCATCGTGACCCGGGCCTTCAACACCGACAAGGAAGGCCAGATCAACCGGGCCGAAATCTTCATGCTGCTGCGGCTGGAGATCAAGGACGAGCGCTGGCGTCGGGCCATGGAGGCGATCCGCGATGCGATGCGGGTGGTCGGGTCGAAGACCTATGTCCGCTGCCACCGCCGCGCCGCCATCGACGCGCCCTGGGAGGCCGTCACCATCGATCTGGCCAAGGCCTGATCCCCGAGCCCGGAGCCACGTCCATGTCGCAAGCCCGCCGCCTTCAGCGCACGATCCATGCCGGTTGCAAGCAGCTGGGTCTGGATGACGATACCCGCCGCGCCCTGCAGCTGGTGGCCACCGGCAAGGACAGCCTTGCCGCGATGACCGAGACCGAATTGCAGCAGGTGGTGCAGGCCCTGCGGCAGCGGGGCTTCAAACCGGGGGTCAAACCGGGTGCAAAGGGGCGTTACAAGCCCGCGCCCCGTGCCGATCTGCGCATGATCCATGCGCTCTGGGGCGCGCTTGGCCGGGCGGGCAAGCTGCAGAAACCGGGCCGCGACGGGCTGAATGCCTTCCTGCGCAGCCGGTTTGAGCGGACATGGGGCGCGGTGCCCATCGATGTCGATGCCATGACAGACTGGACCCAGATCAGCGCCGTGATCGATGCCCTGAAAGACTGGTGCCGCCGCGAGGGGGTGCCCCTGAAATGACCCCCCGCCCCCATCTCGACGCATGGATCGATGAGCTGGAACGCGATCTCGGCCTCGCGCTGCGCCTGCAGGTGATCGCCAATGCGGGCGGCCAGCGCCGCACCATTCCAGGCCCCGATCATGCAGATCAGTCGGTTCTGGCCGCCGAGATCGGGGTGGAGACGGTGCGCTGGCTGGCGGATCGCTTTGCAGGCCTCACCATCGATATCCCCTCGCCCCGTGCGGGCGAGGCACAGGACAAGGCCAACCGCCTGCGCGCTGCGATCCTTGAGGCGGGATTGACCGACCCCAGCCGATCCGCCAATGATCTGGCACGGGAATTCGGCGTGACCTCCATGTGGGTCCGCAAGCTCCGCGCGGCAATGCGCAGGGAAGCGGGTGCAAATTCCGCCCAGCTGTCGCTGTTCTGACCCTCTGCCCCCGAAACTGCTTCCCCCGGCCCTGATGCCACGCTTCATGGCATTCCGGTCCTGACCGGGGCCGAACAAGGCCCCTTTCTCGGGGGCCGACATGAAGCTGAAAAACCATCGGATCGAGGGCATCCCCTTCCTGCCCGCCCGGCTGACCGGGGGCACGATCACCCCCGAAATCGTCATCCTGCATGACACGGCCGGGCGGCTCGACAAGTTCAACAGCCGCGACTATCTGGCCCGGACGACCAAGGCCTCGGTCCATTTCGTGATCGAGCGCGATGGCACGGTAAGCCAGCTCGTGCCCACCAACCGCCGCGCGGGCCATGCCGGGCAGTCCAGCTATCACGGCCGCCCCGACTGCAACGCCTTTTCCATCGGCATCGAGATCGTGAACCCCGGCCGCATGACGCGCGGCGCGGGCGGATCGGTCTTGGCCTGGTGGGGGCAGGATTTCGGGCCGGGGGGGCAGATCGGCGGCTATGGGCTGGCCGATCTGGAAACGCCCGAGCACGGGCGCGGCACCTGGATGGCCTATGCGCCGGAACAGATCGAAGCGGTCGAGGCCCTGCTTCTGGCGCTCTTCGCGACCATCCCTTCGCTGCGCGACATCACCACGCATTGGTATGTCAGCCCCGGTCGCAAGGTTGATGTGAACCCGCTCTTTCCGCTGGAGGCGATCCGCGCCCGGGTTCTGGGCCGCGATGATCCGGCCCTGCAGGCGGCAAATGCGGGCAGCACCCCCGAGGCCCCCGGCGCATTTGTCCAGGTCGAGGCCGCCGCCGGGCTGAACCTGCGCAGCTGGCCCAGCTTCAACCCCAATGTCATCACCAGCATCCCGGGCGGCACCCGCCTGCCGGTGAACCGGCAGGGCAGCTTCAGTGGCCGCCAATGGCTGAACGTCACCTATTCCGGGCGCGATGGCTGGATCGTCGCCGCCTATACCCAACCCATCCCCCCGAGCGCCTGAGGAGTGCCCATGTCCCGCCCTGCCCCTGCAATCCCCCTGACGATGGAGCCCCGCAGATGAACCCGGTCCTGCAGGCAATCTATGCCGAATTCCTGCCCATTCTGCTGCAGCTGCTGGCGGCATTGCTGGGCCTCGTCCTGATGCGTGCAGCCGAGGCTGCCCGGAAACGCTGGGGCATCGAGATCGAGGCCCGGCACCGCGAGGCGCTGCAATCGGCGCTGATGTCCGGCATCAGCGCAGCCCTCACGCGCGGGCTGCGGGGTGAACGGGCCGTTGCGGCGGCCCTCGATCATGTGCGCGGCAGCGTGCCCGATGCCATGGCCGCCCTCGCACCGCAGCCCGAGGTGCTGCACCGGCTGGCCGAGGCCAAGCTGCATCAGGCCATGCCGCCTCTCGCCCTTCCCGCGCAACCGGAGGCCCCGCTGTGACCCCGGTTCCGCCGCCCACGACTTTCGATCTTGGCCCGGCACTCGCGCTGGTTCTGGCCGCGCTGAACATCGTCAACATCCTCTACACCTGGTGGCGCACCCGCGATCAGAATGTCGAGACCCGGTTTCGGGCGGGGTCCGAACGGATGGACCGGATCGACTCCCGGCTGGCCAGTGTCGAGCAGACCCTGCGCGGGGCCGCCACCAAGGAAGATATGCACAGCCTCCGCCTTGGCCTTGCCGCCCTTGAGGGCGAATTGCGCGAAATCCGCGCCATGCAGGCCGCCGCCGCCGAAACCTCCAAACGCCAGGACATGGTCCTGACCCGCGTCGAGCAATTCCTACTGGAGCGGAAATGACCGATTTTCAGACCTTCAACAGCCGCCATCGTCGCCTTGCCATCCTGCGCTTTCTGGAGGCGAGCCCCGGCTATACTTCGAATGTGTCGATCCTGACCGATGTGCTGAACAGCGATGATATCGGCATCCAGACCTCGCGCGACCAGACCACGACCGAACTGGCCTGGCTGGCAGAAAACGGCTTCGTGACGCTGGGCGGGCGCGAGGATTTCCGGGTGGCCACAGCCACGGGCCGGGGCGTGGAAATCGCGCTTGGCCGCGCGACCCATCCCGAGATCAAGCGTCCCGGGCCGAGGGCCTGACATGCCACCGCCCCGCAAGATCGACCTTCTGCCGCCCGAGCTGCGGCAATGGCTGCAAGAGGAACTGCGTGCGCGCGGCTTCTCGCAATATGAGGATCTGGCCGAGGCCCTGAATTTCCGGCTGGAAGAGGCGGGCCTTGGCCTGCGCATCCGCAAATCGGCCATCCATGCCTGGGGCAGCGAATATCAGGAATTCGTGCGGCTGCAGGAGCAGGCGACCGACTGGGCCAAAGAATGGCTGGGCGATATGGGCATGGACGATCAGGCGCAGCGCCAGAACGTGCTGTTCCAGATGCTGACCACGCTGGCCTTCAAGGTCATGCAGGCCGAAGTGTCCAAGCAAGGGGCCGAGATCAGCCCGCAGAACCTGCATTTCCTCGCGCGCATGATGAAGGATGTCATGTCCTCGTCGGGCATCGTGCAGGCGATGCGCGAAAAGGAACGCAAGGAACAGGCTGGCAAGCTGGATGCCGCCGTTGCCGCCGGTGAGGTGACCGAAGATTTCCGCCAGAGGGCGCGCGAAATCATGGGCTTTGCATGACCGCTCACGTCCCCGACAATCCGATCATCCATTTCCTGCCCTATCAGAAGGCATGGATTCAGGACGCCTCGCGCTTCAAGATCGGCATGTTCACCCGACGGGGCGGCAAGACCTTCGGCAGCTGCGGCGAGATCGTGAATGATTGCATCGGGGCAGAAATCGAGAAGCGCAAGGTGCGCTGGACGATCCTGTCGCGCTCGGAAAACACCGCCAAGGAAGCGCTGGAAGATGCGCTGAAGCCCATGACGCGGGCCTATTATGCGGTGTTGAAGGGGCTATCAAACCTCGGCAAACCCATCTTCACCGAAGACGAATTCCATGTGCCTGCCCATGTGAAGGAAGTGCGCCAGGGCGATCAGACCTACATGATCGAAGTGCCCGAGGCGCGGTTCAAGACGCAGGAGGTGCATTTCCCCGGTGGCTCGCGGGTGGTTGCGCTCTCGGCCAGCCCGGATGCGGCGCGGGGCTTTGGCGGCAATCTGCTCCTGGACGAATTCGCCTTCCATGCCGACAGCCGCCGCATCTGGGGATCGGCCTATCCGGTCGCGGCACGGGGCGGCCACAAGATCCGGGTGATCTCCACCCCGAATGGCAAGGGCAACAAGTTCTATGAACTGATGACCACGGTCGATAACGGCTGGGCCAAGCATCATGTCGATATCTACGAGGCCGTGCGGCAGGGGCTGGATGTCAATGTCGAGGAACTGCGCCGGGGCATGGCCGATCAGGATGCCTGGGCGCAGGAATTCGAACTGGCCTGGCTCGATGAGGCGTCAAGCTGGCTGGATTATGACCTGATCTCGTCCTGCGAACATCCCGAGGCCGGGTTTCCCCAGCTCTACAAGGGCGGGCTCTGCTTCGTCGGGGTCGATATCGCCGCCCGCAATGACCTCTTTGTCATCTGGGTGGTGGAACAGGTGGGCGAGGTTCTGTTCACCCGCGAGATCATTGCGCGCAAGCGGATCAGCTTTGCCGAACAGGATGCGCTGCTTGACGCGGTGATGAAACGCTACCGGGTGGTGCGCTGCCGGATGGACCAGACCGGCATGGGCGAAAAGCCGGTCGAGGATGCCCAGCGTCGCTACGGCTCCGAAGTGGTGGAAGGGGTGCTCTTCAGTGCCGCCGCCAAGCTCGACATGGCAACCGCGCTGAAGGAGTCGATGCAGGATCGCAAGACCCGCATTCCTGCAGGCGACCCGGAACTGCGCGCCGATCTTCATTCGATCAAGAGCCAGGTGGGGGTGACCGGCACCCGCCGCCTGATCGCGGATGGCGACAGCGACGGCCATGCCGACCGCTTCTGGGCCGGGGCACTGGCGGTCAGCGCCGCCGATCTGGGCACCGCGGAATATGGCTATGAGGCCGTGCCCGGCACCCGCAGCCGATATGCCGCCCCGGATCAGGGCGGTGATGACGAGGAAGACGCACCCGGCAGTCGCTGGGGCCATGACGGGGGAAGTTGGTGATGGCGATCCTTGACCAGTTCGGTCGGCCGATGGTGCAGGCGGCGGCTGCGCAGCTCCTGGAACGGCAGGCGGTGGCGTCATTCGGTTCGGTGCGCAGCATCCAGTCCGGGCACCCGGCCGAGGGTCTCACCCCGACACGGATGGCCGCGATCCTGCGAGAGGCCGAACAGGGCGATGCCAGTGCCTATCTCGATCTGGCCGAACAGATGGAGGAAAAGGACCTGCATTATGCGGCGGTGCTGGGGGTGCGCAAACGCGCCATCCGGTCGCTGGAGGTGCAGGTCGATCCCGGCGATGACAGTGCGGCGGCGGCCGATCTTGCGGAAATGACCCGCGAGGCCCTGATCTCGGCCCCGGTGCGCACGGCGCTGATCGATCTGATGGATGCGCTCGGAAAGGGCTATTCCGTCTGCGAAATGCTCTGGGAGCGCGAGGGCAAGTCCGGTTTGCGGCTGGCGGGCCTTGAGCATGTCATGCCGCGCTGGTTCGAGTTCGACCGCGAGAATGGCACCTATCTCTATCTGCGCGACAATGCCGGGCCGCAGCCGCTTACCCGAGACAAGTTCGTCATCCACCTGGCCAAGACCAAATCCGGCCTGCCGATCCGGGGCGGGCTCGCCCGGCTGGCGGCATGGGCCTATCTGTTCAAGAACTTCACCCTGAAGGACTGGGCGATCTTCCTTGAAGCCTATGGCCACCCGCTGCGCCTTGGCAAATATGGCCCTTCCTCCAGCAAGGAAGACCGGCTCACCCTGTTGCGGGCAGCCCGGCAGATCGGTGTCGACATGGCGGCGATCATTCCCAAGGATATGGAACTCGAGGTCATCACGGCGGCGATTTCCGGGGCGGAAAAGCTCTATGAGGGCAATGCCCGCTATTGGGATGAACAGGTTTCCAAGGGGGTGCTGGGTCAGGTCGCAACCACCGATGCCATCGCCGGGGGCCATGCGGTGGGCAAGATCCATGAACAGGTCCGCGACGATATCCGCGATGCCGATGCCGAGCAGCTGGCCGCAACCCTGCAGCGCGATATTGGCGGGGCCTTTGCCCGGCTGATGTTCAAGGGCGCGGTCGCCCTGCCGAAGGTCAGCTTTCCGCCCCCGGAAACCGTCGATCCCAAACTGATGCTGGAGCTGATGGAACGCGGGCCGAAGGCAGGCCTGAAGATCGCGGTGGCACAAATCCGCGAGGTCTTTGCCCTGCGCGAACCCGAAGACGGGGAGGAAGTGCTGGCCCCGCCTGCCCCCGAGCCGCCCCCAGCCGTGCCGGGGCAGCCGCCCGCCAAAGCCCCCGGCAAGGCGGCAGCGGAGGCACCACAGCCCAAGGAGGCCGAGACCGAGCGGCAGGCCGCCTCGCGGGGTGATGCCCCGGCCCGCACCCCGGACAGCATCGAGGCGATGATCGACGAGCTGATCGCCACGGGCGAATTGCAGCGGGTGATGGACAGCGAAATCGGCGCGCTCCTGGAGGCCCTGACTGCCGCCGCCAGCCCGGAAGAGGTGCGCGATGTGCTGGAGGCTTTCGACGCCGTTCCACCCGGCCCGTTCCGCGATCTCCTGACCCGCGCCACCTTCGCCGCCCGGCTGGCCGGTGAGGTCGGGGCCGGGATCAGGGGCTGAGCATGGAGCCGATCGATCTCCAGCCCCTGCCCCATGGCGAGGCCATCGCCTATTTCCGGTCCAAGGGCTTTGCCGCGCAGCTGCAGCGGTTTCATCACCTTGACCATTTCCGCGAGGAACATGCCCGGGATTTCGTGGTGGCCAAGGCCATGCGCGATGATGTGCTGAAGGTGATCCGTGAAGAGGTGGACCGGGCCTTGGCGGAAGGCCGCCCCATTGCAGAGGCGGCGGCCGATCTTGCCCCGCGCCTCAAGGAGCTGGGCTGGTGGGGCAAGGCCATCGACCGCGATCCGCAAACCGGCGAATTGCTCGAGGTCCAGCTTGGCTCGATGCGGCGGCTGCGCACGATTCTCGACACCAATATGCGCACCGCCCATGCGGCGGGCCATTGGGCGCGCATCCAGCGCACCAAACGCGCCTTTCCCTATCTGGAATATGTCCAGATCGAACGCCCCAGCAAACGCCATGATCATGCGCGGTTTCACGGCCATATCTGGCCGGTGGATGATCCGGTCTGGCTGCGTATCTATCCGCCGAACGGCTTCTTTTGCGGCTGCACGGTGGTGCAGCGCACCGAGGGGCAGTTGCGGCGCGCAGGCAAGGCCGTCTCGCCGCCCATCGACCTGCAGGAGGAGCCATGGATCAACAAGCGCACGGGCGAGGCCTTCGATGTGCCCAAAGGGGTGCATCCGGGCTTTGACGCAAATCCCGGCGCAGCCTGGCTCGATCTGGCCGATGCCTGGGACAGCGTGACCCCCGATCTGACCCCCGAACGCCGGATCAGTGAAGGCGGCATCCTGCAGGCGCTGCGGCTGCGCCGGGTGGGCGATGGCCGCGAGACACTGGTCATCACCAATGCGGCATCAAACCCGGTTGCGATGCGCAGCGCCGAATTCGAGACCCCGGCCCGGGTTTCGCTCGCAGGGCTCGACATTCCGCCCGGGGCCAGCTTCATCCATAGCCATGTCACGGAAGGCTCTCTTTCGGCGGAAGATCTGATGACGCTCTACCGCCATGCCGGTCATGCGATCACGGCCGTGACCCCGGGCGGTTCGATCTGGCGGGCGGTGCGGTTGCCCGGCGCAGATATCAGGGTGGCTTCCGGCCGATTTACCGCCACCGCCCTCGCGCGGTTTCGCGACGAGTTGCGCACCATCCCGCAAGCCTCCGAGCTTTTCGCGCATGCGCGGATGCTCTGGCTTGAGAAACAGGGGCTCATTGCCTATCATTTCCACATGTCCTCGCAGGTCCGTCAGTTCATGGACGCCCATGCCTGGCTGTTGCAAAGGCTGATCGATGCGCTTCCTGAGACCTGACCCTCATCCCTGCGATCTGGCCGCCTGGCAGCAGCGGCTGGCGGAGCTTCAGGACGAGCCGCAGGATGACTGGCGCGACTCCCTGATCGACATGGCACGCCTCCATATCGCCGCTCTGGAACACCCCCCCGAAAAATCGCCCACAGAGGGCCTCCGGACCTGAGGGCGGCAATCCCCCGTCCAAAACGGGTGAGGGCAAAATTAAACGCGCTCCGGCGAGATTAAACGGCATCTGACCCCTGACCTGTGCTGCAGGGTCGCGGCGCGGCACGCATCCCCCCGAAAACTGCATCCCCCGGCCCTGACAGGGCGCGATCTGGCATGGATCGGTCATGACCAACATGACCCGCCATATCTGTGCCGCCGCACCCCTTCCCGCCGATCCGGCTGACCGGATCGAGCTGATCCCGGTCGGCCGCTTCAAGACCGCAGATGCCCGCCCGGGGTTTCATCTGGACGATGCCGCCCGGGTGATTGCCGACAGCCTTGCCGCCGCACCGGGTGGTCTTCTGCCAATCGACTTCGATCACCGCTCCTTTGCAGCCCAAGGTCAGGCAGACAGCCGCGCCGCTGGCTGGATCACGGCGATGGAGGTGGTGGGCGACCGCATCATGGCCGCCGTGGACTGGACGCCAGAGGGCCGGGCCGCGCTGCAGGGGCGCAGCTACCGCTTCGTCTCGCCGGTCTTCAAGAGCCTGAAGGGCGGCCGGGTCGTCCTGATCGAAGGCGCGGGTCTCGTGAACACGCCCGCCCTGCCCCAGCTTCGCCAACTCGCATCCAGAGAGGAATTGATGGACCCCATCCTGCAGAT
>NZ_JBALHR010000023.1:0-22523 GCF_036964905.1 Gemmobacter denitrificans
TGATCTCCTCGTGCTTGGAGATCAGCAGACTTCAGATCGTAGCTTCCGTCACTGTCCGATTTTCGGGGAGTAGCTCAGTTTTCGTAGGGTGTGAGGCCGCCGAGGGTCCTTGAGCCGGCGTGCGAAGTTATAGGCTGCCATGAAGTCCGCGAGATGTGCTCGCAGCTGATCGTGGCTGTCGTAGTGGGACTGCTTGACGGTTGCTTTGTCGATTCAATAGCGTTGAAATGCTGTCATTTTATTACATAATCTTCATTAGCAGCGCTATTTCTGCAAGGTCACAAACCGATCCGCCCGAGTTTCGGGCGCTTCGCAAGATCACACAACTCAGGGCTGAAAATGCTTGTTCCACGGCAGGGTTCCGGCGATTTTGGTGACAGATGGCACGCCACCTGAGGAATCTCGCCCTGGGTTTGGCAGAACAGGGATGTGAAAATGTATCGCAAGCTGAAGCCCCCTGTCACAGCGCTTTTGCTTGTCGCCGCCATCAGCGCCGCAAGCCTTGCATCGCCGGGCGCGGCGGAAACAGCACCTTCCTCCGAGAAAGATGTGTTTCTTTTATACGGCAAGCCGCTCTCGAGCTACAGGAGCGAAGGCTCCTCACATCACTATCGAAAATACGCCCCTGCTTTAGCAGCATATCCCAACTTGTCGGCCTGTACGGCATCCGATCCGGATGATGGCGCATCGCATCTGACGATGTCTGACCTCCAGCTCCTGCCAATTGTTGTGGCGAAGGAAGTGTGCCTGTTTTACGAGATTTCGCGCCTTGATACGCCAGAGTTGATCGAAAAGAGAATTGTCGAGCTTGGGTTTGGTGAAGCCCGCTTCCATCCCCATATAGAGGGTGGTCTCCTTTTAAGAGCGAGCTGGAGGTGGGAGAATGGTTCCCTGCTGGCACCCGGACTGATAAGCGCATTGGCGAATGTAATTACCGGGGATTGGGCATTAAGAGTAAGTCTTGATCGCGCGGGCCGACCAAGATACGTCGTGCTTGACGGCCTTTCCATCATGCGGCTGTGAAACCAGCGCCCTTGCCTGGCGGCAAACCGGCTGGTGAGGGGCAATACCCCCCGCCAGCCTTGCCGGAACGCGGTCAGATGATGGTGAAATCGGTGCTGCCCAGGGCCAGACCGGGATCAAGCTGCGCGAACAGGATCCGGCCCCCCGCCCCATTGCCATCCGCATCGAAGTAAAGCCGCCCGTTCACACTGTTGTAGAGGATGCGCTGATCCGCCGTATCGGCCTCGCCGGTGGCATTGGCGATGAACTGATCAGCCCCGAGCGCGCCGGCCACCAGATCTGCAAAGCTTGCGGCTTCCAGATGGATCGCATCTTCGCCCGTCACCATGTCGGTGATCGTATCGAAACTGCCGCCTGCCATGGGCGTGGAGGAGAAGATGAACACATCCGCCCCGCCGCCGCCGGTCAGCGTATCGGCATTGGCCCCGCCATCCAGATGGTCGTCGCCAAAGCCGCCCGACAGGCTGTCCTGTCCCCCTCCGCCCTGCAGCGTGTCATGGCCATTGGCCCCCAACAGCGTGTCCGATCCGGCACCGGCGATGATCGTATTGTCCAGTGTATTGCCGGTCAGGGTCTGGTGGCCCCCGATACCTTCCAGCCGCTCCACAAAGCTGGCCAGGGCCAGGCTGTAGCTGCCAAGCGCGGTCTGTACCGTATCGGTGCCGCCGTCGCTGAGTTCGATCACCACATCGCCCGCACTGCTGAGGATATAGGTGTCATCGCCCTCTCCCCCGGTCAGGCTGTTGGACCCCGACCCGCCTTCCAGCGTGTCATTGCCGCCATTGCCCTCCAGCGTGTCATCCCCGCCCGAACCGATCAGACGATCCTGCCCGCCCGCACCGATGAGGATATTGGCATGGACATTGCCGGTCAGGGTCTGGCCGGCGGCATTGGTTCCGGTCAGGTTCTCGACATGGGCCAGACCGAAGATCGAATAGGCCGTCAGCCCCGTCTCGATCGTATCGCTGCCCTCATCCATGGCCTCGGTCACCACATCGCCATAGGATTCGACCACATAGTGATCATCGCCGGTTCCGCCGGCCATCGTGTCCTGGCCCAGCCCGCCGATCAGGTGATCCGATGCAGCCCCGCCCGACAGGCTGTCATTGCCGCCCAGACCGCGCAGCGTGTCATTGCCATCGCCGCCGGTCAGCGTGTCGCGCCCGGCCGCATTGCCCTGGATCAGGTTGGCCAGGGCATTGCCCGTCAGGTTGACCGGGCCCGCGGTGGTGGAGATCAGGTTCTCCACATGGTCGATACCGGCAAGGCTGAAGGTGGCCCGTGCGGTGCGGATCTCATCGGTGCCCTGATCCGCCAGTTCGGTGACGATGTCGCTGGCACTGCTGACGATATAGACATCATCGCCCTGCCCGCCCGCCAGGCTGTTGGCCCCCGACCCGCCATCCAGCGTGTCATGGCCGCCATTGCCCTCCAGCGTGTCGCTGCCCCCCGAACCCACCAGCCAGTCATTCCCGTTGGCACCGATGATGCGATTGGCCCGGGTATTGCCGGTCAGGGTCTGGCCCGCATCATTGGTGCCTTCCAACTCCTCGACCTGCAGCGTCGAAAAGATCGACCAGGCCCGCAGCGCCACCTGCACACGGTCGGTGCCTTCGCCCGCGGCTTCGAAGACCAGATCGCCGTAGCTGTCAACGATGTGAAGATCATCCCCTTCGCCACCCTCAAGCCGGTCATCCCCCGATCCGCCCGACAGCACATCATGGCCCGACCCGCCATAAAGGCTGTCGTTTCCGCCCTCACCAGAAAGCGTGTCATCCCCTGCGTCGCCGGACAGCGTGTCATCCTGTGCCCCGGCGGAGAGATCATCATTCCCCGACGTGCCGGTCAGCACATCACGGTTGTCCACGCCGGTGATGGTCAGCGTCACTGTCACGCTTCCGCCGCCGTTCAGCTGATAGGTGAAGCTGTCATCGCGCGTCACCCCCAGAGGCAGGTCTTCGAACGCCCCGTCGGGATCATAGTCGAAAGTGCCATCCGCCCGCACCGTCAGCAGGGCGCCGCTGGCAAGGGTGATCTGCGACCCGACATTGCCCGCCAGACCATTCACCGCCGTGATGCTGCGCGGTGCGTCCACATTGACATCCGCCCCGCTGCCATTGTCGGCAAAGAGATCGCCATTCACCACCGTCGCGGTTTCGTTCAGGGCAAAGTCATCGGGTTGCGGCGCAGGGGCATCGGCCACCGGGGTGATGTCGATATTCACTGTACCCAGATTGACCGAACCGGTTCCGTCATCGGCGCTGATGCTCAGGGTGGTGGCATTGTTGCCATTGGCATTGCTAGCCCCGGTATAGGTGACATTGCTGGCGGTGTTCAGGAAGGCATCGATATTGGCCGCGCTGCCGGTCAGGGTCAGCGTGCCGGTCCCCGATCCGCCCACGGTGACACTGCCGCCCGAACTGGCGGCCAGCGTGCCCGCCCCGGCGGCCAGCGTCACGGTGATGCTGGCGCTGTCGGGGTCGCTGATCGTGACGGCCGACAGGTCGAGGTTCGAGGCGGCATCCTCGGTCACCGTCACATCGGTGGGCAGGCCGCTGGCAGAGGGCTGATCATTCACCCCGGTAATGTCGATATTCACCGTACCCAGGCTGACCGAACCCGATCCGTCATTGGCGCTGACGCTCAGGGTGGTGGCATTGTCGCCACTGGCATTGCTGGCCCCGGTATAGGTGACATTGCTGGCGGTGTTCAGGAAGGCATCGATATTGGCCGCGCTGCCGGTCAGGGTCAGCGTGCCGGTCCCCGATCCGCCCACGGTGACACTGCCGCCCGAACTGGCGGCCAGCGTGCCCGCCCCGGCGGCCAGCGTCACGGTGATGCTGGCGCTGTCGGGGTCGCTGATCGTGACGGCTGACAGGTCGAGGTTCGAGGCCGTATCCTCGGTCACCGTCACATCGGTGGGCAGGCTGGTGGCAGAGGGCGCGTCGTTTTCCGCCGTGACGGTGATCGCCACGCCGGCAACATTCGATGTGCCGCCATCGCCATCGGTCACGGTGACCGTCAGGTTGCGCACCCCCGCTGTCGGATTGTCGCCGCTGGTATTGGTATAAAGAATGGCCCGCAGCACATCCTGCGCCATGGCCGGGGTGACCAGGGCCGAGGTGAAGGTGATGACCAGCGTCGCGCCATCGCCGCCGCTGACAGTCCCGATGACCGTGCCATTATGGGTGATCGTGCCGCCGCTGCTGTTCACCAGCCCGACCGCACCGACCGAAAGCCGGTCCTCGGCCAGCGATCCGCCGGTGATGGCCACGGTGATCGTGCCGCCGTTCAGATTGGCGGAATCGGGATCGACAAGCGTGGCATCCGACCCCTGGTCGATGCCGGTATTGCCGCCCGTCGCCTCGGACCAGATCCTGGTATCGCCGTTCAGATTGCCCAGGGTGGGGGCATCGTTCACCGGCGCGACCGTGAAGGAGAATGTCTGCCCGGTAACCGTATTGGTGCCGTCGCTGACCGAGAAGGTGAAACTGTCGCCGGTGGTCTCGCTGCCATTGTGCTGATATTTCAGCAGGCCTGAATTGATCTGCGCCTGGGTGAAGCTGCCGTTCACCCCGAGTGCCGCTTCGGATCCGTTGATCGTGCCGCTGCCATCGGCATCGACCCAGAGCGTGCCATTATCCACCGCATCGGTGACGGTATAGGTCAGCGACCCGGCCCCACTTTCGGCATCGGTCGTGGTCAGCTCGCCATTGGCCACCACATCCAGCCCGCCTTCCGACAGGCTGCTGCCGGCATTGATGGCGACATTGGGGGCCTGATTGGCCGCGTTCACGATGATCGGGGTATTGGAGAAGGGATTGCTCCCCGGGGTGAAATTGACCCCCGACGAGAAGGTCCAGTTCGCCGCATCGGCAAAGCGCGCGCGCCATTGGGCTGCCGTGGCGGCAGAGGTCGGGCCGGAATAGTACCCCGCGATATCCACATCGGCGGCGACATCGGCGTCATAGAATGCATAGGCGTAATTGTCGGTCCGCAATTCCTCGGGCAGGTAGGAATCGAACCCCGAAACGGTATGGCCGGTATCCCAGTCGCCTTCGGGATCGGTGGCCAGGGTCGCGGGATCCACATTGAAACCGAACAGCCAGTTGGGTTCGGTGGTCGAATTGGTCTGGCCCGGATCGCCCTGATAGATGAAAATCTGATCCCCGGCCAGCGTGTGGTTCCAGGTTTGCGTGCCATCGGCACGCTGCGACACCGCCGTACCTGCAGAAACCCCGTTCACATAGACATTGAACAGGCCATTGGTCGAGGTTTCGGAAAAGGTGACAATTGCCCCGGCAGAAATATTCGAAGGGGGCGTCCAGGCGATCGTGCCTTCGTTGGGATCGGGGCTGAAGAAATTGCCCGTTGCCGGATCGACCGACCTTTCGCTGATATACAGCGCATCGGCGGTGTTCATGTCGGCCATGATGACGATGGAAAAGGCATCGTTGGCCACATCATAGCCGACAACGGCCACATCGCCACGGTTGAGAAGGGTCATGATCTGGTCCTCTGACAGCGGATAATCGCTCTGGAATGAAATGGGCCCGCCCGGACAGGATCCCGGGCGGGAAAGACGGATCAGGGGTGCTGCGGATAGATGCCTTCCGTGGCGATGCACCACATCAGGCCCAGCGACGGATCGGCGATCGGCACCGGCTGGTTGCCGCCCGCCGCCCCGAGCGAGACATTCAGCCCGCCCAGGGCAACAGTGCCCGGCGCAGGCCCGTAGAGCTGCGCCGCCGACAGCACCGAACCGGGTTCAGGCTCGGCCGTGGTGGCAGCATTCTCGCTGGCCCCCAGGGTGGCCATGGCCGCATGGGTATGGGCCGGCATCTGGGTCTGGGTCAGCGTCACCGTTTGCGCACCGGCAGCCTGGCCCTGGACGATCATGCTCAGCCCCGGGCCCTGGCCCTGACCAATGGCCGAACGACCATTCATATTGGGCAGGGCAAAGGTGGAGATGCCATCACCGCCATAGGTGGTGCCGATCAGCGAGAACAGCGCCTCATTGCCGGAAATCGCGGTAAGCTGACCCGAGGCCGGCGCCCAGCCGGGCGGGCAGAAGCTGTTGGCATAGATCCACAGCTCGCCGATATAGGGCATATAGCCATCGGCCTGCGCCGGGGTGGCGGCAGGCAGGGCCGCAAGACCCAGAGCCAGCCCAAGCGCGGCCCCGCGCAGCGGGAAAAGGGGGGAAAGCGTCATGTCCGGTTTCCCCTTACGGCCGCGGCGGATAGATGCCGCTCGACACGATGCAGTAGCGGATCGCCAGATAGGGGTCGCGGATCGACACCGGCTGGTTGTTGCCCGCCGGGCCCACCGTGACATTCAGCCCGCCCAGCGGCACGCTGCCCGGGGCCGGACCATAGACCTGTGCCGCCGACAGCACCGAACCGGGTTCGGGTTCGCCCGAGGTGGCGGCGCTTTCGCTGGCCACCAGGCTGGAGGTCACCGGATGGGTATGGGCGGGCAGCTGGGTCTGGTTCAGCGTCACCGTTTCGGAACCGCCCATCTGGCCCAGCACGACCGGGGTCAGCCCCGGGCCTGTGCCCTGACCGATGGGCGACCGGCCACGCAGGTCGGGCAGGGCGAAGGTGGTGGTGCCATTGCCGCCATAGGTGGTGCCCAGAAGCGAGAACAGCGCGGTGTTCTGCGCGATCGGCAGAATGGCGCCATTCGCCTCCATGGTATATTTCGGGCAGAAGGTGAAAGAGACCACCATGATCTCGCCCATGTAATAGTCTTGCGACAGGGCCGGGGTGGCGCTGCCGATGCCAAGGGCCAATAGTGCCCCGGCCGCCGCCGTTGCAAGTGTGCGGGTCATCTGCATATCCTCTTGAAAACACGAGAAAGCACGGCTCTTCGATTCACCATGAAGAAGGGCCCTGCGGCGAAGCACTCGGCACGTCACGACCCAGACGTTAACCTCCAATCTGTCGCCAAGTGTCGCCAAGACGACACTCGGAGGTTGATTGTCTGGTTCTTCTGTCTCACATAGAGCGTTGTTCCGGTGCCTGTTCCCCACCCCGTTCCCGTCGCGCCCGCGCCCCGTTTCGGGGCCGGGCACCGCCTGCCTTGCACATGATGCACAAGGGGGGCGGCCCAGCTGGAATTCTGCCGATGCCAGACCCTCTGACGCCAGAGCTGCCGACTTTCCCGATCCCTGATCCGAAGGGGCGCCCCCTGCTGCGGCCCACCCGCCGCCGCGTGCTGCAGACCGCCATCGGGGCGATGACGCTTGCGGTGACCGGCCTGCCCCGCGACGCCGCATCCCAGGTGGCGTCACAACTGGCCCCCCCTGCGCCCACCGCCCGGCCGGGGATCGCGACCCAGCGGATCGAGGGCCGCGCCAAGGTGACCGGGCAGAAGGTCTTTGCCCGCGATTTCCGCGCCCGTGACATGCCGGGCTGGCCTGCGGCGGAATGGTATGGGCTCTATCTTTATGCCACCACCACCGGCCATGCCTTCCAGGGGCTGGACCTGTCGATCCTGCCTGCCGGGGCGCAGCCCGTCCGGGTGGTGCTGGGGGATCAGCTGTCGGGCACCTTTGCCGCCCCCCCCGTGGCCGGACGGCGCGACCTGCATGTCGAGGAACGGCTGGCCGAACAGCTGGAAAGCGCCGCGCCGGGCAGTTTCGACCTGCCGCCGGGGCTGGAATTCGACCTGATCGTGAAACCCGGCGCCGTGCCCGATTTCCTGGGTCAGGCCGTGGCACTCTTGCTGTTTTCCTCGGCCCGCTGCTTCCGCGCCGCCCGTGCCGCCCTGCAGTTCCGCGACGATCTGGTGCAGATCTACGGTCTGGACGCCGCGCCCTCCCCCGGCATGGGATCGGTGTTTCCGCCGGAAACCACCTATGTGAAATATGATCGCGATGACGCGGGCTTCAGCTATGCCACCGCCAATCCCGCCACCTACATGCAGGATGTGCCGCTCTGGCAGGCGCGCATCGACGACACGCTGGCCGGCCATCCCGAATGGATCACCCGGCCCGTGGCCAGCAGCATGCAGGCGATGGACCCGATGTTCATGGAACCCGAAACCGGCCTGGCCTGGCTGGATGGTGGCAGCCAGACACTGAACCTCGTGCTGGGCACCCAATCGCCCGATGGCGACATTGCCGATGTGGCGGGCATGTATGGCACGCCCGATGCGCCGGTCAGGATCGCGGCGGTGAACCTGACTGCCTGCTGGCCGGGCGGCGGCTTTGGCGGGCGGGATTCCTCGCCCTTCACCTATCTGCTGGCCCTGGCCGCCGCCTTTACGGATGGCGCGCCGATCCGGCTGGAATTCGACCGGTTCGAACAGTTCCGCACCGGGCTGAAGCGCCACGCGACCGAAATCGCCGGCACGGTCAGCGTTGCCCCCGACATGACGATCCAGTCGGTGCGGATGCGGATGCGCTTTGACGGCGGCGGGCGCAAGAACCTGAGCCCCTATGTCGCCGGTCTGGCGGCGCTGTGTTCGGGCGGGGCCTATCGGGTGCCGATGGCCGACATCTTCGCCCATGCCCTTCATACCCAGAATGTCAGCGCCGGCTCGCAGCGCGGCTTTGGCGGGCCGCAGGCCTATTTCGCCATCGAAACCGCGCTGGACGATATCGCCGCCAGCCAGGGCTGGGACCCGCTGGCACTGCGCCGCGCCAATCTCGCGGATGCCACCTCGACCACCGTGGCCGGCGGCCCCATCGCGCAGGAATTGCGGCTGGGCGACATGCTCGATCTGGCCGAAACCCATCCGCTCTGGCGTGACCGCGCCGCGATCAAGGCCGATCACGCCGCGCGCGGGCAAAGCTATGGCACGGGTCTGGCCCTGTCCTTGCAGGCCTATGGCACGTCGGGCGACGGGATGGTGGCGGCGGTGCATCTGCTGCCCGATGGCCGCCTTCAGGTGCGTTCGGATGCGGTGGACATGGGCAACGGCTCGGCCACCACGCTGGGTGTGGTGGTGGGGCCGATCCTGGGGGCCAATGCCGAAACGGTGGAGATGGCCTGCTATGACCTCTGGCCGCAGACCGGGCTGACCACCACCGACACCACCGGCCAGGGCTGGCAGAACCCGGACTGGACGGCGAAATCGGTCGGGTCCTCCTCGGCCTGCCTGACCGGGCTGCATCAGGTTCACACCGTTCAGGAAACCGCCCGCGCGCTGTTCGAAGGCAGCGTGATGGCGGCGGCGCGGGTGCTGTGGGATGCCCCCACCCTCAGCCCCGCGCAGACCTTCTGGCAAGAGGGCGCGCTGATGGCCCCGGGCCTGCGCCCGCTGCCGCTGCCGGTGCTGGCCGGGATGATCTATCAGCAGGGCCTGCCCTCCGGTGCGCTTGGCCATGCCTATTTCCAGTCCAGCTGGACCAGCGCCGATTTCGCCAGCCCCGGCGGCACGATGCGCCGGGCGCTGGACGGGCTGAGCTTCTATGCCCCGGGCCAGACCACGCCGCAGCGCGTGGTGCGCAGCGCCACCACCGGCCCCGATCCGGCCAGCCGCCGCTGGTCGCGCTATGTCTGGGCCCCCTGCCTGAATGTGCTGGGCCTGACGGTGGACCGCAGCACCGGCCGGGTGCAGGTGGAAAACGTGCTCAGCATCCTCAATGCCGGGCGGGTGCATGTGCCGGAACTGGTGTCGGGCCAATCGCAGGGCGGGGTGGCGATGGCGCTGTCCTACGCGCTGCTGGAGGACATGCCGCCGGGCATGGCCGGCCCCGCGGCAGGGGACTGGAACCTCAACCGCTATCACGTCGCGCGGCTGGCGGATGTGCCGCAGGGCACGGCCTATGTGCCGGGCGCGCGGGCGCAGGAACTGATCGTGCTGCCCGAAACACCGGGCGATGGCGCGGCGGGGCGCGGCATTGCCGAGGCGGTGATGTGTTCCATCGCCCCCGCGATTTCCAACGCGATCTTCGATGCGGTCGGACGGCGCTTCACATCGCTGCCGATCACGCCGGCCAAAATTCTGGAAGGGCTTGCGACATGACCATCCGCTTCACCGTGAACGGCCAGAGCCATGAGATCGACGCCACGCGCGGCGATGACCGGCTGATCGATTTCCTGCAGGAAGACCTGAACCTGACAGGCACCAAATTCTGCTGCGGCATCGGCATCTGCCGGGCCTGCACCGTGGCCGTGGCCAAGCCGCCCAGCCCGGTGCCCAGCCCCACCATCGCCTGTTCCACCCCGCTGTCGCTGCTGGATGGCTGCGCCGTCACCACGATCGAGGGCCTGTCGCAGGGCGACAGCCTGCTGCCGGTGCAAGAGGCCTTCCTGCGCCATTTCGCCTTTCAATGCGGCTATTGCACCCCGGGCTTCGTGATGGCGGCGCAGATCTTCCTGGATGATCTGGCCACCGCCCCGCCGCCCGCCGATCTTGATGCCGCCATCGCCCGCGCCATCGGCGACCACATCTGCCGCTGTTCGGGCTATGTGCGCTATGTCGCCGCCCTGCGCGAAACCGCGCTGGCGGTGCTGGCCGAACGGGGGGTGGTGCAATGACCCGACGCCTGCTGCCGCTTCTGGTGCTGCCGCTTCTGCTGCCGCCCGCCGTCTTTGCGCAATCCTCCTCCGAACGCTATGCCGCCGAATGCCGGGCGCTGGTCGGGCCGCTGCCCGCCTTTTCCTGTGCCGATGGCGTGCCGGTACCGGTCACCGTCGAGGGCCAGCCCGTCACCGATCCGGTGCCGCAGATGACCTGCGACCGGCCGGGCCTGCTGGACAATGGCCCCGGATCGGATGGGCAATGCGTGCCGGGGTCGCGCATCCTCAACCTGTCCACCGACAGCATGCAGGTGTCGGTCATGTGCCGCCAGAAGGTGATCCGCCCGCCCGACAGCCTGCAATTCGACGAGCTGGACGTGATCGCCCACAACCCCGCCACCGGCGCGACCTGCTGGTTCCATGCCACCGGCAGCCGCGAAGCCCCCGTAGAGGGCGCGGCCGTCCCCTCGCCCACCGAGGCAGTGGATGACGGGTTCTGGCACGCCCCCGAAACCACCGCCGCCGCCGGCTGCGGCACCTGCCATGACAATGATCCCTTCATGTATTCGCCCTTCGTGGGGCAGGTCTGGCAGGCGGTGCCGGTGGCCCCCTTCGGGCGCTATTTCCATGCCGGGGGCGAATTCGGCTTTGACCAATGGCCGACCGAAACCTTCGATCTGCGCGACAATACCTGTCTGGGCTGCCACCGGATCGGCATGGCCGAAACCTGTTCCAACCTGACCCGGCTGATGACCGGGCGCAGCCCGCCCCCGGGGGCCGATGCCCGCGCACTGGCCTGGCCGCTGTCGCATGCCATGCCGCCCGGGGCCGGGCTGACGCCCGAAAGCTGGCAGGCCATCCATGGCGCCTCGGTCGCCGATGTGCTGTCCTGCTGCGCCGATCCCGATCAGCAGGCCTGCCGCAAGACCCCGCTGCCCCGTGCCCTTCCGGCAGGGAGCGCGCCTTGAAGAACTCTCAGGCCTTTCCCCATCTTCTGGGGTCCGATCTGCTGACCGACCTGTCCGAAGACCAGAAACGCGGCTATCTGGATGGCTGCGCCCTGCGCCGCCCCGCCCCGGGCCACGAGATCCTCACGCAGGGCGAATTGTCGCCGGGCATCTTCCTGGTGGCCCAGGGTCTGGTGGAGGTGAGCTTCTGCGACCCCGACGGCAATCAGAGCATCGTCAATGTCGCAGGCCCGGGCGAGGTGCTGGGCGATGTGGAGGCGATCGCCGGCAAGCCCTGCGCCGCCACCTGCACCGCCCTGCCCGAAACCGCGGTGCTGCTCTGCCCCACGCCCATGGTCTTTGCGCATCTGCAATCGGCGGTCTTCGTGCGCAACCTGTCGGCCATTTATTACCGGCGGCTGAACCATGACAACCTGTCCAAATCGCTCAGCCAGTTCAGTTCGGTCGATCAGCGGCTCTGCATGCATCTGCATCAGCTGACCACCGAACGCCGCCCCGAGATCCGGGTGAACCAGGCCACGCTGGCCGCCATCATCGGCTGTTCGCGCCAGACGGTGAACCGCAAGCTGGGCGAATTGCGCGAGGCCTCGGTGATCCGGCTGTGGAAGGGGGGGATCACCGTCCTGAACCGCGAGGCGCTGCGCCGGGGTCTCAGCCAGGAAGGCTCCGGGATCTGACAGGCGGGGGTCCGGCCAGCGCAATCCGGGCCCCGCCACTTTACGCCGCAGAGCAGAAACACTAGACAGGACAGGATTGCATCAGACGCGTTTGCGGGGATTTCAGATGAAGATTGCGGTGGCAGGGATCGGTTATGTCGGTCTGTCGATGGCAGTGCTGCTGGCGCAGCGCCATAGCGTGCGGGCCCTGGATGTCAGCCCCGACCGCGTGGCCCGTCTGAATGCCCGCCAGAGCCCGATCCAAGACCCGGAGATCGAGCGTTTCCTGGCCGACAAACCGCTGGACCTGACGGCCACCACCGATGCCGCCGCCGCGATGGCCGGGGCCGGGATCGTGGTGATCGCCACCCCCACCTCTTATGATCCGGCAACCAACCGCTTTGACACCAGTTCGGTCGAGGCGGTGGCGCAGCAGGCGCTGACCCATGCGCCGGGGGCCACGATCGTCATCAAATCCACCATCCCCGTCGGCTTTACCGAGGCGCTGAATGCCCGGCTGGGCACCGACCGCATCCTGTTCTCGCCGGAATTCCTGCGCGAGGGCCGCGCGCTGCATGACAACCTGTATCCGTCGCGCATCGTCGTGGGGGCCACCACGCCCGAGGCGCAGGTCTTTGCCGATCTGTTGCGCGAAGGCGCGCTGGCCGCCGACGTGCCGGTCCTGCTGTGTGGCGCGCGCGAGGCCGAGGCGATCAAGCTCTTCGCCAATACCTTTCTGGCGCTGCGGGTCGCCTATTTCAACGAACTGGACAGCTATGCCCTGGCCCATGGTCTTGACAGCCGCCAGATCATCGACGGGGTCAGCCTCGATCCGCGGGTGGGCGCGCATTACAACAACCCCTCCTTCGGCTATGGCGGCTATTGCCTGCCCAAGGACACCAAGCAGCTTCTGGCCAATTACGATGCCGTGCCGCAGAACCTGATCCGCGCGGTGGTCGAGGCCAATGCGACGCGCAAGGATTTCCTGGCCGAACGCATCCTGGCCCTGCGCCCGGCCCGGATCGGGGTGTACCGGCTGGTGATGAAGGCAGGGTCGGACAATTTCCGCGACAGTTCGATCCAGGGCATCATGAAACGGGTGAAGGCCAAGGGCATCCCCGTCACGGTCTATGAACCGCAACTGGCCGACAGCCATTTCTTCCATTCTCCGGTGGAACGCGATCTGGCCCGGTTCAAGCAGGATTGCGACGTGATCCTGGCCAATCGCATGACCCCCGATCTGGCCGATGTGCAGGACAAGGTCTTTACCCGCGATCTGTTCGGCGCCGACTGACCGGCTGCAAGGACTGGCGGCCAGCTAGACCGGCAGCTCCGGCTCTGCCCGCCGCAAGAGCGCCAGCAGCCGATCCTGCCGCGCGGGATCGAATTCGAAGATCTCCCGCACCAGGGAACCGAAGGGGGCCGCCGCCACCTGCGGGGCCTGCGCGGCGATACGGCTGTAATCCAGCCCCGGAAAGACCAGCCCCTCGCCCTCGCGCAGCCAGAGAAATTCCGCCGCCCGCTGCAGGATCGCCGTCTGCACCGCCGGGCGCAGCACAGCGCGGCGGGGTTCGGCCCCGGCCTCGATCTGCTGCAAGGCGCGGATCAGGGCCACCGTTTGCGGCTCGCTCTGCCCGGCCTTGTCGGGATGGCGGCTGCTGCGGAAGCTTTGCACGATCTGGGCCGCCTCGGCCGAAAGCGATTCATTGGCGATCACCGGATCGACCAGCGCCAGCAGATCGGGCCGCCCCAGCACATGGCCCAGCAGATCGCTGACGATCCCGCCGCCGCCCAGCGTCGCGCGATCGAAGATGCGCATCTCCAGCCGCCCGAAGGCCGCCCGCCACCGCTGGGTGGCCTGTTTCAGACTGGGCTGGGACGGGCTGGCCAGCGGGCGGCCCATCTTCACATTCTGCAGACATTCCGAGGCAAAGAACCCCAGCGGTTCGCGCAGATAGACCAGCGGGCGCAGATCGTCGGACAGATCCAGCAACTGCCGGTGCAGCCGCGCGATCTCTGCGTCCGTCATGCCGCGAAAGGCATATTCGCTGGACAGCACGATCCCCTCGGGGCGCAGCCGCCGCAGATCGGCCCTGAGCGTCTCCCAGAAGGTTTCCGCCGCCGCCAGCCCGCGCTCCACCCCGCCCAGCACCCCGCGCAGCGACCCGCGCCGCTGCAGCCGGTCTGCCGTCATGGCCCCGGCCACCAGCGCATGATGCGCAGGCCCGCCAATCACCGTCCGGGGATAAAGGATGCCCTGCCGCGCCAGAGGCCCACGGGCCCGGTGCAGCGCCTGCTGCAAGGCAGTGGTGCCGGTCTTCGGCGTGCCGCCATGGATCACGATCCACATGGATCAGGTGCCGGAGGCCAGATCGGGCACCGGCGCGATCAGGGGGGCCGTCAGCGGCGCGAATTCCGCAGGCGCGGCAGCCAGCCGTGCCAGCAGGGCCACGCGCTTGTCCTGCGGCAGGGCGGCGATCTTGTCGCGCGCCTTGGCGAAGACCGGCTTTCCGGTGGCGGGCTGGCCATGCAGGAACCGCTGGGTGATCTGCAACAGCACATGGTCGGGCTGGATCGCCGCCACCAGTTCGGGATCGAAGCCCGCCGGTTGATAGGCATAGGCCACCTCGGCAAAGACCCCGGAAAAGGCCTCGGCCAGATTGGTGCCGAAACTGTCGCCAAAGATCAGCAGCCGCCCGGGCTGCGGGGCCTGCGGATGGCGGTACAGCCGGATATTACCCTGATTGGTCACGCCATTGTCAAAGACCAGCCGCGCCGGAACCTCGGGCAGGAAGGTCAGCTCGTGGCTGGAGACCTGCGGCTGGACCTTGCTGCCCAGATCGCCGATCCGCTGGCGCAGACGCCAGGTTTCCGGCAGGCCGGAATCCGGGCCGGTCGATGGCAGGCCCCAGGCCTTCAGCACCGCCGCAGCCGCGACGGCGGCGCCGTAATCGGTCCAATGCGTATCGGTGCGCGACCAGGCCAGATCGCGGCGGTTCCACAATTCCCATTTCGGCAGGATCGGCGCCGGATCGCGGAACCGGGAGACGAAATCATCCAGAATGGTGCGCGCCCCACGCGGGAGCGGATAGTATTCGCGCAGGATCTCTTCCTTGGCCGGCGCGATCAGCAACGACAGTCGCGCCAGACCGTGGATCTTCTGCCAGCCGGGAAATTGCCGGAACGTATTGCTCCAACCCGCGGCATTGCCTTCGGTCAGGCTGCGGCTTTCGGTGAACTGGCCGATGCTGTCATTGCTGTCGCCGCCCAGAAAAAGCTGCCCCATCCGCCCCGCCAGGGCAAAGGGTTGGCCGGGGGCCACCGCATCGGGGCCCGATTGCGGCGGGGCTGTCATGCCGGTCCTCATATAGGCCTCGCTGCCGGAATCGCGCACCTCCCAGACCAGCCGCCGGTCTTCTGGCAGATCGGCCAGAATCTCGTAGCTGCCCTGCCGCAGCGGCACCGCCACCTGAAATCCGGGGCAGGCCATCAGATCGACCAGCACAGCGCCACCATGGCGGATGCGCACCCTGCCCCCCGGCCTGATGCAGCCGGAAAAGACCAGCCGCCCCGCCGCATCCGGCACCGGGGGGGGCATCCAGTACACCGTTGCCCCGCCGCTCTCGGGCGTCAGGTAATCGCGCGTCACGGTCCACCGGTTCGTGGGGTCTAGCGTTTCGGGCACAGGCTCACCTCGGTACATTCGTCCAGACTGCCGCCATGGATCGCGCCCCCCGTGGATGTGGCGGCGGATACCGGATCGGGAACCGGCGCAATCAGTGAACAGATCTCATCGATTGGCATTCGCCATCCCGATAGACAGTACAGCCATCAAGTCAGGTAAAATTCCGGGGAAATTATACGGTGGCGACTGCTTGAGCCAATTGATCTGGGTAAATGCGTTCCGCACCACACGACCGTCAAGAAGGTCTTCCTTTTTCACGTATTCAAAGGCGGCATCAAATTCGACAAAGAAATCCGGCGACAGAAAGCCAACCGTCCTTGCGGGTTCCTCGGCCATATGGGATTCTGTTCCCGAAAGATTGTCGAACCGAGCCGCAGGATATTGCCCGACGAAAATTTCTCTCTGCACGGTGTCAATCTTGCGCCCACGCCCTGACACCCATTCGTCCGGAATTTTCCGGTTGAACGATTTTTCAACGGAATCAAAGGGGTGTTCAAAGACATCTTCCGAAGCGGACTGGAAAATGATGCGATGAAATGCAGAAAGATCTGCCGCTTGATCCTTGGCATGCAGCATGGAATACACAAGAGGCGGGAAATTGAAGATCGTTTCCCGGACATCTTTGCCAAAATGAAATCTGTTGCGAAAAGCCTGATAATGTCTTTGTTCAGGAGTCAATGCAACAGTTTCAACACGTTGAAACTCGTCAAGAGCGCTTTGTATGTCGCCATAAATTTCTGACTTCATATCGTCCGGAATAATATCGGGAAACGGAATTCCGGCAAGTTGGCCACCCCAATCATAGAAAGGCTTGACATTTTCCGCACAGCTCCCCCCGAACAGAACAGTCGGCAAGGAAAACCGCGGAAACACATCAAAGACCGAATACGCCCCCAGAAAGGCAACTCTCCAATCGCTCCAGCTGGGGCGCCGTTCCATCGGAATGCCGGATCTTTGCGAGAAGTTGAATTTGCTGGCAAGTTGTTCAGCCAGCTCTCTTTCCGCAGCAAAAGCGGCCCCCTTCATCGAAACCGATTCAATCTTGCTCGACTGGTCCGAAGACAGTGAAGAGCTCAGAACTGCTGCTGTGCAGCGCGAGTCAAGGCCTGCACTGAGCAAAATGATGGGGTTGAAACCTCGGTCGAGATATGAACGCACAAGCGATCCGAAAAATCTTTTCGCGCTATCAATTGACGCATCCAGATCAGGGGACCAATTCGGATGGGCCTTGCGATGAAGGCTCAGTCCAGATTGATCCACCCGCAGATTGAACCAATGTGGAACCAGCGTGATCTCGGCAACAGCCGTCCTGAAGGAAGACAATTGCTGACCTATGCCGGTCTTCATCTGAAAGGCATAAGCAGCTGGCCGGTAAGGCGTAAGCCGTTCCCCGTTCATCTTGGCGAAATCGGTCAGTTTTGCAATGGAATCAGAAATTGCCCAGGATGAAACACCTTTGTAGCAATACACCTTTGACAAGCCAAAGTGATCTGTCTCGATATCGGTACCCTGGGCATCTTTCCGAAGCAGGATATAATTTCCGTATATCGGCGAAAATTCTCCCAGAGAATGTTTCCTGAGAAATTCCTCAAGTCCCGCCTGTCCAAAGATCGAGCATTCTTCCGAATGGGCGACTCCAATCAGAGTATCCTGAAGTTTAGAAAGGTCAGTACTCGACGTGATCAGCATGGACAATTTCCATTTCCAGTGTTGTTCATTGATCTAGCAGCCCTGCCGCCGCGCGCAAGGCTGCCATCTCGGGGCCCGCGAAAGCCGCCTTCACCAGCGCCGCGTAATCGGGATAGCGTTTCGTCACCACATCCACCCCGGCCTTCACCAGCGCGGTCTTCTCGCCTTTGAAACTGGCCGTGCGGACATGATAGACAAAGGACCAGGGCGAGATCAGGTTCACCCAGCCGGCCTTGAAGCCGCGCATGCAGAAGTCATTCTCCTCGCCATAGCCGCGGGGAAAGCCTTCCTCGTCGAACAGCCCGCATTCCGCCATCATCGCCCGGCGGATATAGAAGCAGAAGCCCGATCCGGTCGGCACTTCGGGGGGCACGCAGCCCCGTGTCGCCTGGGTCAGCAGCAGCGCATAGTCCTCATGCGTCAGATGCGCCGGGCGCGGGCAGTATTCGTTGAAGGTCGGGAAGGAAAACGCCCCGGCATTGTCGCTCATCGCGGTCACCGTGCCGACCTTGGGGCGACAATAGGCGGCGCTGCGCAGCCCCTCCAGCCAGCGCGGCGTCACCACGGTATCGGAATTGAGCAGCACGACATCATCTTCGCCCGCTTCACGGATGCCGCGGTTGATGGTCTTGGTATAGCCGATATTGGGGCTGTTCTTCAGGATCGTGACCCCGGGCCTGCCTTCGAATTCGGCCAGCATCGGCGCCACGGCCGGATCGGGGCTGCCATCATCGATGACCAGCAGCCGGTCGCGCGCAAGATCGGTATGTTTCAGCACCGAGGTCAGGCAGTCGCGCACCTCGTCGGGCGCATTGTAGACCGGCACGATCACCGTGGTGCGGGCGGGCGGCAGGCCGATGCGGCGCGCAGCCGTCGGCGCGGCGGCAACCGGGGCGCCTGCGCCCTGCCCCACCATCGGCCGGTCAAGGATGCGGGCATAGCCCTCGGCCAGATTGGCCTGCAGATTGGCCTGCGCGAAATGGCGGCTGACAAACTCGCGCCCGGCCTCGCCCATCTTGCCGATCAGGCTGTCATCCTCGCACAGGCGGGCGACGGCCTCGACGACCCCGTCGATATCGCGATAGGGCACCAGAAGGCCGGTCTGGCCATGCTGCACCAGTTCCGACAGCGCCCCCCAGTCATAGGCGATGACCGGACGCCGCGCCGCCATGCCTTCGGCCACGGTGCGGCCAAAGCTCTCGGCGAAATGCGACAGGTTCAACAGCACATTGAGCTCCGACATCGCCTTGCGCGGATGGTCGGCATAGCCTGCGATGATCAGATTGTCGGGGCGGCTGCCCGCCTGCACCTCGGCCTGCCAGGCCTTCACCTGATCATTCACCGGGCCGACGATGACGAATTTCGCCCGCGGGCAGCGGGCGGCGCAGCGCCGCGCCACTTCGACGAAATCGGCCACGCCCTTTTTCGGGATATTCGAACTGACAATGCCGAACTTGATGCCATTGCCGAACTTGTTGCCCAGATCGAAATCCTCGACCGTGACGGCATTGGGTACATAAAGGGTCTTGCCCGGGCGCGAGAACAGCGCCTCGGTGGCCCGGCTGTTGCCGATCACCCAGTCGGACCGGTCATAGACCCGGGTCAGGATCTCGGCCACGCCCAGCCCGATGCGCTCGCGCAGGGGATCGTCCAGCGAGATGAGTTCGCGCGAATGGATGACCCGCACCCGCTGCATCCGGGCCGCCGCTTCCAGCGGTTCCAGCAGCACGATCGTATTGGCATGGACCACATCCACCGCATGGCGGGCGATGATGTCGGCAAAGCTGCTGGTCAGCCAGGCCTGATCGGCGCGGTCATTCACCCATTGCGGATAGGGGAAGGCGTAAACCCCCAGGGCGCGGGCGCAGATCTCGCGGATATAGGCCATGTTGTTGCCCGAAGGCAGCGTCATCACCACATTCACCGGCAGAAGCGCCAGCCCCTCCAGCACATCCAGCAGGCTGCGTTCACCGCCAAACAGGTGATGGCCCGAAATATGGGCACAGAGCAGGACCGTCGGCCAATCGGGATTATGGGCGCGCGCGCCCTTGTGCCAGACCGGCGCGGCCAGCGCCCGGGCATCGGGATTGCCCAGGGCCTCCAGCGCGGTTTCACCGCGCGGCTGCGCCGCGACCCCGGCCGGCAGCACCGGGGTGGTGATGCCGGGCGAGGCCTCCACCGCCGAGGTGAAGGCCTTCAGATAGCTCCGCCCCCACCGCTGATCGGGTTCCAGATAGGTGCCTTCGGCCCATTCGTTCCAGGCATTGATGAAGAACAGCGATTCCTCATGCGGGTTCAGCCGCTGTTCCTGTTCCAGCACGCCCTTCACCCAGCGGCGGAACCCATAGGGCGTGGCCCCGTGGAACACCCGCGCATCGGTCAGGCGGCGGGCGGTATTGTCCCAGCCCAGCATGGCGCCGCGATGGACCGGCCAGCCATAATCCTGGTCAAAGACCTCCAGATCGCCATCGACCACGGCGCTGTAATCGAAGATCTGGCCGCCGAAATCCTTGTGCAGGTCCAGAACCTTGTCGCGCAGGTCAAGGCGTGCCGATTCATGCGGCGGGAACAGCACATAGCTGTCCAGCCCATGATCCTGCGGCCCGCCCTGCAGGGTTTCCAGACCGAAGCGCACCGCGCAAAGGTGAATCTCGCCCAGGCCCGCCTTGCGGCATTCCTCGCGCCAGGCTTCGGCGGTTTCCAGCCAGTTGGGGATGATCGAGATGCGATAGACCATCATCACCGGCTTGCCGTCATGGCGGATCCAGCGCGGGTCCTTCATCATGGGGATCAATTCGCGGATCAGCGCGATATTGCTCTCCATGCTGTAGGTCTGTTCCATCAGCACATGGCGGTTCTGGCCATCCCAGTTGCGCGACCAGTTCTCATTGGCCCAGCAGACGCAGAAGCCGGTATCGATGCTGGTCGATTTCGCCATCTGCTCGATCGGATGGTTCAGCAGCTTCTTGCCGTCAAACCAGTAGTAGTAATAGCAAAAGCCATGGATGCCGAATTCGCTGGCCAGTCTGGCCTGCGCCACCTGGGTTTCCTCCAGCCGCAGGTCGTAATAGCCCAGTTCGGTGGGCACGCGCGGCTGGTAATGGCCCCGGAACAACTGGCGCGCCCGCGTGACATTGGACCATTCGGTAAAGCCCTTGCCCCACCACAGATCGTTTTCCGGGATCGGGTGGAATTGCGGCAGGTAGAAGGCCACGGTCTTCACGGTGCGGGGCCGGGCCGGAACCTGCGGCGGTGCGGCGGGCTGCGGCGTGGCATCGCGCAGCGCAAGCCCCGCCTGGGCCGCCAGCGTGGCCAGCAGGCCCAGCACCGTATCGCGGCCCGGAAAGCCCTTGGCCGCGCCGGGCGGGGTCAGCTCATCGGGGCGCAGCGCCGGGGCCAGACCGCGCAGCACCAGCGGCCTGATCCAGATCGCCGGACCTTTCGGCAGGGTCACCCCGGCCTCGGGCAAGGCCAGACCCAGACGCGGCAGCGCCGTCTTCAGCCCGGCCAGCAGGCGCGGATCCCCGGCCGCCTCCAGCCGCGCGCCCAGCATCCCCAGATCGGGATCGGCCAGGAAGGCCCGGGCCTGCGCCGCAATCGCGCTCGGACCGGCCTCCGCCTCGGCCGTTTCACCGGGCGACAGCCAGAGCACGGCGCGGTAATCGTCAAAGACATTCGAAGAGGCCAGCCGCAGGAAGGCCTGGGCATTGCCCGGCGCGTCGCCGCCGCTCACCTCGGTGACCGATACGGTCAGCGCGCCATAGGGGCTCGTTTCCGCCTCGACCGCCCCCAGCAGGAACAGGTCATGCGGCAGGCCGATCACCGGCAGAAGATCCAGCGCCCCGGCCCAGCTTGCCGTATCGGGGGCATTGACCACCACGGCGATATCGGCCTGCGGACGCAGCCCGCGCAGCATGAAGGCATCGCGCCCCAGCCGGAATTGCGGCCCCCCCTGCGAAGCCGCCGGGTGCAGGTCCGGTTTTGCCGCGATGGGGCCGCCCTCTGCGGCGGCCTGGGCCTCTGCCCCGGATGGCGGGCGGGGCGTCTTGCCCACCTGACGCCCGAAGCGCAGGTAATGCATCACCGGCGGCAGATCGCCGCTCGCCGCTTCGGGGGTTTGCTGCAGATACCAGGCCGTATCGAATTTCGGCCCCGGGTTGCGATGCAGCTTCATCCCGATGCGCACGAAATGGGCCAGCGGCGGAATCCCCGACATGCCGACATCGCGATAGGTCTTTTCGTACCAGTCCCGGTCAAACAGGCCCGAGGCCTTGATCTCGTCAGAAATGCTCATCGTCTTTCAATCCCGTCTTTCCGGGCCGCACCCCTATCAATACCGGGGGAAACGGCCATCCAGTGTATGAGAAAACCGCTTACCGTCTGAATACCAGGGACAGCTGCCGCAACGGGCCGGTGACCCGCCAGGACGTGCTGCCCAGAAGGGCCTGAACACGCCCCTCGCTGTCTGCCAATGCCCGGGCCCGCGCCTCGAGATCGGTGCGCAAGGCCCCGATTTCCTGCGCACGGGCCTCGATTTCCTGTTTCAATGCCTGTACTTCGCTGGCCACCGCCGCGTTGCGCCGCTTCAGTGCCTCTTCCTTTTCGATCACCATCCGGGCCATCCCGGCCAGATCGCGGGCCTGGGCCTGGGCTTCGGCATCCAGTTCGGCCAGCCGCTTGCGCTGGCTGGACAGCGCCCGGTTGCGCTCGGCCAGTTCCGCCGCATCCTGCCTGCGGGCCGCGTCCAGCTCAGCCAGCCGGGCCTCGCGGGCACCGGCCTCTTCCCGGGTCTGATCCAGCGCCTGCTGCAATTCGGCCTCGCGGGCCTGCGCGGTCGCGCGGGCGGCATCCAGTGCCGCCTCGGCCTCGGCCAGGGCGGCGCGGGTCTGGTCGATCTCGTGGCTGCGCTGATCCAGCGTGCTGCGCAGCACATGGCGTTCGTCGCGCAGCGTCGCAAGCTCGGCCTCGTATTGCGCCAGATCCGCCGCCAGCGCCGTTTCCCGGGCCGCGGCTGCAGCCAGGGTCTGCT
>NZ_JBALHR010000024.1:0-22397 GCF_036964905.1 Gemmobacter denitrificans
ACAACATCATCCCGCATCTCGGGTGGCATGGCCGGAAAGCTCTCGGTCAGGGCTTGATGCAAGGCCAAAGGCGCGCCTGTTGATTTCCACCCAGAAGTGACCAACGCCAGGACATCGACCATCTCGCGATCGCCACCCGGTTTGCGCAACATCTGCTCTTGCAACTGCCTGAATGGGATTGGCAATTCGAGGAATGGCGCACCATTGCGCAAAGCCCCGGGCTTGCGCTGAACGACAGCCAGATAGTGCCGCCAATCATAGATCGTCTGCGCTGTCAGCTTGTGACTGCGCTGGATCATGCGGACATGTTCGCACAGGATGTTGCCCTCAGCTGCAACGACCAGCCGCTCCTAACCCCCGACGAGGTGCGGCGCCTGAACCCCGATCAGGCTATCCTCATCCCGGAACGGCAGAACCCGCTCCTTGTCCACCGGATCGTCTATTTCCAGGATCCGACCTTCAAGACGCTCTTCGAGGCACAATCCGGCCCCCTGCCCTACCCCCCCAGGGAGGCCGCTGCAGTCCAGGTTTTGACCGCGCGTATGGAAGCGCTGGAGCGCCGCTTGGCCGAACGGATGGTGGTCGATTTTGTGCGGCCGGAGAAGCCGAAGGCGGACACCCCGGTGGAGCCCGAGCCGAAGCTGGCGGCTGAGATTGTGGCGCGGCAGGGCGTCTCCGCGAAGGCAGCGCGGTCAGAAACCGATGCCGAAGCGCAGGCTGAAGGAAACGCAGTCGCCGCGCCCGAGGTTGATCTCGATGCCCTGAAGCCCTCCGTCACAATCGCCGTCGCCAAGATGAGCAAGTTTTCCCAGAAGCTTAGCGGTATGGAGCTTTAGCATCATCTGCGATTGGGTAAGGGCCGCAGTCCGCTGTTTCGGCCACTTTGGGTTTGTCGGGTACGGGCTGTTTCCAAGGACGCTGGCCGTCGGTTTCCGCGAAAATACTGGACCAAACGGCCTCAGCCGTGCGATTAACCGCACCTTTTCCAGTGCTGATGAGGATTCGCCATGCGACCCGGTCGCCCCCTGCCCTTGACCCTGACGCGTCGCGCGCTCGGCACCCGGCTTGCCGGACTGGCCGCTGCAATCGGCTTTGGGCAAAGTGCTGCGGCCAGTGTTGGAGCCCAAACGACATCTCCCTTGGATCCCGAACTGCGTGACGCAGCCCTTCGCGGGCTTGCCCTCGCAAGCCATCGCGGCGATCCGGTCGCCGCGGCAAGCGCCGAAGCAACGCTGGTCCGCCTCGCAGAAACCGACCCCGAAGCCGGCCTTCTCGGTCGCATCTACCAGTTGCTGGACGTGCGTCCCGCCACCTATTGGCACGACGATCTGCCCCAGGCAGCAACAGCCGATCTTGCCACGCTCCACGGGGCGATACGCACGAGCCGGCCGGTGGCCTTCGGCTACACCGACCTTTCGGGGAAAGAGACCACGCGCACAGTGTTGCCACTGGCCCTGGTGCACCCGCCTCAGGGAGTGAAGCTGCTTGCCTGGTGCGGAGAACGGAAGGATTTCCGCCAGTTCTTCGTGCGCGCCATGAAGGGATTGACGCTCGAGGTGGGTGATTTCAGCGGAAATCGGCTCGCGCTACTGCAGGGGCTGCTCGACAAGGAAGCCGGTCGCGCCTGAGCTTCGCTTTGGTCCAAATCCGACGGTCGAACCATTTACGCGCACACCAGACCATTCGACATCAGTGCCAACACGTCGGAAACCGATTGGAGCCCAGAGCCAAACCACCGTGCGGGGGTCACCTCAAGTTCCGCTTTGCCCCAAGCAAAGCGCCTGAACGGGAAAAGACACCGTCCCTTTTCGGTCAAGTCATTCTATCCAGCCAATCACGAAAAGCCTCAACAACCTCGCTTTCGCAATCCACCAGAAATTGCGGTGTGGGATAATCGCCTTCGTGGACATCGCGGGCAAAGCGTCCCATCGCTTCGATCCGCATGGCCTGAAGCCGATCATGTTCTGCCGCGAAATCGGCATAGACCTTCGCATGGCGCGGAATGCGGCCACGGTTCTGGCCCAGCACATCATCGCTGAACAGATATTGCGCGTGGCCTGCGGCCCCGGCCCCCATCGAGATCAGGAACAAGGTGGTCCGTTCCGCAATCGCGCGGGTAATGGAATGCGGCACGACCTCGATTTCTACAGCGAATGCCCCTGCCTCCTCGGCCGCCCTGACCTGCTGCCAGACCAATTGCGCGGTTTCCAGCGTCTTGCCCACGGCCTTAAAGCCCCCGGTCCAGGTGCGTTTGGACGGGATCAGCCCGACATGGCCGCAGACCGGTAGTCCGTGATCGGCCATGGCGCGGATCGTGTCCAGCGAGCCGGAGCAATAGAACCCGTCGGCTCCGTGCTTATACAGCGGGAAGGCCCACCGCAGGAAATCCTCAGTCCCGCCTATTTCATAGAAGTTGTCGCCGGGGAGGGCGAAGCAATCGGGCGCGACCTCGCGGAAGCGGCCATCAAGGATCATCGAGGGCGGGACAGACAGGAGCTCGACCCCTGCCTTCGCGGCTGCTTCGGCCTCTTCGATGGTTTCCACCCGCAGCATGGCGAACTGGTGCTTGCCACGCGCATCCAGCAGGTCACGGACTGTCAGACGCGCCATCACGCCACCTCGACAAAGACGCGACCGTCTTCGACCTTGACCGGAAAGGTGCGCAGTTTCACGCAGACGGGCGCGCGCATCGCCTCACCGGTGCGATAATCGAACTGACCGTTGTGCTTTGGGCATTCGATAAGATGACCCATCACCAGACCGTCGCAAAGATGCACATCTTCATGCGTGCAAAGGCCGGCGGTAGCGAAAAACTCCCCCTCGGGCGAATGGTAGATGGCGAAAGTCTGGCTACCATGATCGAAACGGATCAGGTCTTCTTCGTCGATGTCATCGGTGGCGCAGGCGTCAATCCAGGGCATGGTCTGTCCTCACTCAGTGGCGGCGGGGCGCATCATGCCCGGCACATATTGGTGGAAATCCTCGCGGTAGGGCTTGGCCGTCGCGGGCAGATCGCGTTTCAGGAAGTAATCCTCGTTCAGAAGCTGCCGCTTGAGCGCTGGCCACATCTCGCGGAACGCCTCGCCGATGCTACGGTTAGGGGGCGGCAGGTCGTCCTTGATGGCCTGATGCAGGCGCGGCAGCGCATGGTAGGGCACCATAGGAAACATGTGGTGTTCGACGTGATAGTTCATGTTCCAGTAGATGAAGCGGCTGATCGGGTTCATATAGACCGTACGGCTGTTCAGCCGGTGGTCGATGACATTGTCGGCAAGGCCGCCGTGCTGGAGAAGCCCGGTCATGACGTGGTGCCATGCGCCATACATTCGCGGCAGGCCGATCACCATCAGAGGCAGGATCGACCCCAGCCAGACCGCCAGACCGATCGCCGCCAGATAGATCGCCAGATGAACCCGCGCGACACGCTGCACCTTCACCCATTCGCTTTCGGGGACAAAGGTGCGTTCCGCCTTGGTCGGCCCGACAAGGGCGTTCCGGATCAAGGTCGGAATGAAGTGCAGCACGTCCAAAACCCCAAAGAAGTTCAAAATCACCTTCGCCAGTTCCGGCGGGCGCATCACTGCGATTTCCGGGTCGCGGCCTACGAAATAGGTCTCCGAATGGTGGCGGGCATGGCTCCACCGCCAGGTGGCCGAGTTGCGCATGATCATGAAGCTGGCGATCTGGTAGACCACGTTGTTCATCCATGGGGTGCGGAAGGCGGTGCCATGGCTGCATTCGTGCCAGCGAGAATCCGAGGCGCTGCCGTAAAGGACGCCATAGGCCAGCCAGAACGGAGCCGACCACCACGAGGGCCAAAGCGCGACTCCTGCCCCTGCAAACACGATCATCAGCCCATAAAGCAGGACAGTGTCGCGGATCGCCGGGCCGTCTTTTCGCGCCATCAGATCCTTCATCACCTTGCGCGGCACGTCAGTATGATACCATTCGGCCGCTGTAAGCCCGCTGTCCACCGCGCGCTTCGCGTCGGCGCCGAAGGGGCTGTAATCACGCTTGCCCATCGTATTCCTCCCTTGCTTGCCCGCCCCGCCTTGCCCGGCCATAGGGTCCGTCAGGGCTGTGACGGGTTCGACCCGTGTTCTCGCCCCTGTTAAGCCCGGGCGCGGGCATCCTCCAAGACTCACACTTGCTTATTCCATCACCGCACATCACTCTTGCCGACATGAATGATTGTTTTTCGTCAGGATTCAGCATGGCCAGCCGTCCCACGATCCACGATGTTGCCCGCGCTGCGGGGGTTTCCAGCGCCACGGTGGACCGGGTTCTGAACGGACGCGAGAAGGTGCGCGAGGAGACCGCCCGCAAGGTCTATGAGGCCGCGCGGCAGATCGGCTATCACGCGGCGACCCTGATCGGGCAACGCATGCAGGCTGATCTGCCCCGGTTGCGACTGGGAATTGTCCTGCACAAGGAGCGCCAGTCCTTCTACCAGCAATTTGCGACGGAGGCGGAACGCGCCGTTCAGCAGGCCACCGGTCGGCGCGCATCGGTTCAGCTGGCCTTTGCCGCCTCGCAATCACCCCGCGATTTCACCACGCTGATGGAGGGGATGGCTAACCGCGTTGATGCGATTGCTGCCACTGCGGTCACCCATCCTGACGTGACCGAAACCGTGCAAAGATTGAACGCGCAAGGCATTCCCTGCTTTGCGCTATTAAGCGACTTCGCGCAGGGCGTTCGGCAGAATTATCTGGGCCTGAACAATCTGAAAGTTGGTAGGATCGCCGCACACATGATTGCCACGGCGGCGCATCATCCTGGAAAGATTGCAGTTTTCGTAGGCGGCTACCGTTGGCACGGCCACGAGCTGCGAGAAACCGGGGTTCGCAGCTACTTCCGTGAACATGCGCCTCAGTTTCAGGTACTGGATACCCTGGTCAATCTTGAAACCCGGCAACTGACCTATGAGGCGACGCTGGATCTCCTGTCACGCCACCCCGATCTGCGCGGCATCTATTGCGCGGGCGGCGGGATGGAAGGGGCCATCGCCGCCGTGAAAGAGATGCGCGAACCGGGAGAGGTGGCTCTGGTAGTGAACGAGTTGACGCCGGAAAGCCGCGCCGCGCTGATCAGCCGCGATGTGACCATGGTGATCGGTACACCTTTGTCCCGGCTTTGCGCCGATCTGATCAGCCTTGCGGCCGAGGTTGTGCAGCAGGGGATGGGGCCAGTGCAGGGGCAACATTTCCTGATGCCGGACCTCTATCTGGCGGAATCGGTATGATTTGATTTCATCATTGAGTCGGCTGACTTTTCGTCAGACTTGACGCAAAAACGGCAGGACAACTTGACGCATGTCGCCTCGCAGGGCGAAGCCTCCCCCAACAAGATTGCACGGCGGGGAGGCCGTAGATGCTGAAGTTTGCCCTGAACCACATGACGGTCGCCAAGGCGTCGTTCCGCGACATGGTGGCCCTTGCTACCAGCCTTGGCTGTGTCGGCGTCGAGGCCCGGAACGACTTGCCGCAACCGCTGTTCGATGGCATGAGACCCGAAGCCGCTCGCGACATTCTGGCCGCATCCGGCCTCCGGCTTTTGGCTTTGGCCGAAGTGAAACGGTTCAATGACTGGTCCAACGACAAAGCCACAGAGGCGCTTGCCCTGATGAAAATCGCCAAGGCCGCCGGGGCCGAAGCTGTCAGCTTGATCCCGCGCAACGATAACCTTGGCATGGGCAATGGAGAACGGCAGGCCACGTTGCGCGTGGCGCTGAAGGCGCTGAAGCCAATGCTTGAAGATCATGGGCTGGTCGGGCTGGTCGAACCGCTGGGCTTTGAAACCTGTGCGCTGCGCTACAAGGCCGAAGCGGTGGAGGCGATCGAGGCGGTGGGCGGAACCGGGCGCTTCAAGCTGGTGCATGACACCTTCCACCACACTTTGGCCGATGGCGGACCGATCTTCGCCGACCATACCGGAATCGTGCATGTCTCGGGCGTCGTCGATCAGACGGTCAGCATCGCTGACATGCGCGACCCACACCGCGTGCTGGTCACCCGAGGCGACCGTCTGGGCAACATCGACCAGATCGCCGCCCTGCGTGCCGCGGGCTGGGACGGGCCGATTTCCTACGAAGCCTTCGCCCCTGAAACCCATGCGCTTGCCAACCCAGCCGCCGCGTTGCGCGCCAGCATGGACCATATCACCGGTGCGCTGGCGTGACCGGTCCGCGTCTGCCTTCGCCTGACCAAGCCCCATGCGCCCGGCAGACCAGACAGGGCGCGCAACCTTTTAAACCGGACCTGCCGCAAAGGCCGCAGGCCACCTCTGGGACGAGCTCTTGAACGAAGCGTTTTTCTTCGGCACCGACCATGCCCGTGCTATGCTAGCTTAAACTGCTCTCCACGAAACCGGCAGCAACTGAGACCCGGCAGCGAATTCCGAAGCAGAGACTGCTCCGGCCCAAGGACGATTTCGCAACCTTGTTAGATCTGCTGGTCCATCGCCTGCGATGGCCTCTGCGAGGGTGCGTTCCATCGCACCACTTTCGCGGGAATTCCGGCGACTGTGGTGTTCGGGGGCACGTCCTTCAGGACAACACTGCCGGCCGCAACCTTGCTCATGGCGCCGATTGTGACATTTCCCAGAACCTTGGCGCCGCTGCCGATCATCACACCCTCAGCGATTTTGGGATGTCGGTCGCCGGTCTCATTGCCGGTGCCGCCCAGCGTCACGTTCTGCATGATCGAGACATCATCGCCGACGACCGTCGTCTCGCCGATCACGACCCCCGTCCCGTGGTCGATCAGAAGGCCGCGTCCAAGCCGGGCAGCGGGGTGAATATCGACACCCAAGACCACCGAGACCCGATTTGACAGCCAGCTGGCAAGGTCTGCGCGCCCGTCCTGCAAGAGGTGATGCGCGATCCGATGGGCCTGCACCGCCTGAAACCCCTTGAAGTTGAGCAAGGCGTGAAAGGGACTGGTGCAGGCCGGATCACGCTCGCAGGCGGCGACGAGGTCCGCGACGGCGGCGCCCGTGATCGACGGATGCGCCTGCAAGACCTCGGCGAACAGATCCGTCAGGGCGGGGATATCGACGCCGGGCGCATGAAGGACCGCGGACAGGTGCCGCGCCAGCATCCCTTCAAGGGATGAGGCCTCCGCAAGGGGGGCAAGAACCCGGGCTAGGATCGGTTCGTGCGCGCGCAGCCGGTTGGCCTGCGCCACGCATTGCTCGAAGAGCGAGGGGGACGGGCTCTCGTGGGGCGTTCTCAATGTCACTGGCACGGCTGATCCCATCCCGGGCTGTCAATCGAGTGCGTCGGGCCGCTGACGCCCCGACCAGAGTCAGACGGCATCGACCGCGGGCCGCAGGTCGCGGTCATGGGGCACGAGCCGCTTGCGGGGCCCGTGAAGGCCCCGCGAACTGGAACTGCACCGGGAACTGCCCCGGAAACCGCACCGGGCGTCACGCTACGCATGAAACTGCGCCCAGCTCACCGGCGAGGACGCCCACATCTTCGTCACCTCGACAGGCGCGGCGAGCCAGCTTTCATATTTCTTGAAAACCTCCACCGTGTAGTCCTGCGCATAATGGGCGTTCAGGGCCGCCTCATCGTCGAAGCACTCGAACAGATGCAATGTGTTGCTGCGGTCCTTGCTGACGAAGGCCGAAAAGAGGTGGCACCCCGGCTCCGTCAGGGTCGGCGGAATGAGCGCATCCAGGGCGGATCTGGCATCCTCGAAATGCTCGGGCTTCGGCTGGATCACCGCGAAGAGAAACAGTTTGGGCGTGCTGGCGGACATTCAGACAGCCCCCCGATAGACCGGTTTCAGAGCTTTGATGAGCTCGGCCTGAATCGGCAGAACCGCCTCGTTCACGGCCCTGACCCCCATGTCTTGGCCGACCTGCGTCCGGATCGGACGGGGCGCGGTCATGTCCACAAGATCGGCGATGCGCTCGGCGACGTTGACGGCATCCGTGCTTGCATCGCCTTGGTCAAACATACCCTGAAACATCCCCAGAAGGCGGTCGCGCCCCTTGGCCAGATCCCCATATTCCCGCAGGCGCGCCGCATCGGCCGGCGCGGGGGCCGTCGTGACAAGGTCGGTCCCGTGGCCGCTGGGCTCGACCAGAAGCGACTCGATCCCGAATGTTTCGAGCTCGTAATGCAGCGACTCGCAATACGCCTCCATCGCCCATTTGCTGGCACAGTAGAGGCCGAAATACGGCATCCCGAAACGGCCTGCGGCAGAGCTCAGGCTGATGATAAGGCCCGACTTTCTGGCGCGCATCGGCCCAAGAACGGCGCGGCTCATCCGCATGATGCCATAGAGGTTCACGTCAAACAGGTCCTTGGCCTGATCAAGCGTGAAGGCCTCGGTCAGGCCAACGGGCATGATCCCGGCGTTATTGATCAGCACATCGATCGGGGCCTCGGCTTCGATCGTCGCAACGGCCGCGGCGCATCCGGCGTCGCTGGTCACATCCAGCTCGACCGGCACGATCCGACCTTCGGGAAATGCCGCCAATTCGGCCGCGGCAGCGGCATTGCGCCCGGTCAGATCGCGCACTCCGGCATAGACACGGTGGCCGCGCGCCGCGAGCGATTTGGCCGTGCGCAGGCCAATTCCGCGACTTGCTCCGGTGATGAGGATGGTTTTTGAGGTCATTTCTGCAGGTCCTTTGTTCGGAAAACCGTTTGCATGAAGAGGGCGAGGGGTTCGTCGTTGCCGCGGACCTTCATCCGCGTCAGCGCCCCGCTCCAGGAATTCAGGAGCCAGTCGGCAGCCTGTGCCGGCGTGAGATGTTGCAAGCCGAGGTCGGACAGCTCGACCTCGGCAAGGCAGTCTTCCAGCACCGCGGTCAGCGCGCGCCAATGCGCATCCAGCGCGGCCTGAAACGCGGGTCTCTCGTCGGCGAGTTCGGTCGAGAGGTTGCACATCAGGCAACCCTGTTGGAATTTGCGGTTCCCCATGTCCGTGCGGGCGCCCTCATAGAAGGCGCGCAGGCGGTCGATGGGCGGGCGCGAGGCATCCTCCAGAACCGTTTTCGCGGCCGCGATCTGCGCCTCGCTGTAGCGATCGGCCACCGCGATTCCGAAGGCCTCCTTGGAGGGGAAATGGTGATAGAAAGAGCCCTTTGGCACGCCCGATGCGGCCAGTATCTCATTGATTCCGCTCTCGGAAAAACTGGTTTCCCGAAAGGCGCGCTCGCCCGCCTCGAGGAGTTTCTCCCGGTGCGACAGATGCGTTTTTTCGTTTTTCGGTCGTGCCATTTCAGGGGTCTCCTGCTGCTCACGACTCATGAATAGACCAGTCTCTTATTAATTGAAAGCGAAAGCGCCCTCACAGTCGCGTTACGCGCTTGTGAGGGCGCCGCCCAGTGTGGCCGGGTGGGCCGGGTGTAGCCGGGCCCCGGCGCGGCCCTCTGCCGCGCTGGGGCCGCAATCATCGCTCAGCCGCCCAGGATATGGATTTCCATATGGGCGAAGCTGTCGTCCCGCAGCGGGATCAGGTCGCGATAGGCTGGCTGATCAAAGAACCCGCTCGCCGCGGCCGCGTCGGCAAACTCCAGAACCAACACCGTGGCCGGAGTGGTCTTGCCCGCCACGCTGACCGCAACGGGCGCGCGCAGCGTCGGGATGACGCCCGCGGCCTTCAGCAGGGGCTGGACCGCATCCGCGTAGCGTCTGGCACCGTCCGCCTTGGCGGGGTCCGGTTTCGAGAGCACGATAACATGCGTTGTCATGGTTAGTTCCTTTCCGGGATTATCGAAAGTCTGCGGGCAGGTCGATCGCAAGGATGCGATAGGGATCGGCCGCACCTGCCGTCGGGTCGAACAGATGGTCGAGCTGACCTTCGACGACATAGGCCGTCTGGCCGATGACCGTCGCCGTCGTCGGGACGTTCAGATCCTCTGCGATCACCTCGAGCGTCGCCTGAGCGCCCGAAACGGTGGCGCCCCACAGGGCACCGCGCGCGCCCGCAGACAATCCCCCGCCTTCGACAATCAGAAACCGGCCGCCGCCCAGAGCCGTCAGACCGTCCGCGCCATGGATCTCGGTCGACATCGTCAGATCCGTGATCGCCCCGGCCTGCCCCTCTGCGTCCAGCGCGATCCGATGCAACGTGCCGGTGTTGTAGCGGGCGACGAAAACCGCCCCGTCATCATAGGCAATGCCGTTCAGGTTGAAGCCTTCGCCCGCAAAACGGGCGTCGTCGAGCCAGATCTCCAGCCGATCCGCGCCGGGGGCGAGGGCATAGATGCGCGGCACAAAGCTGTCGGTGACAAGGATCGTGCCATCGGGCAAGGCGGCGATGTCGTTGCAGAACATCCCCCCTTCGGGCAGCGGGTATCGGCCCGCGGGCGCGCCGGATTCGGTGTCGAAGGCGACCAGCGCCGGGGCGGCCGTTCCCGTCAACGCGCTGATGCCCGGATCGGACGAACAGGCATAGGCCGCATCGCCCGCGACATGGACCCCGACGACACTGACAAGGCCATTTGCCCCGGCAGGCGCGAAGTCAGAGACGCTGCGCGTGGCCGAGATTTTGAGGATCCGTCCCTGCGTCAGGCTGCCGACATAGAGATTGCCCGCGGCGTCATTCGAGATGCCTTCCGGCGCGAATGCGGCATCCGGCAGAAGAATTTCGGTCTCTGCCATCGCCAGGGCAGGCAGGGCGGCGAGCACGACGCCCGCGCACAGGAGGGGTTTGAGGGAGAACATCACAGCGGTCCTTTCCAGAGTTGCTGGACAAGACTTGGGCCATAATCAGGGGGTTTTCGCGCTGCGGATGGTCAGGGGCGCGCCGCAAACGGTCAAAGGCGCGCGCGCGCCGGGGTCAGGGTCACCAGCTCGCCCATCGGCCGCCCCCCCATCGGCCGCCCCCCCATCGACCGCCCCCCATCGTTCGCCCCTGCGTCGCGCGCAACTCGGTCGGGCTCATCGAAAACCGCAGCCGGAACCTCTCGGCAAAGCGAGATTGCGACTGGTAGCCGCAGTCAAAGGCGATCTGTCCGATCGGCATGTCAGAGGAAATCACCCGCTCCACCCCCCGATTGAGGCGCGTATCTTCGAGCAGCTCGCGAAACCCGGTGTTCTCGGCTTGCAGACGGCGGCGCAGGGTCCGCTCGCTCATCGCAAGGACCCGGGTCAGATCCTTCACGGACCAATCGCGCGACAGATCGGTCTGGAAATGCTGGGTGATCCGCGCGGACAATGTGTCCCCGCGCGCGATCAGCAGGTTCCCGGCCAGACCCTGCCGCGCAAGGATGAGCAGGACCTCGACGAGCCGGTGGCGGGTCTGGGTCAGGTCTGCGGGATAGCTCTGGTCATGGGTGATCCAGTCCGCGACGAGGGAATAAAGCTCTTCCGATCCGGCGGCCTTCCACTTCGGCGTCAGATCCCAGTCCTTCAGCCCATCGGAATAGATCTTGTTGAACAGCTCCGTGGTTTGGCGGTCAAAGACCAGCGACGCGCCCAGAAACCGGCTCTGCCCGCGTTCGGGAATGTTCTCGATATCGCAGCGCGCGCCCGTGGGGAGCATCAGAACCTGCCCGGGACGGGCGTCATAGCTCTGCCGATCCGCGACGACCCGTTTGAGCCCGATGACCGGGAACATCAGCATCGGGGCGGAGATATCCATTCTGGTGATGCTCTGCGGCTGTTGGCAGCCATTGATCCAGACCCCCCGCGTCATCTGCCCGGACAGAAAGGCGGTGGTGATCGATCTCTCGAGCCGTGACAGAAGGGGCTGTTTGATCATCGCCGGGCGTCCTTGTCTGTGCGCCTGTCCTCTCTATCAGCTTTGCGCGGGGTCCGGGATCAAAGCGTGCCATTGGCCGTCTGCGGCGCAGATCTGGCCGAATGCGGGCAAGCGCGCGCCCCTCCCCCGCGGCCCCGGAAAAGACCCACCCACCGCGGTCGAGCGATCAGACCGACCGGGCTGCAAGCCATCCCTTGGCGGCGCTATTTCATCGCCGCCATGATCAGATCGCCGACATTGGTCGGAAAATCCGGGTTCGAGCGCATGAGCGCGGCCGCCCTGCGCCCCTCTTCCAATGTCCTAATCTGGCGCCGCAGGTCGCGGATGTCGCAGGCCGGCGAGTTCAGCGGGAACGCCGGAGCGCCCAAAGTGATCCGGTCGCTCGCCCGTGCCGCGCTCAGGCGTTTCTCGCATCTGCAGGCCGCGGTTTGCGACACCACCCCGCACTGGGCCTTGACGAAGCGCGTGACCTCCTGCCGGGCTCGGCTCAGCCTTTGCCGATAGGCTGCGGCGGAAATCTCGAGCGCCTCCGCCGCCTCGCTGTCGGACATCTCGAAGATATCCCCCAGCACATAGGCGATGCGCAGGGTGCGGCTGAGACAGGTCAGCATCGCCAGCGTGCAGCCCACCTTGATCTCTTCGATCGCGATGGCGGTGATCGCGGCGTCGGCCGGATCGTGCTCGGGATCGGCCAGACCTTGGTCCAGATCGTCCGCAAAATCCTTGAAGCTCATCCGCATCGCCTCGACCCGGCTGCGCTTGCGCTGTCCGACAAGGTGCCGGGAGGCGACCTTGAGCGCCCAGCCCCCGGCGGCCCGGTCGTCGCGGAGCGTGCCCAGATGGGTGATGATCTGGATCAGGATTTCCTGCGTGGCATCCTCGGCATCGGCGGGATGGGCCAGCATCCGCAGGGCGAGCCGGAAGACCGGGCCCTGCAGAGACTGCACCACGGATGCCAGCGCCGCGCGGTCCCCCAGCCGCGCGGCGCTCACCTGGTCCGGGTCCAGATGGATCATGCTTCGAGCCGCTTGCGCAGCGACACCAACTCGGTCGCGAGGGTCTCTTTCTGCGACTCCAACGCGCCTTCCAACGCCTCGAGCGGCACCGGCGGCGCCATCAGGACGAAGGAATAGATCGAGCTGTCGCCCGCATCCTCGGTCACCCGGGAATAGGCCGCACCGACCGAGCCATCCGGGAAGGTCATGATCCAGTCGATCGTGCCCTGCTCGGCCGAGGCGCGGGTTTCCAGCCGGATCGGAACCGCCCCGTTCGGGGTCACCAGCTCGGCGCGCTCGGCGTCGGCGGATTTGAAGGCATTGGTCCAGGCCGGCAGGTTCGCCGGGTTCGCGATATAGGCGAACACCTCCGCGCGGGGTTTTGCGATGCTGATGGATTGCACGTCATGGGTTTTCATCTTGCGTCCTCGCTGATTTGCGCCGGGCCACTCCCGGCCGCATGTCAAGAAAGAGGCGGGGGCGAGCGAGGCTGTGACACAGAAAGTCCGGAAATTTTGCGGCGCGGCCTGCGCGCCGGTCAACGCCTGCGATGGGCGGCCGCCTTGGCCCGGTTGCCGCAGACCTCCATCGAACACCAGCGACGCTTGTGGTTCTTGCTGATGTCGAGGAAGTAAAGCGTGCAGCTTGACCCCTCGCAATTCCGCACATAGTGGAAATCCGCCTCGGCGATCAGATGCGCCGCGGCGGCCGCGATCCTGACGATCAGATCGCGCGGGGCGGTCAGCGGGTGCCTGTCGGTCAGCACAAAGGGGCGCGCATGGTCGCCGCCGGAATCCGGTGCGGGATCCGGGGCGGGGGCGAGCTGCAAGAACCGCGCGCCGCGCGCGAGGATCTCGTTGATCTCGGCAATCACGGGGTGGTGCGCATCGCTCAACCCGCTGTCGCCGGCCTCGGCGATGAAGGGCCGGAGCCGTTCGCGGAAGGCCACGATCTGCAGCCGCGCCTGTTCCAGCGCGGGCGCGGCGGCCGCCGCGCGGAACGGGGCCAGTTCCACCTCCGAGGCAAGCCCCGCCGCGACAAGCCAGTCCAACAGATCGGGGCCGGTCTCCAGCCAGTCGTAGCGCACGGAGCGCGGCATCGCGACGCTGTTCAGGAAATCGAGCGCCGGGCTCTCTCCGATGAAGAACGGCGCCGGTCTTGTGCCTTCGGTCATCTGATCCTCCGTCTGCGAGGCAAGGCTGCGATTCGCCTTGATAACCTGTTTAAGCGCACTTCACCAGTTACGACTCCGTGTGCCTCATCACAATAAAGTAACTGTATAAAACTGATTTTGACGGTTACCAAGGAGCCATCGAACTAGCCCTGACCCTCGATCAACGGTGTAACATGACCCGATCTTCTTCGAGCCGCTTCTCCCTTGCGGCAGCCCTTGCGCTGCCCCTCTTCGCCTCGGCCGCTGTCGCGGGCGACCCCGCGTCCTGGCCCGTCAGCTACCGCAGCGCGGACGTTGACGGCCTCTCGATCGCCTACCGCGAGGCCGGGCCGACGGATGCGCCCGTCATGCTGTTGCTGCATGGCTTCCCCGCATCGTCGCATATGTTTCGCGACCTGATCCCGGAAATCGCGGGCAGCTATCACGTCATTGCCCCCGACTACCCGGGCTTTGGCCAGTCTTCGGCACCGGCGGCAGAGAATTATGAGTATGACTTCGCCACCCTGGCCGAGACCATGAACGCCTTTACCGAGGCTCTCGGGCTCGAGGACTACACGCTCTATATGCAGGACTATGGCGGTCCGGTGGGCATGCGGCTTGCCGTCGCTCATCCCGATCGCATCGCGGGCCTCGTGTTCCAGAACGCCACCGTGCATGCCGAAGGCTGGTCCTCGGGGGTGGTGTCGCAGCTCTCGCCCTACTGGAGCGAGCGCACGCCCGAAACCGAGGCGCCGGTCCGCGCGTTCCTCGCGCCCGAGACGACGCGCTGGCAATACGAGCAGGGCAGCACCAGACGCGACAGGTTGAGCCCCGATGCCTGGGTCGTCGATCAGGCCGGGCTGGACCGCCCGGGCAACGATGCCATCCAGCTTGAGTATCTGTGGAACTATCGTGACAACGTCGCCGCCTACCCCGCCTGGCAGGCCTATCTGGCCAGCGCGCAGCCGCGCACGCTGATCGTCTGGGGCACGAATGACCCGTTCTTCACCACGGACGCCGTGACCGGCCTGCAAAAGCTGCTGCCCGATGCCGAGACGCGGCTTCTCGACGCCGGCCATTTCGCGCTGGAAACCCACGCCCCCGAGATCGGCGCCGCGATCCGCGACACCTTTTCCCAGTAATCACCCTGCAACCCAAAGGAGCAATCCAATGACCAAAATTCTTTATATCGCGGCCTCGCCGCGCGGTGCGATTTCGCAATCGGGCAAGCTGGCCGAGGCCTATCTTGCGGCGCGTCAAATGGCCGAGCCGGATGTCCAGCTCGACCGGCTCGAACTGTGGAGCGCCGATCTGCCCGAATTCGACGGGGACAAGGCGGCGGCGAAGATGACGTTCTTCGGCGTGGGCGATATGGACGCGCCGCGTCAAAGCGCCTGGGACCAGGTGGTCACCATCACGAACCGGTTTATCGAGGCGGATGAATATGTGCTCTCGGTGCCGATGTGGAACGGCGGCATCCCCTACAAGCTCAAGCAATATATCGACATCATCACCCAGCCCGGCCTGCTCTTCGGCTTCGATCCCGAGGCCGGTTACAGAGGCTTGCTGCGCGGCAAGTCGGCGCGGGTGTTCTATACCTCCGGGGTCTATGCGCCGGGCGCCCCCGCCAAATACGGCACCGATCACCATTCGACCTATCTGGACTGGTGGCTCGATTTCATCGGCGTGGCCAAGATCGAAACCGTGCGGTTCCAGCCCTCTCTGCTGACGGCGGACCCAGCCGGGGACCAGTTGAAGGCGCTCGATCGAGCAAGGGATTTGCACTTGCTGCAGGTCTAGTCGCAATTGCAACGCCTCGGAGTATCGCAGTTCCGGGGCGGTCGCGACTTAGAGGGCGGTAGAATATTTGCAGACCGAACGGTCATTTGAAGTGATCCCGAATTATTAAACGTAGGTGTGCCAAGTTGGGCGACCCGTGAGACCGACTCACCGATTGAGATAGGCCCTTCCCGCAAACTGAAGGGTTGGCGACGGTTGCGGCGGTCGAACTGCCCCTCGAGGCGTGCAACCCGCTCGACCTCCTGGTCGGGCAATTCAACCGATAGAAAAGCGCGCATTGAAACGATCACCGCCGAGCTACGCCGCGCCACAGGACAATACTGCGCGCCGAATTCAGTTGATGCTTGGCATTGCCCCCATCGCGGCGAGTGTGCTCACTGCCACGCTGCTGGATGTAGCGGTCTTACGTTCGCCCCGAGACCTGTCGCTCTGGCTGGGCCTGACGCCAAAGCCGTCCCTAACAAAGGAAAATTACGCTCGGGTGTCATCTCCGATGTCGAGAATCGGCGTATCCGGCGTCTGCTCCATCTCGGAGCAAAGGGGGTGATCTCTGCCCGCAAACGCTTCAATTCAGGCGACGGCTGGTTGGGGCGTATGCTAGGAAAAAACCGCTGACCGTTTCTTGTGGCCATCGCGCGGACCAAACGTATTGCGCGAGCTGTCTGAGCCATGCTGCGAACCTGCAAGGCCTGGCAGGCAGCCTGTGGGCAATGAACTTCGGGCCGCAGGCGGCTTGCACGAATCGGCGAAGGCAAGGTGAGATGATGCACCCTGACGGACGCGAGGCTGTGACACGCCGTTCGAACAAGAGGGCATAAAGCGCGCGCAATTGACGGGGACCCGAGCATCACGCGGACGTTCATCAGGGCGCGCGGGTAAACCGCAATACAAACGCCGAATACATGGCCGCTCCCAGCCAGTTGCCAAAAATCAAAGCCCCCTTGTCACGCAGGAGCCATTCATTCACGGTTCAAACCCGATGGCGGTAGCATCCAGTTCACCGACTATGAGTGACACCAGCGCGTCAATCCATTTCGAGAAGTTCGCTTACGCACGCTTTGAGCATGGGAAGTACATCCTCCTCAAACCAAGCATTGCGGACTAACCAACTCGAATTTCGCGGGCTTGGGTGGGGCAGCAATATCACTTCAGGCCAGCGCGAACGCCACTTCTGCATCGCATCCCTAAGCGACAGATTCATTGTGCCAGGCAGGTGCCATGCTTGCGCATAGCGTCCGAGCACCACGGTAAGACGCAGGTTTGTCAACGCGCCTAACACCTGCCGCCGCCAAAGCGGTGCACATTCGGGATGTGGCGGCAGGTCGCCCGATCGACCCGTACCGGGATAGCAGAATCCCATCGGCAGAATGGCAACCTTCGCAGGGTCCCAAAAGGTGCCCTCGTCGAGGCCAAGCCACTCACGCAGCCGTGAGCCGGAGGCATCGTCGAAGGGGCGTCCGGCAAGATGCGTCCGTCGGCCCGGCGCCTGACCCGCGATCAGAATGCGCGCCCCGGATCCGATCTGGACGATCGGTCGGGGCCCTAGTGGAAGGTCGGTGCAAGCCGCACAGGCGGCGATCTGCGCGCGCAGCCGCTCTATCCCCGCCGGGCCGCAGTCAGACGCTGAATCCGCCATGGACCAGTTCAATCTTGTTGCCCCAAGGGTCGCGCAGATAGGCGGCGAAGACGCCAGGCATCGGATAGGCGGCACGCACACTCGGAGCCCCTTCATCGATCGCCCCGGCATCGAGGCCCGCAGCATGGGCCTTTGCGACCGCCTCGCGATCCGGTGCAGCGAAGGCTACGTGAGCGCCGTTGCCCGCCGACGCCGGTCCGCCATCGAAGGGAGTCAGCAGCAGAAATGCTATGCGGTCGCGGCCGAAGGCGGCGAAGCCGTCACCGGACGCGAGGCAGCGGATGCCGAGCGTCTCGAGCACACGGTCGTAGAAGGCGCGCGCTGCAGGCACGTCGGCAACCCCGAGGCTCAGATGGTCGATGGTCGTCATGGGTTCTCTCCTTTGGGCATTGGGTCTGTCGAAGGGGTGTCGAGGCGGAATTTCAGGAATGTCGCGCCGGAATGGTCCTGCCGACCGGCCGACTGTGCCCCGATCCGGTGCAGTGCGCCGAGGTTGCGGCGCGAGGGCGGCAGGAGGAAGGTGACGAAGGGAATGCGCGGATCAGCCCGCGCGAAGTCGAGCGCGGCCCGCGTGATCCGCTGGCCAAGCCCGAAATCCTGCGGCCGCAGCACGAGGCCGAAGTCCCATTCATCCCCTTCTTTTTGGAAACCGCCCCAGCCGACATAGCGGCCATCCGCCAGGAAGGCCCAGTGACCCAGACCGTCGCGCGCCCAGCAGGCCTCTTTGGCGGCCACGAAGGCTTGCGCCTCCGCCTCGCCCCAGGCGCACGTCAGCAGCGGCATGTGTTCGCGCAGGCGCGGGTCGGACATGTGCGCCACCAGATCAACGAGCGGCACCCCGGTCAGCCGCGCGAAGCGAAGGGCGGGGACGGCGCCGGTCATGCCGAATGCCGCAGCGCGAGGCCGGGCGGCGGCATCAGCCGCGACAGAGCGCTGTCTTTCCGGCGCAGGAAGTCGGAAAGCCTGTCGGCATAGTTGGGCGCGACCGCGTTTCGCACCGACGGCCTGTCGGCAAGCTCGCGGCGCCAGGCTAGCATCCAGGTCAGCCCGTTGAAGGCGCCGAAATCGCCGATCCGGTCGAAGGTGTCGAAGTAGCGGAACACCGGCGCGAAGACGGCATCGACCAGACTGAACGCCTCACCAGCGAACCAGGGGCCGGGGCCGAGCTGGCCCTCCATCACCCGGAACCGGGCGGGGAGCGCTGCAGCCTTCCGTTCGAGCGTTCCGGAATCCGAGGCGGTGTAGAATCCTGCGATATCGTTCAGGCATTCCGAGCCGAAGCCGATCCACGCCCGGTGCCGCGCGCGCTCGACCGGGTCGGCGGGATGGCGTGGACGGGGCTGTGTGTCCTCTAGGAATTCGAGGATCGCGGCGGATTCGAACAGCGCCGCCTCGCCGACCTTCAGCACCGGCGTCCGCCCGAGCGGCGACAGCGCCAAAAACCAGCCGGGCTTCATCGCCAGATCTACGGTGATCCGATCATGCGGCACGCCCTTCTCGGCAAGCGCGATGGCGATGCGCTGCACATAGGGGCAAAGTGCGTGACTGATGAGGGTGATGGCTGGGCTCATGGGTATCTCCTGCAAGGGGCGAGGACTCCGGTCCGCGGGATGCCGCGGGCCGGGTCCGTTGACAGCCAGTCAGAGGTCCTTCGCGGCGGTGTGCTGGATCACCTTCCAGTTCTCGGCGGCCTTGGCGATGGTGCCGGCCTTGTCCTTGAGGAAGGCCTGATAGATTTCCTCGGACAGGAAGACATAGAGCTTGTCGTCCACGACCGCCGCGAAGTTCGGGTCGCCGTCGAACTTCTTGTTCACCGAGACGCCGAAGGTGCAGAAGCCGCCGTTCCGGACCTCATAGCGGGCTGGGTTAGCCTCGAAGGCCTTGCGATTCTCTTCCGAGGCGAAGTAGTACGCCACGCCGTCATGGATGGCAGTCTGGCTGGCGACGCCCTCGACGTTCCGGCCCTGATCGAGCAGCGCAACCGGGTCCGAGCCGTGCAGGCCGAGCGGCGCGCCCACCGCGGTGAGGCCGGGGACGACGTTGACTTCATCGGCTGCCATCACAGGGCCGAAGGCGAAGAGGGCCGTCAGAGCGGCCGCGGTAAAGGTGATCTTGTGGGACATTGGTTGTTTCCTTTCGATAGGATTGGGGCGGCCGTTTCGGACCAGTTCTGCCTTCTGGTGCGGCGCGGGGTGATCGGATCTTCCCGCCGCCACATCGACTGCCAGTCCCATGAACTCGAAACCAATAGTCCTGTTAATGCCGGTTAGTTCGGTTTTCATGTCTGATCGTCCAGACCTATGGACGAGTAACAGAAGTTATGCGCAGAATGGTCACATGTTTGACCTGCTCAGCGACATCCTCACCCGCCTTTCGTTTCGTGGCACGCTCTATTTCCGTACAAGCTTCACGGAGCCCTGGGGCGTGCGCGTGCCTGCCTTCCGAGATGTGGCACGTTTCCACTTTGTGTTCCGTGGCGAAGCAATGGTACGTGTTGCTGGGGTGCCGGTCCCCGTGTACCTGGCGCAAGGCGACCTGATCGTGATTCCCCACGGAGCGGCCCATGTCCTGTGCTGCCGCCATACCGGGCCGGACGAGGCCTTGCCGCTGGACGACGTGCTGTCCCGGTCCGGGTTTCCGGGGCACGGCACGCTCGTCTGGGGCGGCGACGAGAGCCCGAGCGATACGCAGCTGATCTGCGGGCATTTCGCGCTGGCCGAAGGGGCGCGGCACCTGCTGTTCGAACGGCTGCCCCCCTTCATCCACCTGCGCGGTTATGGCCAGGAAGCCGGTTCCTGGCTCGAAGCCACGCTCAGGGTCATAGGGGCCGAAGCCGGCGGCGCGCGGCTCGGCGGTGATCTGATTGCCCTGAAGATGTCCGAAGCGATCTTCGCCCAGGCGATCCGTGCCCATATCGAGGCGGAGCGTGAAACCGACTGCGGCGTGGCGGGCTTTGCCGACCCCCATCTGGCGCGGGCGCTGACCGCCTTCCACCGCGCGCCAACCGCCGGCTGGACGGTCGCCGGCCTCGCCCGCGAGGCGGGGCTGTCGCGGACTGGCTTCGCCGAGCGATTCTCGGATCGACTCGGCGTGACGCCGATGGCCTATGTGACTTCTTGGCGGATGCAGATAGCGCGCGAGGCGCTGTCGGCGCGGGGGCTCTCGGTGGCCGAGGCGGCCGAAGTCTCGGGCTATGCCTCGGAATCCGCCTTCAGTAGGGTCTTCAAGAAAGAGATCGGCCTGTCGCCTGCCGCGTTTCGGCAGTCTGGCATCGCGCGCCACGAGGCAGCTTAGCGCAACGTCCGAAATCTCGGACGATCTGCAATGCGAAGTGGACTATCTGAAATTCATCGTCCGCAGCGATATCCTTAGGTTGGAAACCACGACGGCATCGCTCGTCGTTTGATTCCCAACCGAAAGGTCCCTGCGCCATGCGCTTTGTCACCAAGACCATCCATGCCTGGCTCGACTACCCCGTCGCGCTGGCCCTTGTCGCCCTCCCGTTCCTGCTCGGGCTCGGCGCATCAAATCCGCTTGCCCTCACGATCTCACCGGTCGTGGGCGTCGCAGCCCTCCTGCTGACCGTGTTCACCGACCACCATCTTGGGCTGATCCGCGTGCTGCCATACAAGCTGCACCTCGCCGTCGATCTGGCGGTGGGTGCCCTCTTCCTGATCCTGCCCTTCGTGCTTGGCTTTTCCGGTCTCGATGCCGCGTACTACTTGCTGAACGGCGCTGCCGTCGTAGCGGTCATCGGTCTCTCAAAACCCGAAACCGCGATAGTCGCGGCCTGATCCCCCTGCACATAGAAAGGACATATCCAATGGCTCGCATTACCCAGATTTCCGACGCTATCGCCACCCCCGAGGCCGCCGCCCTCTTCACCGCCATCAAGGGCAAAATCGGCATGGTGCCGAACCTGTACCGCGTCGCGGCGAACCAGCCTGCAGTGCTGACCGGGCTTCTTGGCCTTGGGGAAGCGCTCGGGCGCGGCGGATTCGACGCCCGCACCCGCGAAGCAATCGCGCTGGCCGTCGCCGGCGCCAATGCCTGCGACTACTGCGCCTCGGCGCATTCCGCGATCTCGGTAGGGCTGAAAGTTGCCCCCGAGGCCGTGACGGCGCATCTCAGCGGTCGAGCTGATGACCCGCGGACGGCAGCGATCCTGAAGTTTGCGGTCGCCGTCGTGGTCGCGAAAGGGATGGTTCTGGACGCGGACCTCGATGCCGCGCGGGCTTCCGGGCTGACCGAGGCCGACATCGTCGAGACGGTTGCGAATGTGGTGGCGAACATCTTCACCAATTACCTCAATCATGTGGCTGCCACCGACATCGACTTCCCGGTGGTCTCGGCCCGCAAGGCCGCCGTCTAGGAAATGTCACTATGCGGTGGCCGCAAGACAGCGGCCACCGGTTCTGCGTAGCCGGGTCAGGCTCAGACAGGCCACATGACTATCTCTTGATACTCCGCATTTGTCTGTTGAAGGTGAGACATACTGAGGTCTGCAGGCGGGATTCAATTCCATACTAGGGAGTAGGATAGGGCCTGCCTGCCCGATCATCATCTGAACCTGCTCAGTTGCAAGGGGTGCCCATCGTGGCAACTCCTTAGATCAAGGACAGTGCAATGAATTGCCCCTCAGCTATCTTGGCTTTGATGTCGCCAAAGATTGGATCAAGGTCTTTGACCCCTCCGCTTGCAGACGGCTCGGGATCAATAGAGCCTCAGAGAGGCTCAAAATACCCCAAGCAACCAACACAGAATCCTGCCAAAATAGCTGACCCGAGACAGCATCACCAGAGATGACTCAAACCCACCAGCCATTGCAACGACACGACAGCGTTCGGTACTGCCTCGCTCTGCACGCCCCCAGCAAGTCACACAAGATTCCGCTCCTGCCGGAGCGCGATCAGGGCTGCAAACTCTGTCAGGTTCGACCGCGCTGCCCCATTGTCGACAATCTCCAGCAAACGCCGATCGTCCTTGGTCAAACCCTTCTTGGGCCAGGCGGACCGGAACCGGCTGAGCGCGTTGCAAATCCCCTCCCACCATGCCGCCTGCCCCGTCTTCGAACGCCCCGAGATGCT
>NZ_JBALHR010000025.1:0-21494 GCF_036964905.1 Gemmobacter denitrificans
TATGGTAGGCAACAGCGCTGAAGCGATTTGCGTCAAGCCTACGGAACGACCCGTCAATCTCGGGATTGCGAACAGACAATTCAGAAAGCGAGTTCTCGAAATATTTTGCCATGAAATCAAACGCCTCAGTCTGGAATGCATCACGATCACGGTCCGTGAACGTTTTGGCCACCCGCAGATTACTTGACCGGATCACTTGATCCGGTGTCGATCTGTTGACTGACTGCGTATTCTGCATATTGCTGGGTGCCGCAGACGGCCTGGTGACCGCTTGTGGATTACCTATGCGCTTTGCTGCTGCCTGAACGGCCTCGGCGACGAGACGGAACGCATGGTCGATATCCGGCCATTGCGTGACCGGGCGGCCGTCCGTTGGCGTGGCCATCAACTTGCCGAAGGGTGCGCCATGCCAGAGGCAATCGCGCAAAATAACCGGGATCACGATGGCCTCTCCCGCCTTGTGCCGTTCCAGCGCACGGGTCATCTCGATCTCATAACAATAGTCAGAGTTTAGAAAATCTGGGCTTACCAGCAGCAGGATGATCTCATCGGCTTCAATGTGCGCGTCGATCTCACCGGCGAAGTCCTGCCCAGCCTCAATACGGCGGTCGTGCCAGGTCTCTATCAGGCCTTGACGCTGAAGGATTCTGAGCTGGCGTTCTAGCTGGTCTCGTAGTGCTTCGTCAGCGTGGCAGTAGGAAAAGAAAACAGTCGTCATGTAAATCCATCATTGAAAATCAGTGAACATTATTGCGCGCCAAGATTTGTCGCTCGGTACCTTCACGCCCTATTAGGGAGGCCATCTTCTGAGCCTTCTCGTATCCTTCGGGCAGCTTCGCGACCTCTGCCCTCAGTTTATGACGCTCCAGATGCTGGACGTTTGGCATGAGAAGCGTTCGATCTCGCACCACGACGCCCGTCACGACGACCGGCGCATTAATCTGTCCGATTTCCTTTGACGCTTTGAAGCTGTGACCATGGTGGGCAAGCCGCTCCTTGATCGCATGGATCAGCACCCCGGGAACGCTTTGCCCAGAAACTGTTATGTCATCGACATACACGCTAACCTGGCATCCGGCATCACGGGTCAGCTGATCAATCTCGTCCCACATGTCAGCGTAGGCCCAAAAGGCCAGCGATGGGCTGGCAGGGCTTCCGGCTGGCAGAACCCCGTTCAGCGTTGTGAGATCAAGGAGGACCTTCACTACGTCGGGAGGGCACCCGAGATATTTGCCAAAGAACCATGCTACCTTGCTGGCTGTGCAGCTCGGATAGAAATCTTCGATGTCGAGAAGATGGAACGCCGCTGCACCGCGATGCCGTGCGGCATTGTCGATGTTCGAGCGACCGCGCACTGGCGACATCAGGTAGTCCGGAGTTTTCACCCGCAGCAGCAACTCTCCGATCCGCCGTTGGATACGCTTCAGATCGCCCCGTGGTGCAAGGACAGGACGGAATGTTCCGTCTTTTTTCTTCTTGCGCAGAGGCTTGTAGAGATCGGGTGCGGCCTTCAACTCAGCAAACTTCTCGGAACTGGTCTGTAATAGTTTGAACAATTTTTTGCGTGTGCTGCACCGATAGAGGGCACATTGATCGAGGGCATAGGACTTGTCGCGGCGCTTCGTCATGATGACGCTCGCTTCCGCTCGATCATCCTCAGAAAATCAAGTATCTTGTCAGCGACAACCCCACGCGCTTTCTCGATAGCGCCCGGCGTCGTGCCTTCTGTCAGCTTCTCGTCAAAAAACCAGATCGAACTGACTGGCAGATCAAACTCTTCGGCGTATCGTGCAACGATTTCCTGACTTGGCACTTTCCGGCATCGTTCGATATCAGAAAGGTGCGATTGGGAAATATCGAGGCGTTCCGCCAACTCGTTCTGTTTCAGGTCATGGAAGACCCGGATCAATCTCAGTGCTTCACCTAGCATTCTCGGTCCTCCTTTCGCCAAATGCGAACATTAAGGGTCGCGCGGTTAGTCGCCGGACAACCGGGACAGCCATTCGATGAGGTCAAAGAGTTTCCCCATCCCCCAGGCTACCCAGAATGCGCCCTTTAACAGGCGAGACTTCCACGTCGGCTTGCGCTTCCGTTTTGTCTCGCGTGTCCCACGCTGGCTGATCTCGTCGGTGTCGTAAGCCATGTTATGGCCTCCTCTGCTGGCCCTGCCGCAGGATTGCGGAAGGGTGTCGCCACCAGCGCGAGGAACGGAGAGACCGTCCTTATCCCTTATGCTGGCCCCCCGGGGTCGCCCGGGGGGCCGCCGCCCCGCCGCCGCCACAGGGGCCGCTTGGGGGGTAGGCGTCAGAGGGAACTAGCCCCTCCACGGATCGGTGAACCGACCCTAAGTACAGCGATTTTATTCCGAACCGAACCGAAGCCCGGCATACCGATAAAACATACATAGGATCTTCTTTTTGCGATACAAGATCGCTAAGAGCGATTTTTTATCCTATCTCAAGGGGGCACTCTGTCACTATACGACTTCAGGTGCCGGGCATTACATGCCCGTCCGCGCGAAGCGCCGGGCCTGTCGGCGGGTGACCTTCAGGTTGCCCGCCGACAGGTCACCCTTAAACCGCCACCACCTGGATCACGCCAGAACGCAAAGAGCCCCCGCCTGCTGACGGGGGCCTCGATCATTTGGGCAGTGCAGGCTACTACTCTGCGGCCATCCGGTCGGCCTGTGCGGTGTGGTCCATGATGTAATCCACGGCCTTCTGCGCCTCGGACGCGGCGCGGAAAATCGCGCGGCTGTCTTCCTTCATCGCCTCAAGCCATCCTTCGACATAGGCTGCACTCTGGTCGAATTCAGGCTCTACCCCGATCTGTGCGCAAAGCATGCAGTTGCCAATCTCCGCGACCAGTTCCTCGAACGCGTAGGCCTTGCGATCATTGAACCGACCCAAACGGTCCAGCCGCTTTGTCGCCCCTGTCCAGTGGGTCAACTCATGCGCCAAGGTGCCGTAATATCCTGCGGCCTTGTGAAACGTGCCAATCGGCGGCATGTGAATCCGGTCTGTCTTGATGTTGTAATAGGCGCGCGGCTCCTCGGTGCTGTCGATCTGCGCACCAGTTGCGGCAAAGAACGCCTCCAGCGCGGGGTCGGCCACGGTGCCAAGATCACGGGGCGGATCAGGCAGGATGTAGAATTCAGCGGGCAAGCCCTCGATCTGATCAGCATTAAACACACGGTAGGCCTTGGCATAGGGAATCTGGCGTTCCTCGCCGTTCTCGTCCTCCCGCTCGACGGAGCCGTATTTCACAACAGTGGCGGATTTCTCGCCCTTGCGAACATGGCCCCCAAGCTGCTTGGCCTGATTGAACGTCATCCAGCGGGCTGAGCTGTAGTCCTTGGCCATCGCGGTCGCCCAAAGCATCAGGATATTGATGCCCCGATAGGCCTCGCCGTTGAACCGTTCCGGCAAGCTGCCCCCTGCCCCTCCGCCAGTCCACGGCTTGCGCCATGGCGGCGTTCCCGCCTCGATCTGCGCGATGATCTGATTTGTAACATGGGAATAAACGTCAAACTTCTCTGCGGTCATTTGTGACCCTCCTTTGAGTGACGCGGTCCGGGTCTGCTCCCCTTTCCGCCAATGGGCGGGCCTTCCTGTTCTGATCTTTGGAATGCCCATGCATTCCGAAGGGCAGAGCAGGTAAGGGCAAAGCCCGTCCTGCGGCCTGGCAGGGCCGTGACAACTGGGTGGAGGGCGTGAATTTGGGAGGGAACCGCGCGCCTGCGCGTGGGAGGAACCGGAATTCTCGACCGGAACCGACGCCGCAGGCGGCGCTTGCCGGTTTTCTCGGACCTGCCGGGATGGCAGGCGGATCACCAGGATTTGGAAACTGTCAGGGTTGGGGGGAGCGGGCGTCAGCCCGTCGATCCCCTGCCCTGTCTATCGCTCAAAGCGAGACCGGCACACTGACGGGATCACAAATTTTCTATGGCTGATTTATCAGTGGTATTCGTCAATTTATCCAACGAACTCAATGCAGGTGTACTGATATCCCCGCCCGGAATAATCAAAATATTGGCTCTCCTTCGCGCTTCGAAACTCATTCCAAGCCAAGCCGGAATCCTGCGGCAATGCGCAGGTTTCACCATTGAGGTGGGCTGTAAGAGCGTGGGACGCCTTGGGTAGTTCATCTCCAAAACAAAACGCTGTCATATACGGAGCTGATTTACTTTTGCTGCCCCAGACGACCATTCCATCGCGCGACACGATAAATGCAACCGGCTTGCTGGACAGCCCAACAAATCGCAAGGCACTCGCCTGGAGTGAGCACTCGAAACGGTTTCCTATCTCGCACAGGGAATCTGTATTCCAGCCAATCCCGCTAAACTCATCTCTGAGAAGGTTGGCAGGCATAAGTAGCCACGACGCAAACACGTTGGCCTCGGTTTCTATCTTATCCCTGAAATCGTTCAGGGTATCATCGCTGTCTTCGAAACGATCCCGCAAACCCCGATGGCACATGAAGTGTCCCAGCTCATGGGCATATGTGAACCGTTGACGCCGCTTGTTCTCGATTTCCGAGTTCAGCAAAATCGTCCACTTGTCGGTGTTCTTTGTTCTAACAAGACACCCTTCGAAGGAATCGTAGCTGCCTATCTTGGTTTTCAGTTCGCCGCCAAAATCGCTGTTTTGAAGTGCGCCATCAATGAGCTTTGAAATATCCAGTGGGTAAGTGTTCGGGCCGTGGTCCTGCCAGAGCCTTGTTAGGCGGTTGGCCTCCTTCATCGGAGGGCGGCTAATCGTCGTCGTCAAAACCTGAAACTATCCTCTCAATCGTGCGCTTGTCATTCTCAGACAGCTTATGAAATTTTCTGAAAAAGGCATCCTCGATTTGTCGGTCAGAAGGCTCGTCTTGCGTATCGTCCAAGAAGAACTCTGGCGACGCCCCAAAATGATTTGCGATTTTTAGCAACAACTCAGCGGACGGCTTGGCATTCTTCTTGTTTTCGAGTTGCCAGACATATGCCTTTGAAGACCCAAGGACCGTCGCCAGCTCCTCCTGCGTCATGTTCTTGGATGTTCGGATTTTTCTGAGCTTTTCGCCAAATTTTTCTGACATGCAAGATTCTCTCTGTTCGCGGGTTGACAGAAGTATAGCGATCACTATATCTGATCTCAAGTGTAGTAATAGCTATACTTATGTAAACCAAAATGGAGAACGAAAAGATGGCTGACAGAAAAGTTACCGCGTCGGGAAAAGACAAGGACGGCGACATCACCAAGCTTTGCAAATCAGGCGAGGCATGGTCCCCACGGATGAAGGCTGACGCGATCCGCGATATCGAAAACGGCACGCACACCTACTACGTCCAGCAGGCTGGTACGTCTCGTGTCGACATCACCGTGGTGAACGGAACGAGCGGCAAATACCTTCGCTCAACCGCCGATAAGTCGTCGAGCAACAACTTGGACAATCTCCCTGATTGCTAAGCCTATGACCCTACGACATCAGGGCTCGCAGATAGCATCTACCTCTGCGGGTCCGTTTCAACCCGGCATCCTTGAATGTCATAAAAAGAAGGATTTTATCCCATGCCACAGGATCATCAGATCACCTGTATTATTCCAGACGGTGCTGACTCTGACCGGCGTATTGACAGCATCGGCGGAGCCACTGGTTCCAAGAGTGGTGGTCCTTGGTGCATTAAGCTCGATGTTGCCATCAAAGGTATCGAAGACGGCACTTGGCGCTTCTGGACCAGCGTCAATGGCAACTCGGTCTGGGTCATCATCGCTACGCGGAATGGAAAGAAATACCTGAAAACCGAGGCCGATGGAGCCGAGCCGAATAACCTTCTGAGTTTGCCGCGCTGTAACTAGGCCTTGGGACGCGCAACACCCAAGTGCCTGCCCTATCCCAACCCAAACCGGCTCAGGACGCCACGCCTGCGTTCTTGACCGTCCAGAAGCCTTTTCTCGAATTCGACATTCGACGGCAGGCTTACTAGGGTCAGACGCCACAACGTCTTGTCGTGCGGCCAGCTCGGCGGTCGCCATTCCTGACGTTCCACTCCGACGATCTCCATGCAGTCTGGAAAGTGCAGCCACGGAATCTGCTCGCCACTGGGAGAGTCGCCAACCTGCTCCTGTGGGGCATCGAGAAACGTGAACCCATCTGCCTCCGTCCCGTCCAAAAAGAGGAACCGTGCGGTTTCTTCCTCACCTGGGCAAAGCCCGCTCACGGCAACCCAGTCACCGCAGGTCGGGGCCTTCGCGGCGTCCAGAACAACGCGCCATTTCTTCATCTTGGCCCCCTCCGCAAACGTCTTTCACCGTTCTCTGTCTCTGTCGCGGTCGCGGCCCTGCCCGCGCTCGGACGCAGTATCACGCCCGCGCCCGAGAATGTCATCCCGCCGCCCTTGGTCACGGCCCTCGCCGTCACGGGCGACGATGTCCCGCTCGACGGCGGCGGCATCACGTTCCTGTCCGATATCACGCCCAAGGATGGCGTTAAGACGCTCCCGAATAGGATCGTCGGACGCAACCCTCTCCCGCCCGACATCCGGCGCTTGCACCTCGGGCCGATCAACGTCGCGCCCCAACACCGCCGCCCGGCGCGCATCCATGTCGCCCCGCTCAGCACCAGCCTGCGGCCTCTCAACCTCGCCCATAACCCTCTCCTTGATCCGTGACATTGCCGCCTCGGCGCGGCCCCAAAGCTGATCCAGCCGTTCGCGCGCGGTAGCAATGAAGGCACGCCCGCGCTCCATCAGCTCAAGACGCAATTCCAACTGCCGCCAGCCCAACTCTTGGCGCTGTGCATTGCGCGCCTGAGCCGCGCGGAAAGCCTCACCGCGCTCCGTGACGATCCCGCGCTTTTCTTGAGCATTGGCTGATGGCCCAATTTTCGGCTCTGGCTCTCGGCTGAGCTCGACCACTTTTTTCTCGTGCTCAAGCACCAACTCTTCCTGCCCGCCCCCGCGCGCCCGCTCGACCTGTTGCTCGGCTTCGACGCGCTGAACATCAAGGGACCGGTGGTCGATCCGCTCCGACCGTCCTGCCCGCTCAAGGGCCGTGTTCGCATCTCGCGCCCAGGCTTCGCGCCAGCCCATCAGCAGGTCCGGCGCATTCCAGCTGCGGTCCTTCTTCCCGAACCCCTCGCCGGTCAGTTCCCGCATGGTCAGCATGACATGCGCATGGGGCTGACCGTGGCCATCACGGGCCTTGCCCTCGTGAATGGCCACGTCCGCGATCATGCCGCGATCGACAAATTCGCGCTGAACAAAGCCGCGCAACAGCTCAAGGCGCTCGCCGCGATCGAGCTCACGCGGCAGCGCCACTTCGATTTCTCGGGCAAGCTGCGCATCGCGCCGCTTCTCAACCGCCTCAACGGCGTTCCAGAGCTGGTCGCGATCACGCATCCAGTCGGGCGCATTTTCGGGGGCCATGATCTCGGAATGCACGACCCCACCCTTGCGGCTGTAGTCATGCTCCAACCCCTGCCGGTCATCCCGCAGCCGCCCAGCCGTCCGGTAGGCGGCGGCTGCGACCGATGACCGGCCCCCTGCCCGGCTGATCACTTTCGCACTGAGATGATAGATCGCCACGGATCGAGCGCCTCTCTTTAAAACAGGGTCCAGCGCCTGGTTGCGCTGGTCGGGAGCGCGAGGGTGAAACCCTCGTTTAGGCGGCATCGCCGCCTTGGGGGGAAGCCGTCCGGCGCGGGGGTTTACCCCCATGAGGACGCGCACGTTGTCGAAGACAATGTATAAGCGCGCATTTAAATCTTTTCAACCTATCAATCCGCCACTACATTCGCCCCCATTATTCCCGAGGTTGCCCCATGTCCCAAAGCCGCCCCACCGACGCCCGGATCAAAGAACTGGCCGAGAAGAAAGCTCAGCTCGACGCTCAAATCGCAGCGCTCGATGCCCGGCGGCGTCTCTCCGAAAAGAAAGACGAGGACCGCCTCAAATGGCTCCTGGGCACTTTGGTCTTCGACCGTTTGAGCGCCGAACCTGCTCTTCAGAGCATCGTGCGGCGCGACCTGCCAGACCGCCTCACCCAGCGGGATCGCGACCGTGGACTCTGGCAGATTCTGTTTCCTGACGCGCAAGAGAACCGGTCATGAGTTTTGTTTTGGAAGCCCGCCACTGGGTGATCATGATCGGCGCTGTGATCGTAGCTACTGCCGCCCTGATCCTCGCTCCGCAAACGGTCGCGATCTACCCGGTGACCACCTATGCCTTCCCGATCATCGCCGTGGCCACCATCCTCGACACCCTCGGAACCGCCGCAGAGCGCCACAGGACACCGCTGAAGCTCCTCGCATGGCTCTGCCTGTGCGCTGCCACCCTCACAGCCCTGACGCCCCTCAGAGGCCCGCTCAGCGACATACTGGCGACCGTCCAGGCATGGACAGGCGCTGGCTGGCCCCTCCCCCGTGCCATTTGGGAAGGACTCAAGGGGCTGGCGCGGTATTCTGATCCGCAGAAACAGGCAATGGCGATCTCCTTCGCGCTTGGGGCCTTCGGAGTGGCTGTCGCTGTCAGCACCCCGCTGGTGGCGATCTTCAATCCGCGCATTGGCCGCAACCGCAAATCCCGCACTGGCCCGTGGCAAGCGGGATGGATGGACCCGCGTGAGGTGGCCCAGCTTGTGCGCAACAAGACCGGCCTGCCCCTCGCCCTGCACAAGGGCAAGCTCCTGCGCTACGTCAAAATCGATGCGAAGGGCTGGCGCGGCGGGCATCACCTCGTCGTCTCCGGCACACGGGGCGGCAAGGGCGTCAGCGCCGTGATCCCGGCGATCCTCGATCACCAGGGGCCGGTCGTCGTCCTGGACATCAAGGGCGAGAATTTCGCCGTCACGCGGCGGCACCGCGAAGAGCTCGGGCGCAAGGTGGCCGTCCTCAACCCTTTCGGCCTCGTCGAGGATGGAAAGGATCAGTTCAACCCGCTCGACTACATCCGGCCCCACGAGCTGGCGCGCGACGTGGCCCTGGTTGCGGACGGCTTGGTCAAACCGGAACAAGGCGACGGCGCGCATTTTTCGGAAATGGCCCGCCAGCTGGTCGCGGCGGCGATCGAAGTGATCGTGACCCAGGAAGAACCCAACCGGCGCAATCTGATCGCCGTCGCCGATCTGCTTCTGTCTGCAAACCTCGACGGCACGCTTGAGGCCTGGGCTGAAAATGGCGACCTTATCGGCCACCGCCCGGCCCAGACCGCCGCCACCATTCTGCGCGCGGGAGACAGAGAACGCGGGTCAATTCAGACAGCGGTCTCGAAAGCTTTTGAGTGGATGCAGTCCGACAACATGCGCCACTTCCTGGCCGGGTCCAGCTTCCGCATGGATGATCTTCTCGATGATCGGGTCGATCTCTTCATCGCGGTGCCGCTCGACCAGGTGGACAAGCAAGCGATCTTCATGCGCCTCTTCATCAACCTTGTCCTGGGCACGGTCGTGCGTCAGGACGGGCGGCGCAAGGTCAAGGCCCCGATCCTGCTGGTTCTCGATGAATTCGTGCGGATGGGCCGCATGGAGCAGATCATGAACATTGCCAACGTTGCCGCAGGAGCCGGTGTGGAAGCGCTGTTCGTCACGCAAGACACGGGTCAGGTCGAAAAGGCCTATGGGCCAAACGATGCCCGTTCGATCTTTGGCTCCTGCATCACCAAGCGCGTCTTCAACCTCAACGATATCGAAACCGCCGAATGGGCGGCGCGGCACCTCGGAGAAAGTACTGTCTATTCTCAGCAAATTCGAGAGGGCAAAGCCCCGCACGAGGGCCGTGATTTTTCCTACTCGGAGCAGCGTCAGAAGCTCATGACGGCTGAGCAGATCACGGGCATGAAGGCAGATGATCTGCTGCTGCTGGTGGGTAACCGCAACCCGCTCAAGGCCAAGCAGAATGTGTATTTCAAGACCAAGATCTACCGTGGAAGATTTGATCAGAACCCTTTGAACTGAGGTACGTTTCGTTGTCTTTCGCGCGCATTCTTAGCTGCGAGCACTTTTCCATGCGTTCGGGTTTGGAAACCGCTGCCGAAATGATGGGAAGTTTTGTAGTGTTAAATATGTGTTATATAATGTGTTACGCTGTGGATAAGTGTTCATAGTCATATGAATTCATTAGGCTTTTAGAAGTGGTCTGTGTGTAGAGTCACGATAAAGTGTGTGTAAAGACACGAAAGAACGTGTGTAAAGACACGAAAGCTCTACGCCTGTGTGTGAAATCACGAAAGGGCTTGACCGTGTGTGTGAAATCACGAAACATAGGTCATGGTGTGTGAAATCACGAAAGATGGCGACCGCTCTCCCTTGCTGCCAGATCGGCAGGAACAAGGCGACTTTTTTGTATGCGATATCTTTGATGCCGCACCCAAGGGTGACATGGCTTCGATGGCGCATCCGATTTTCTCGCTTTCTACAAAACCAGATCACCGAGTGCGGCGATACGAAGATGGGACGGGGCGAAACTATCTCGAAGTGAAACCTTCGTCCGATGGTCTGGCAACGATCCACGATCGCGATGTGCTGATCTACTGCATCAGTCAAATTATGGCAGCTATCAACAAAGGTCAGAAGGTTTCAAAAATCGTTCGCCTGAAGGCGTTCGACCTCCTGAAAGCAACGAACCGGCCATCAGATGGGCGTGGATATAGCGGCCTTCGAAGCGCCCTCGCCCGGCTGCAAGGGACACAGATTGAGACGAACATCGTGACCGGCGATGTCGAGCAATTGGATATTTTCAGCATCATCGACCGCGCTCGTATCGTACGTGAAACCCGTGATGGTCGGATGCAGGAAATCGAGGTGCAACTCTCTGATTGGGTGTTCAACGCGATCCAAGCGCATGAAGTTTTGACCCTCCACCGGAACTATTTCCGGCTGCGTAAGCCATTAGAGCGGCGCATCTATGAGATCGCCCGCAAGCACTGTGGCTCGAAGAAAGAGTGGAAAATCAGTCTTTCTGCTTTGCAAGACAAGTGCGGATCGGCTTCGACCTCTCGCGAGTTTAAGCGGCTGGTTGGCAACATTGTCGCTCAAGATGAGGCGTACAATCACATGCCGGACTATTCAGTCCGGTTAGACGAAAACATGGTCGTATTTGTAAACCGTCACGCGGAAAAGCCGCAAGCTCTGGCGGCTCCATCCGGGGCGATCCGTTTGAGCCCTGACGTTTATCAGGAAGCTCGTAAGGTTGCGCCGGGATGGGATATCTACACGCTAGAGCAAGAATGGCGCGAATGGATGGCCGACGGTGGTCTTGATGCACCGGCCAACCCGGACCGGGCGTTCTTAGGGTTCTGCCGGAAAATCTTTGAGAAACGCGGCAACCCTTAGCCGCTTCTACCCTTCTGTTTTTCAAGCAACAACTCCAAGCCCTGCCAAAGGGTAAGATCGCGCGTCGAACAAAAAGCCCGGAAATCATCTACTACGCGCTTCGGGCCAGGTATCGAAACTTTGTCCTGCGGCTCTTTGCGTTTGGGACCAGGTTTAAGGCGCGTCGTGGGCTCCCTGTTGACGAAGCCAAGATCGGCACCGGCCTTGACGGCCTCGCTTAATGAGCTGTCATCGACCTTTGGTCGAGCCTTGGGTGCTGGTGTTGTCTTGGGCAGGTCGATCCCGCCTGAGAAGCCGTATTTCCCGCTCATGCCACTTGCTCCTTGGTAAGGGTTGCAATGACGGTTTGTGCGTAGTCGCGGGCATTCTCGATGGCGCCGGTCACCTGCTTCATGGCCTTGTCGGATACAGACGCGGTTTTGCCCTGCATTTCTTGCGTCACGATGTCAGGCAGCTCTGACAAGAGCACACCGTCCCGGAAGATGCGGGTATAAGGCGCGCGCTTGGCGATCCGAACGGGTAGCGTCGGGATGTTGTTGAGCTCCATTTCTTGCCGCACGTCGCGCTCATCCGTGGTCTGGAACGCGGCGTTGGTGCGAGTGAACAAGAGGGCGTAGTTGATTTGCGCGCGGATCATGTTCGCTGTGGTTTGTACCAAGCGAACCGCTTGCGCGGCTTGCCGGGCTTCCATAGGCGAGCCATCGAGCGGGATGATGCACAAATCTGTCCGCGATAGCGCGAAGGTGACGATCTGATCCTTCGACCCTTCAAGGTCGATAATTAGATAGTCAGCCTCGTCGGATAGGTTGTCGATGAGCTCAACCGTCTCTTCGGCCTGCGGTCGCGCATGAACTGTGAAAGGAACGTCTCTACCCTCGGCTTCGCGCGTCTGGGCCCATGCAAGGATGTTGGCGTTTGGGTCCAGATCGAGAATCGCAACGCGACCGCCAGAAATAGCGATCTGTTCAGCCAAGAGCATGGCGGACGTAGTTTTCCCCGATCCGCCTTTCGGGTTTGCGAAGGTGATTACATACATGGCGGTAGAGTGCCTGCGTTTAACTCTAACGTCAACTATGTCGTTAACATTAATTATAGAGTTAACTTTAACGACATAGTTAGAGTTAAATTCGAGAGTGCTTTGAGACGTTCAACCTCGTCACATCTAGGTCGTTCAAACCTACAGGTTTTCAATAATGGAACCGCAGTTGCGCAATCTCTAGGCTTTGGCCGTCGCCAGTTCCACTAACCCGGTAGACCATTCGATCTTCCTTAGAAATCCGCCGTGACCACCAGCCGGTCAAATCGCCCTTCAAAGGTTCCGGCTTGCCGGTTCCTTTGAAGGGGGTCCGCTTGCATTGCTTGATCAGCTCGTTGATCCGGTCACGTACCTTGTCGTTGGTGTTGACCCAGTATTGATAGTCTTCCCAAGCCTGATCGGAAAAAACCAGCTTCACTCGGTCAGCTCACGCTCTTCGCCAGTTCCAGCATCGAGTTGCGCGATCGACGCGCGCAAGCGGGATGCGTTTTTCGGTGTGGACAAGAGGTGCAACGTCTCGTTGACGGCGTTCCAAGTGTCCAAGGACACGACCACAACGGACTCGCCCTTCTTGCGCGTCACGACAACTTCCTGCTTGTCATGGATTGCACGATCCATAACGCCCTTCAGTTGAGCGCGTGCGTCTGAGTAGGTCATAACATCCATAAAGATTCTCCTTTTCGTCTCCTTTATATGTACAACATTAAGTACAAGTAAAGGGATCGTACGACAGGGGCGGTCACATTGAAGCAGGATGTCCGCCATCATACGAGCCTTCAATTAAAGGCTCGTATGATAAAAGGCAGACGCTTCACGCGTTGATCACAGCTTAGGACGATCCTGTTCTGGAACCTCCCAAGGATCGTCGAGGGTGACGAGGCCGTAGCGGTGTCCATCATGGTCAGCCTTGGGCAAGAAAGTGATTAACCCCACGTCCCAGACCAGACCTTTGTCCAGCATGTGCTGCTGACGGAAGTGGCCAAAGTGGGTGAGATACCCAAGCCCTTCTAATTCCTGACATAACTGGGAGATGCTGGTCGCATACCCGAGCCGTTGGCTGGCTGTGCTGATCTCCCATATCCCGTCGAGGTCGTCCATCCATTCCGAGATCGCCGCTGTTAATTCAAGCGCGCCGTCTGCCTCCACAGCCTCTGCATTGATCATGAGCGCATGCCACTCTCGGTTGCGGGAGTAGAAGTCATTCGCCTTCTTAATGGGCGATGTGGGCACGAGGACTATTTTCTTCAGCGCACGCTCCATCGTCTCTTGCTGGCGCTTCTCCTGTTCGGGTGTAGGCTTGGCGAACACAGTCACGTCGAACCCGATACCGCGAGCAATACTCCGTAAGGTCTGAACGTCAGGCACATGCCGCCCGCTCTCCATCTTCTGGATCGTGCGGACAGTTAGCCCAGCAGCATCTGCAAGGTTCTCCTGGGTCAGCCCAAGCATCTTGCGAAGGTACCTGCACTGGTTAGCGATATACTCGGCATCTCGTTCCATAACTTCCATCAGATCACTCCATGTTGCTGATGGGAAGATTATCCCAGGCACAATCATGAGCGTCCACGAACGCAACCCGAACGCTGCCCGAACCACCTTCATCTATGCGGCAACATAAGATGCGAGCTTTTGGCTAAAAGCTCGCATAAGTGCCCACGCTAAAAACTCAACAAAACATGGGGAAAGTGCAGCATTTCGCAACATCCCACTTCCGTCATGCAAGGTTTACGGGTATTATGCCCATACAACCTCGCAAGGATTTGCCCGTGAAAACTGCCGCTGAGACCACCTGGAACAAAGGCCGCGTCGTGGGCAAAAAGCCACCCTTGACGCCCGACCAGGTATCGCTGATCCGGATGATCCTGCGCCAGGAGGGGGCCTTGCGTGATCTGGCGCTCTTCAACGCGGCCCTCGATACCAGCTTCCGAGGCTCCGATCTGGTGCGCCTACGGGTCTCGGATGTGGCCACGCCTGCCGGGGTGCGCGAGATCGTCGAAATCCGCCAGAAGAAGACCGAAGCCCGCAATGCACGCCCGGTCCAGGCGCGGCTGTCCTCGGGCACGCGCGACAGTCTGCGCGCCTATCTCGCAGCTTCAGAAAAGCCGTTGCACGGCTGGCTGTTCACGGGGCAGGGGGCACGGTGGGCCGACACCCACCTCAGCGAAAGCCAGCTTTGGCGGCTGTTCCGCTCCTGGCTGGAAAAGGCCCGCCTCGATCCCAGCCTCTACGGCTTGCATTCGCTGCGCCGGACCTTCCCCACCCACATCTACCAGCAGACCGGCAACCTACGCGCCGCCCAGCTCCTGCTCGGCCATGCCAGCATTGAAAGCACCAAGGAATACATCGGTACCGAACAGGCCGAAGCCCTCGAAATTGCGCGCAAGTATCACCTGTGACGGCCATGCAGACCTATCTTGAGAAACGCCAGCCTGCGCAGAAAATGGCCCGGTTCTACCGGATGGCGGTTATGCCGAACCTGTTCGGCGAATGGACTCTGTACCGCGAATGGGGCCGCATAGGGCAGGGCGGTCAGGTTCGGATGGATTGGTTCGAGGACGAGAACCAGGCCGTCGCGGCTCTGGTCACACTGGAAGCCTCTAAGCGTCAGCGAGGCTACTGGGTGGAGCCTCAGCAGCTGGCGATGTTCAGATGATAGCGTGACGGACTCGCACAAGCCTCTTGACTGGCCAGCAACGCCGCCCGCATGTCCTTAGGACATGCGGGCGGCGTTGCTGCTTTTTGCTGAGTAAATCTCGTCATTGTAGTACGGCTGAAAAGTATAGTAATTATACCATTTTCAACATATATTGCCTCTCATGAAGTTCGAGTATGACCCCGATAAAAGCGCCGCGAACCGTGAAAAGCACGGGATCGACTTTGATGAGGCCCAGGCTCTCTGGGATGATCCTTATCTGATCGAGGCCCCTGCCAACGTCACGGATGAGCCACGCTTTCTGGCGGTTGGCATGATTGGGGCCAGACACTGGACGGCTATCTACACATACCGGAGCGACCGGGTGCGGATCATCTCCGTGCGCCGCGCTCGCACGCAGGAGATTGACCACTATGAAAGCGACTGAATTCGACGAACGGTTTGAGGCAGGCGAAGACATGTCCGCCCATGTCGACTGGACAAAGGCGCGCCGCCTCAATGTCGAGGCCAAGCGGGTGAACGTGGATTTCCCGACCTGGGTCGTTGCCGGTCTGGACAGGCAGGCCCAGAAGCTTGGCATCACCCGTCAGGCACTGATCAAGATGTGGATCGCTGAACGCCTAGAGTGAGGCGCGCGCTGGCCCGATCGCGCCGGGCATTTCGCCAAATAAATCAATACGCCCTTGGATAAAGCTTTGCCTGCTGACATGAATAAACCATGAGCCTGATCAAGTCGAAAAAACGCGTAGCCGATCATGGCGAAGTATTCACCCCAGAATGGATGGTGGATGCTATGCTTGATCTGGTGAAAGAAGAGTCGGAACGGATCGACTCGCGGTTTCTGGAACCTGCCTGTGGCAGTGGTAATTTTCTTGTAAAAGTGCTGAAGCGGAAATTGTGCGCAGTCGAATTGAAATTCGGGAAATCCGAATTTGAAAAGCGGCAATACGCGCTGCTTGCCCTTATGTGCGCTTATGGCATTGAGCTTCTGGAAGACAACATCATCGAATGCCGCGCCAACATGCTCGAAGTGCTGGCCGATTACCTACGGATCGCTGAGACCGACGATCTGTACAGGGCCGCTTCCCATGTGCTGTCATTGAATCTGATCCAGGGCGATGCCCTATCTATGAAAGGGCATGACGGCGCGCCGATCACCTTTTCCGAATGGGGCTATCTGGGCAAGGGCAAGTTCCAGCGGCGGGATTTCAGGCTGGACGTACTGACCGGCTCTTCGGCCTTCAGCGCCGAAGGAACCTTGTTTTCTCACCTCGGCAAGCATGAGATTTTTACCCCGACAAAGACCTACCCGCCGATGACCGTTCGTGATCTGGCCGCACGGGGCGACAACCCGCAGGAGGCCGCATGAATATTGAAGAGGGCTTTGCCTTACGCGGGCGCAACCCAGATGTCCTGACATGCATTGCGAACCTATCGAACGATGAGGTCTTCACCCCACCGGAATTTGCGAACAGGATGTTGGACACCGTGTCATCCTCCTGGGCGGCAGATCATGATGGTGCAGATATCTGGGCTGACCAGACTGTCAAATTCCTCGATCCCTTCACAAAGTCAGGTGTGTTCCTGCGGGAAATCACAAAACGACTGATCATGGGGTTGGAAAGCGAGATTCCGAACCTTCAGGAGCGGGTGGACCACATCCTGACCCAGCAAGTCTTTGGCATTGGGACCACCCAACTAACAAGCTTGATGGCGCGGCGCAGCGTCTATTGCTCGAAGTTCGCTAACGGAAAACACTCCGTGACGCGCCGGTTCAACAGCGAAACCGGAAACATCTGGTTCGAGCGGACAGAGCACACTTGGACCCCGCAAGATAAGTGCAAATATTGCGGGGCCAGTAAGGCGACGCTGGACCGGGGCGAAGACCGCGAATCCCACGCGTATGCGTTCATACATACAGACAACATCAAGACTCGGATCGCCGAGCTGTTTGGAGGCGACATGCAATTCGATGTAATCATAGGTAATCCGCCATATCAGTTGGATGATGGCGGTCACGGGACAAGCGCTGCTCCAATCTATCAGAAGTTTGTTGAGCAAGCCAAAAATCTTGAACCACGCTATTTGACCATGGTTATCCCGTCTCGATGGTTTTCAGGTGGAAAGGGTCTGGATGACTTCCGAGAATCCATGCTCTCAGATAATCGTCTTCGGTCCATCGACGATTTTCTAAGCGCTGCAGACGTATTCCCAGGGGTCGGTTTGAAAGGGGGCGTGTGCTATTTCCTTTGGAACAATAATAATCCAGGCCCATGTCGAGTATCCACTAACTTTAAGGATTGGCCGGTTTCAACGGCAACTAGGCCTTTGCTGGAATCTGGAGCAGATGTATTCATCCGCTTCAATGAAGGGGTTTCTATTCTTCATAAAGTATTGGAAGTTGAAACCGGTCAAGACGCTGTGCTCTCGCTGCCAGAGGACAAAAGGTTCGACAGATTGGTTAGCTCTAGAAAGCCTTTTGGACTGGAAACAACGTTTAAGGGAAAGAAGACCGGCGACACAGATGATGTGAAAATTTATCAGAACGGCGGCACTGGATACGTTGCACGAAGCAACATCCCAAACGGATTGCAGTACATCGACAAATGGAAAGTTTATACTGGGCGAGCTGCACCGGGAACGGGAAATCGTGACACCTACCCTCATCGCATTATCAGCACACCATTTATTGGTGAGCCAGCAACAATTTCGTCCGAAACTTATTTGTGTATTGGGCCATTGGAAACAAAGGATGAGGCTGAAAGCGTTCTCTCCTACTTGTCCTGCCGATTGACCCGGTTTCTCATCCTCTTGCACAAGCCATCACAGGATACCACGCGCAAAGTCTATACCTTCGTACCGACACAGGATTGGACGAAAATTTGGACAGATCAGGACCTCTACGCGAAGTACGATCTTTCAGACGATGAAATTGCTTTCATTGAAAAAATTGTCCGCCCCATGGATTTGGTAGGTAACCTGTTTGGTGAAGTAGCTGTTGAAGACGGTGACGATGAATAAGCCCACCATCGATGACATCCTCTCCCCAAAACCGGAAGCGCGTCCGCGTATCTATGCTTATTCCATCGCGGATGAAGCCCATGAAGGCCTGCTGAAGGTCGGACAGACCACACGGGATGTAAAACGGCGGGTAGCTGAACAATTGCGCACGGCAGCGATCACCAATTTCCGGATCGAGCTGGACGAACCCGCTGAACGCGATGATGGCACCATCTTTACCGACCATGATGTGCGCGCCACACTGATCCGTAGGGGGATCGAGAACACAAGCCTGGAATGGATGCGCTGCACGCTGGCCGATGTCCATACTGCTCTGACAGAGCTACGCACAGGCCTGCGGTTCAGCGGCACGCACCATCAAACCTTCCCCATGCGCCGGGAACAGGCAGAGGCCGTCAGGCAAACCCACGCCTACTATCATTCCCGCTGGGAAGAGGACATGCACGCCGTTCCACGCTTCTTGTGGAACGCCAAAATGCGCTTCGGCAAGACCTTCACCTCGTATCAGCTCGCCAAGAAGATGGGGGCGAAGCGCGTGCTGGTGGTAACCTTCAAGCCAGCCGTTGAAGACGCTTGGCAAAGCGACCTGGAAAACCACGCGGATTTTGACGGCTGGCAGTATCTGTCAGTCAAGACCGGTGGCGACCCGACACAGATCGACCGAAACAAACCGGTAGTCTATTTCGGCTCGTTTCAGGACCTTCTGGGTCGCGATGCACGCGGCAACATCAAGGCCAAGAATGAATGGCTCCACACCGAAAACTGGGACCTAGTCGTCTTTGATGAATACCATTTCGGCGCATGGCGCGAGACAGCGAAAGAGTTGTTCGCAGGGGAAGAAGATGAGATCGCCCGCGAGGAAGCCCGGCTTGAAGACGCCAAAAAGCTGAAGGACCGGATCGCGGACCTGCAAGAGCCGCTGGAACCTGAAACCGAGTTTCTACCAATCACGACAAAGGCCTATCTCTATCTGTCAGGGACGCCATTCAAGGCCCTGTCCACGGGCGAGTTCATCGAAGAGCAGATTTTCAACTGGACCTACACCGACGAGCAACGGGCAAAAGCGGCCTTTGCTGCCGCTCACCCAGATCAGTGGAACCCTTACGGTTCCCTGCCGCAGATGAGGCTATTGACCTACCAGATGCCCGACGAGCTGCTGGCCATTGCCAGCGCCGGAGAGTTTGACGAGTTCGATCTGAACGAGTTCTTTGCCGCCACGGGGACCGGAAGCAAAGCGCAGTTCAAGCACAAGAGTGACGTTCAAAAATGGCTGGACATCATCCGAGGGCAGTATGCACCAGGCGCGGTAGATAGCCTGAAGACTGGAACACGACCACCGTTCCCCTATTCTGACGTGCGGCTTTTGCCCTACCTGCAACACTCGTTCTGGTTTTTGCCGAACGTGGCGGCCTGTCACGCAATGGAAAACCTACTGACCGAGCGCCAGAACACGTTCTGGCATGAGTACAAGGTCATCAGCGCCGCCGGCGCGAGCGCCGGGATAGGACTTGAAGCGCTGCCTCCCGTGCGACGGGCGATCGGAAGTGGCTTTGATAGCAAGAGCATAACCCTGTCGTGCGGTAAGCTGACTACGGGTGTCACGGTCAAGCAGTGGTCCTCCATCCTCATGCTGCGCAACCTGAAATCTCCCGAGACGTATTTTCAAGCGGCATTCCGTGTGCAGTCGCCCTGGTCCATCAAGAACCCCAACGGTGACAACCCACATGAAGAAGAAATCCTGAAGCCCGTGTGCTTTGTGTTCGACTTCGCACCAACGCGTGCCCTGCGGCAGCTGTCGGAATATGGGATCGGCCTATCACCCAACGAAGCGAACCCAGAGAACGCGGTGAAAGAGCTTGTGTCGTTTCTGCCGGTGCTCGCCTATGACGGCGCGAACATGTACCAGGTTGACGCGGGCGGTATCCTCGACATCGCAATGGCGGGGACATCTGCGACGCTGCTGGCCCGGAAATGGGAAAGTGCCCTGCTGGTCAACGTGGATAACGAAACCCTTCGCAAGATCATGGATAACCCTGAAGCGATGGCCGCTGTTGAACGCATCGAAGGCTGGCGTGCCTTGGGCGACAACGTCATTGAGACCATTATCAACAAGAGCGAGAAGGTCAAAGACCTGAAGGCAAAGGCCAAAGAGCGCGACCTGACCCCAAAAGAAAAGAAAGAGCTCTCCGCTGAAGAGAAGGAATACAAGTCCGCTCGAAAGTTGGTCCAGGAAAAACTGATCAAGTTTGCCACTCGTATTCCTGCGTTCATGTACCTGACCGATTTCCGTGAAAACACCCTTCAGGATGTGATCACAAAGCTCGAACCCGATCTATTTCGGACGGTCACCGGCCTGACAGTCCAGGATTTTCATCTCCTGGTTCGGCTCAAAGTGTTCAACACAGAACAGATGAATCAGGCGGTTTTCGCCTTCCGCCGATACGAAGACGCCTCATTGAATTACACTGGGATTGATAGTCATGAAGGCCTGTCGAGTTATGGCCTGTACAACACCGTTGTCGCCCGAGAATAAGGGTTAATCGCTACGTTTTTTAGCATGGTTGGCCGTATATACAGCCAGTTTAGGTGATCTTATGGAAGTTCTATTTTCAACAAATCTCAAGCCCATGGCCGACTTCGAAGTGGGAGAAATTGGTCTCTGCAACTTTGGCAGAGGGGCGGAACTGGCCATGCTTGTTATCAAACTCGATGAGAATCTTGGTTTCGTTACAATGCATGACCAAGGCGATGACCTATTCAGTATTCACTATGTGGAGCACAGATCTGACCTCTGCCTCTCGTATGGCCAGAACTGGAATCTGGTGCTCGATCCCACTGGAGATATCCAAATGGGAGGCTATGCCTCACCTGAAATTGGCGACATCGTCATGTGGAACGGTGCCTATGGCTTATGCGCATTTCAGTCCCGGGGGCCCATGAAGAACAAAGTCAACTGTCCGCTGATAGGTACCAAGCCTGACAGGTCACCCATTGAAGTAGTATTTAGGTCATGGAAAATTGTCCTCAACGAGAATGATCCCGAGACTGGCCTCGCGCCCGTGATCTTCCGTCATCCCGCCAAGCAGGTTTCGCAACCTTGATGAAAACATCAGAAAACAAAGAGAACAGAAACCTTTGAAGGTGCCGCGGTTGTCACTGAAGTGGCTGCACAAACATCTGCCAGTAAGTTTCTGCCGCACCCTCAAACGTCAGCTTCTGGTCTCTGTTTTGGCCAAAGTGTGCCATCCCCATACTCCGCAGATACAGGGTTTGCTCATCGGCCTCGACGGTTAGGTTCTCATTGAACCCGTTGGTGTCTGCATTTTCGGTCGCAGTGTAAGCAATGCCCCCCATATGCCGCCCCCCCATGAATACGGTACAGCGGCTCGCAGCCTGACCGTTATGGTAGGCAACAGCGCTGAAGCGATTTGCGTCAAGCCTACGGAACGACCCGTCAATCTCGGGATTGCGAACAGAC
>NZ_JBALHR010000026.1:0-21247 GCF_036964905.1 Gemmobacter denitrificans
CCTCGTATTGCGCCAGATCCGCCGCCAGCGCCGTTTCCCGGGCCGCGGCTGCAGCCAGGGTCTGCTCCAGCTCCTGCGCGCGGGCCTCGGCCGCGCGGGTCTGGTCGATCTCGTGGCTGCGCTGATCCAGCGTGCTGCGCAACACATGGTGTTCGTCGCGCAGCGCCGCAAGCTCGGCCTCGTATTGCGCCAGATCCGCCGCCAGCGCCGTTTCCCGGGCCGCGGCTGCAGCCAGGGTCTGCTCCAGCTCCTGCACGCGGGCCTCGGCCGCATGCAGCAGACGCGCCAGACCGGCCAGTTCGCTCAGCTGCCGTTCGCCCAGTTCGCGCGACTGGCCCAGCAGCGCATCGGCCTCCTGCTCACGCCGGGCCAGGGCCGCCGCCGTCTCCTGATGCTGCGCCCGTTCCGCGGCCAACTGGCCTTGCAGCGCGGCCTTTTCCGCCGTCAGCGCCGTGATGGCATCGGCGCGCTTGCCCGCCTCGCCGCGCAAGTAAGCCAGTTCCTGGTTGGCCTTCGCCTCCCGCTGGGTCCAGTCGACCTGTTCGGCCAGCAGCTGTGCAAGACGCGCGGTCTCGGCGCTGCGGGCCGCGCGTTCGGCCTCCAGCGCTGCCGTGAGTTCGGTGAGCTGACGGGTCAGCATGGCCTTGTCAGAAGTCAGGGCCGTGACGGCATCGCCGCGCTTGCCCGCCTCGCCGCGCAAGTAAGCCAGTTCCTGATTGGCCTTCGCCTCTCGCTGGGTCCAGTCGGCCTGCTCGGCCAGCAGCTGTGCGACACGGGCGGCCTCGGCGCCGCGCGCCGTGCGTTCGGCTTCCAGCGCCGCCGCCTGTTCGTCCAGCTGACGGCTCAGCGCGGCCTTGTCAGCGGTCAGGGCCGTGACGGCATCGGCGCGCTTGCCCGCCTCGCCGCGCAAGTAAGCCAGTTCCTGGTTGGCTTTCGCCTCGCGCTCGGCCCAGTCGGCCCGCGCCGCCGTCAGTTCGGTCAGCTGACGGGTCAGCGCGGCCTTTTCCGCCGTCAGCGCCGTGACGGCATCGCCGCGCTTGCCCGCCTCGCCGCGCAGGTAAGCCAGTTCCTTGTCCTTGCCGGCCACGCCGGCCGACAGGCGGGTCAGCGCCCCCACCACCTCGGCCAGCGGCCGGGCCAGCGCATCCATCGCGCTGCGCACGGCATCAAGCGCGGGCCAGTCGGCCTTGTCTTCGCCCCGTTCGGCCCAGCGTTGGAAAATGCCATGCACCTCGGCCAGCCAGGCGCGCAGGATCTGCGCCTCGGCAAACCCCTCCTGCGACGCCACCTTGTGATGGCGCAGCCCCGGCGTCATGAAACGGTCGATCTCTTCGGCCACGCTGTCGGACAGGCGCGGCCAGACCAGACCCAGCGGCTTTTGCACCGCCGCCATGGTGGCACTGGGGGCCGCCAGAAAACGGTCATAATCCACCACGACCCGCGGCAGGCCCCGGCTGCCCTGTTCGGCCTCCAGAACATTGCGCAGCCAGATCAGCAGCGCCTCGGCCTCGGCCATGCCATCGCGTTCCATCAGCGAGGCCGCCACATCCAGCGGATGGCGCAGCGTCAGCAGGACATGCAGCTGGTCAACCCCTGCCCGCGCCAGCAGGCGGCGCCAGAAGGGCATGATGCGGGTGATGCGCGGGTCCTTGAACACGAAAAAGCGCGAGGCCCCGAATTCGGAGGCCAGAAGCCCGCTGCCCTGCTCCAGGAATTCCTCCAGGCGCGGGGTGTCGTACCAGCCCGGATTGAAGGCCCGCCAGTCGCGCCAGTCCGATCCGGCCGAAGCCAGCAGCTTGTCGTTGAACACCCGCAGCACATCGGATTCCCAATAGCCGCTCTTGTTGTGTTCATTCGGCCCCATCAGCGTCTTGGCCGTATCGCAGCCCAGCAGGTTCAGCACCCGGGTCAGCGCGCTCGATCCGGTGCGGTGCATGGCCAGCACGATCACGGCCTGGCGCTGCGGTGCCGTCCCGGCAGAGGACGGGGCCGGCTTGTCCGCCGCCTTGCGCCGGGGCGCGGGCCGGGCGACGGGGGCGGCAGTCAGGGTCTGCCCGACGCTCTGGTCGGCAGCCTGCGCGCTGGCCGGTTCCGCCCCCGGTTTCGGCCTGGCCTTCCGCTTGGCGGGGCTGCGCTCCGCTGCCGTTTTCTGTTCCGCTGCCGCCTTTGGGGTCCGTGCCATGCCTGTCTTTCCGCTTCCATTCGTCCCGCCCTGCCCCCCGTCGCCCTGCAGGGCCCGGACCAGAACGGCACAGTCACCCGGCCCCCGCATTGCGCGCGCCGGGACCGCCCGTCATTCGTGGATCAGCCGCGCCAGATAGGCCCCATAATCATTCTTGCCGAACAGTTTCGCCCGGGCCCGCAGCGCCGCATCATCGATCCAGCCCAGATCATGCGCGATTTCATCGGGGCAGCCCACCTGCAATCCCTGCCGCCGTTCAAGCGTGCGCACAAAATTGCCGGCGTCCAGCAGGCTGCCATGGGTGCCGGTATCCAGCCAGGCATAGCCGCGCCCCATCTTCTGCACGGTCAACCCGCCCTCGGCCAGATACATTTCCAGCAAGGTGGTGATCTCCAGCTCGCCCCGGGGCGAGGGCTGGACCGCGCGCGCCTTCGCAGGGGCCGTGCCATCCATGAAGTAAAGCCCGGTCACCGCGTAATCCGACAAGGGCTTTTCCGGCTTTTCGATGATGCTTTCCACCCGGCCCGTCGCATCGAAGGCCACCACGCCATAGCGTTCCGGGTCTGACACGCGATAACCGAAGACCGTGGCGCCGCGGTCCTGCGCCCCGGCCTCGGCCAGAAGCTGCGTCAGGCCATGGCCGAAAAAGATGTTGTCGCCCAGCACCATGACCGAAGGCGCCCCGGCCAGGAAATCCTCGGCCAGGATATAGGCCTGCGCCAGCCCATCGGGCGAGGGCTGCACGATATACTGCAGGCGGATGCCCCATTGGCTGCCATCGCCCAGCGTACGCTGGAACTGGTCCTGGTCCTGCGGGGTGGTGATGATGGCGATGTCGCGGATCCCGGCCAGCATCAGCACCGACAGCGGGTAATAGATCATCGGCTTGTCATAGATCGGCAGAAGCTGCTTCGACACGCCGATGGTGATCGGGTAAAGCCGTGTGCCCGAACCGCCGGCCAGAATGATGCCTTTGCGCTGTGTCATCAGATTGCTCCAAGCTCTGAAAGGGTCTGGCCCACGGCCGCGCGCCAGTCGGGCCGGATCAGGCCAAAGGCCGAAAGACCCGTGCAATCCATCCGGCTGTTGGCCGGGCGGCGGGCAGGCGTGGGAAAGGCGCTGGTGGGAATATCGGTGATGGTGCAGGCCAGCCCGGCCTGCGCCATGATCTCGCGGGCGAAATCGGCCCATGAGACATCGGGCGCGCCCGAGAAATGACAGGTGCCCGATTTGCCCGGATCGGCGGCAAGCTGGTCTGCAATGGTCAGGCAGGCTTCGGCGATGGCCCGGGCCGGCGTGGGCCCGCCGATCTGGTCGGCCACCACCGTCAGGCTGGCCCGTTCGCGCCCCAGCCGCAGCATGGTCTTCAGGAAATTGTTGCCATGGCTGGAGAATACCCAGGAGGTGCGCAGGATCACATGCGCCCCGCCTGCGGCGCGCACGCCCTGCTCGCCCTTCAGCTTTGATCGCCCATAGGCCCCCAGCGGGGCCGTGGGATGATCGGGCACAAAGGGGGCCGTGCCCGCGCCGTCAAAGACGTAATCGGTGGAAATATGCACGAAGGGGATGCGCAGCTCCGCACAGGCCCGCGCCATCGCGGCAGGGGCATCGCCATTCACCACCGTCGCCGCCGCCTCTTCGCTTTCCGCCTTGTCCACGGCAGTCCAGGCGGCGGCATTGATCACCGCCCGGGGCGCATGGGCGGCAATGGCCGCCGCACAGGCGGCAGGGTCCGACAGATCGGCCCGGTCGCGCCCCAGAAACACCGCATCGGGGACAAGGCGCTGCAATTCGGTGGCCACCTGGCCGGTCTGGCCGAAGACCAGAAGAGGCGCCAAGGTCATGCCTTGACCCCCAGCCGCTGGCCCACGCCATGCCGCGCCTGCAGGGGTTTCCACCACGCCTCGTTGCCCAGATACCAGTCCACCGTGCGCGCCAGACCTTCTTCCACCGTCACCGAAGGGCGCCAGCCCAGTTCGGTGCGGATGCGGGTCGGGTCGATGGCATAGCGGGCATCATGGCCGGGCCGGTCGGTGACAAAGGTGATCTGATCGGCATAGCTGCCGCTGGCCTTGGGGCGCTTTTCGTCCAGAATGGCGCAGAGCGTGCGCACCAGTTCCAGATTGGTCCGCTCGTTCTCGCCGCCGATATTGTAGCTGCGGCCCAGATCGCCCCGTTCCACCACGGTCAGCAGCGCATCGGCGTGATCTTCGACATAGAGCCAGTCACGGATGTTCGACCCGTCGCCATAGATCGGCAGGGGCTTGCCCGCCAGCGCATTCAGGATGATGACCGGGATCAGCTTTTCGGGGAAATGGAAGGGCCCGTAATTGTTGGAACAATTGGTCAGCACCACCGGCAGGCCATAGGTTTCGTGCCAGGCGCGCACCAGATGGTCGCTGGCCGCCTTGCTGGCCGAATAGGGGCTGCGCGGATCATAGGGGGTCTCTTCGGTGAATTTCACCGACGGGTCGGCGGGCAGGCTGCCAAACACCTCATCCGTGCTGATATGGTGAAAGCGGAAGTCCGCCGGCTTGCCCCGGGCCACCCAATAGGCCCGTGCCGCCTCCAGCATGTTGTAGGTGCCGGTGATATTGGTTTCCACGAAATCGCCCGGCCCGTCGATCGACCGGTCCACATGGCTTTCGGCTGCCAGATGCATCACCGCATCGGGGGCATGGGCGGCAAAGATCCGGTCCAGCGCGGCACGGTCGCGGATATCGGCATGTTCAAAGGCATAGGCCGGGCTGTCTGCGACCGAGGCCACATTGTCCAGACAGGCGGCATAGGTCAGCGCATCGAGATTGACCACCCGATGCCCGCGCGCGATCGCCTGACGCACCACGGCCGATCCGATGAAGCCGGCACCGCCGGTGACGAGGATCTTCATTGGCCGCCCTCCCAGACAAAGGGGCTGTCGAACCCGGCCAGAAGCGGGGCCACCGCATCCTTGGCCGACAGGACCGGGGTTGCGCCCTGCAGCGGCCAGTCGATGCCGATGTCGGGGTCATCCCAGCGGATGCCGCCGTCGCAATCGGGGGCATAGACATCGGTGCATTTGTACTGCACCTCGCAATCATCGGTCAGGGTGACGAAGCCATGCAGGAACCCCTTGGGGATCAGCAGCTGATGGCCGTTTTCGGCCGAAAGCTCCGCCCCCACCCATGTGCCATAGGCGGGCGAGCCCTTGCGGATATCCACCGCCACATCGAAAATCGCCCCCCGGGTGCAGCGCACCAGCTTGTCCTGGGCATGGGGCGGGCGCTGGTAATGCAGGCCGCGCAGCGTGCCCTTCTGGGCCGAAAAGGAATGGTTGTCCTGCACGAAGGCCAGATCCAGCCCGGCACTGGCCATCCGGGCCGCATTCCAGGTTTCCGAAAACCATCCACGCGCATCACCAAAGCGTGGCGGCACAAGGATAACCACATCCGGCAGGGCCGTCTGCTCGATCTGCATGCTCAAATTCCCGTCTCAATTATCTGCGCGCAGCACATACCTCAGCCCCGCCCCCCTGACAACCCGTTTGCCCTGTCCAGCCCCCCCTGCGCCGCCCGCAGGGGTTGATCTCTGCGCGGGAATGCCGCCATAGTCACCGCTGGCTGGCCCGGCGGGGCTGACAGGATCAGCGGGACCTAATGGCGGAACAGCGCAAGAAGTCTGCCCTTTTCCGGTCATTCTGGCGCATGTCCCGCGCAGGTTCATGACAACTGCCCGGAAAGCAGGCAACAAGGATGGCGCAATGAGCAGTTTCCCGCCTGCCGCGATGCAGCGGCTGCAGGCCTGGCAGGCCGAAAGCGGGGTCGATCTGGCCTTCCATCTGCGGGAGGGCTGGCAATCCGGGCGCTGCCCGCTGCCCTGGTTCGACCCGGCCGGCTACGAGGTGCTGTCCGCCCGGCGCGACGATCCGCAAGAGGCGGCCCTGCTGCATTATGCGCGCGAAGGCGCGGCGCGCGGGCTTGACCCCGATCCGCTGGGGATCTGCCAGCCCCGGAGGGCGGTCTCGGCGCTGCTGCGGCTGCAGACTGCGGGGGATGCGGCGCGGCTGGCGGCGCTGCTGGACAGGGAGGATGCCGGGGCGATGGCCGGGGCCGAAGGGGCGCCCGAACCTGCCCCCGAATTCGTGGCCGTCGATACCAGCCGCGATCAGGCCGCCGCGCGGGCGCTGGCCGATGGGCGGCCGCAGGATCTGATCTCGGGCCGGTTGCGGCTGCTGGCGCTGGAAGGTGGCACAGAGGCCGAGGCGCTGCTTCTGGCCCGGACCGAGGCCCGCCATCCGCAGCGCCTGCCCTGGCCGCTGCCGCACAGGCTGCCGCCTGCCCCCCCCGCCCCGCTGGCCCTGCCTGACGAAGCCCCTGCCCTGCCCGCCCTTCTGGCCGGGCGGCGGGCGGCGCTGCGGGCGGGCGGGCTGGCGCCGCGGCTGCTGCTGCGCTGCCCCGCGCCCGATGCCGCCCGGGCGCATCGCTGGGGCGATTTCCACTTTGCCGAAAGCCTGGCCCGCGCCCTGATCGCCGCCGGGGCCGAGGCGCAGGTCTGCCTGGCCGAGGATTGGGACAGCCCGGCCGATCCGCCCCCCGATGCCACGCTGCTGCTGCGCGGCGTGCGGCGCTGCCGGCCCCGGCCCGGCCCGGTGAACCTGATGTGGATGCTGAGCCATCCCGACCGGATCGAACTGGATGAACTGGCGCGCTATGACCATGTCTTCGTCGCCTCGGACCGCCATGCCGAGACGCTGGCGCGCGATCTGGGGGGGCGGGTCTCTGCCCTGCTGCAATGCGCCGATCCGGCCCGCATGGACCCGGATTGTTTCGCGCGCGAAACATTGGACACCACCCCCGCCCATCCGCTGCTGTTTGTCGGCAATTCGCGCCGGGCCGAACGCTGGATCGTGTCGGCGGCGCTGGCGGCGGGCGAGGATCTGGCGATCTATGGCGCCGAATGGGAAGACACCCCGGCCGCCGCGCATGTCCGGGCCGAAAACCTGCCCAATGACCGGCTGGGCGCCTGTTACGCCCGGGCCGGGATCGTGCTGAACGATCATTGGCCCGACATGGCGGCGCGGGGCTTCCTGTCGAACCGGATCTTCGACGTGGCGCTGGCGGGCGGCTTTCTCATCAGCGACCGGGTGGCCGGGGCGGGGCGGTTCTTCGGCCTGCTGCCCCAGGTCGGCACGCCGGAGGAACTGGTGGCGGCGCTGGCGCATTTCCGCGCCCATCCCGAAGACCGCGCCCGCCGCGCCCGGGCCCTGCAGGCGCTGGTCCGGCGCGACCATAGCTTCGACCATCGCGCCCGCACCATCCTGGCCCGGCTGCGCAGGCTGTTCTGAGATGCTTCCCCGACGACACCCCCCTGCCGCAATGCCCCCGACGGCCGCAATGATTGACAAGCCCCGCCCCCGCCCCGTAACGACGCCCGCACGTGACTGCATTGCGCCCATTGTTCCTTGTACAGCCCAGGAGATGCCATGACCGGCCACAGCCTTGATCTTGGACCCGAAGCAGGCGTCAATGCCCTGCTGGGCCATCTGCGCCAGCTGGATCTGCCGCCCGCCCCCGTGACGCCGGGCTCACCGATCCTGCCGGGGATGTTCTTCGTCACCGATCCCGAATCCGGCACCAGCATCACGCTGGAAAGCCGCCCCGGCCTGTTGTTCGCCGCCGATTTCCAGGTGACCGGCCAGGCCCGCTGGCTGGCGCTGCATATCGCGCTGGACGGGTTCGATCTGGACGGGCGGATGATCCTGGGCCTGTGTGCCCGCAGCGCGGCCCCGCAATCGACCACGTTCCGCCCCTGCCTGCGCAATGGCCGCGACAGCGGCTTTGACGACATCTTCTTCCGCAAGACCGCCGTGGCCTATGCCGAACCCAGCCTGCATATGGATGCCCTGCTGATCGAGGATCAGCCGCTGCTGGCAGCCCCGGCGCCCTGGCGCGAACTGGTGCTGTTCTTCCGGCCCGAAACCGGACGGATCGAACTGCAGGATCTGCGCCTGTTCGTGGTCTGACATGGGCGCGCTTTCGGTCGTCATTCCGGTCTGGAACGATGCCAGGGGGCTGCAGCGGCTCTTGCCGCAGCTGCTCGCCCTGCCGCAGGTGGCACAGATCGTCGTCAGTGATGACGCCTCGAAACCGCCCGCCCGCGAAACCGGCGGGATCAGCGATCCCCGCATCCTGTGGCTGGAAAGCCCGGCGCAGAAAGGCGCGGGGGCAGCGCGCAACAGCGGCCTTGCGCAGGTCAGCAGCCCGCATGTCCTGTTCTTCGATTCCGATGATCTGCCCCTGCCCGGCCTTGCCGCCCTGCTGGAGGATCTGGACCGGCCCGAAACGCCCGATTTCGATTTCTGCCTGTTTTCGCATGTGGACAGCCGGATGCGGGCCAGGGGCATTCCGGGCCCGCTGGAAAGCGATGCGAAACACTGGCAACTGGCCCGGGCCAATCTGGGGTTCCGCCCGGCGCCGATCCCGCCCGAGACGGCGGCGCGGCTCTGCCGGATTTCGGCCTATCCCTGGAACAAGATCTACCGCACCGGCTTTCTGCTGGAAAACGGCATCCGCTGCACCGAGATCATGGTGCATAATGATGTCGAACTGCATTGGCAAAGCTTCTACCGGGCGCGCAACATTCTGGTTTCGACCCAGACCTGCGCCGAACATTTCGTGGCCGAGGATGGCGCGCGGCTGACCAATCGCAGCGGCGCGGAACGGTTCGAGGTGTTTCGCGCGCTGGAGCCGCTGGCCGCCGCCCTGCGCGAGGACCGCCAGCGCGCCGACCGCTTTGCCGAACCCACCGCCGACTTCTACATGCAGCTGCTGCGCTGGATCGACACGGTGCTGGAGCCCGGGCTGCGCGGACCCTTCGCCTGGAAGGCCCGCGCCTTCGTGCAGGCCGCGATCACGCCGCCGCTGTTCACCCTGATCGCGCAGCGCAATCCGGGGCTGGCGGCGCGGATCAACCACTTCCTGTCGGGGGGGCCTGCATGAGGCTGAGCTTCATCGTCACCAGCTTTGACATCCTGCCCTATGTCGATCCCTGCCTGACCAGCCTGGCCGCCGTGGTCCGCCCCGGCGACCGGGTGATCCTGGTGGATGACGGATCGACCGATGGCACTGCCGAACGGATCGAGGCCTGGCAGGCGCGTGGCTTTGGCGCAGGCGTCGGGGTGAAGGCGGTGCTGCTGGGCACCAATACGATGGGCGGCGTGGGCATCGGCGGCAATATCGGCCTGTCGGAGGCCCTGAGCGATCCCGACTGCGAGGGCGTGTTCTTCGTCGATGGCGACGACTGGCTGGAACCGGGGGGCTTTGCGGCGGCGCGCCTCGCCTTTGAACGCGGCGGCGCGGATATCCTGCTGGGCAATTACGGCGAATATGACGACCAGACCCAGGGCTTTCGCCGCCCCGCCGATGCCGCCCGCTGGGGCCATGTCGCGCGTCTGGGCAAGACCGCCGGCCCCCAGAGCGCAGCCCAGACCGAGGCCGCCCGCGATCTGGCCCTGTCGATGATCGCGGTGCCCTGGCGCAAGTTCTATCGCGCCGATTTCCTGCGCCGCCATGGCTTGCGCTTTCCCGAAGGGGCGTTCTTCTTCGAAGACAATCCCTTTCACTGGGCCGTCTGTCTGGCGGCGGGGCGGATCGGCTTTCTGGATGTGATCCTGTGCCAGCACCGGATCAACCGCCCCGGCCAGACCATGGCCTCGACCGGGGCCGAGCTGATCGCCTTCTTCGACCATTACGAGACGATCACCGCCCTGGTCACCGCGCAGGAGACTGCCCGGGCCGAGGCGGCGCTGGACTGGTTGTTGAACAACATGTCATGGCATCTGGACCGGCTGGCGCCCGAGGCCTTCTGGGCCTATGCGGGCCGCGCGGCCGAGGTGCTGACCCGGGTGCCCGAACCGCTCTGGCAGGGCAGCGCGCGGCGCTTTTCCCGGCGGCCGGTCGGCGGGATCGCGGCGGCGCTGCGCCGGGGCGATGTGGCGGGTGTGGTCGGGGTCTGGGTCCAGCAGGCCGAGGCGCGGGCGCTGCATGCCCGGCTGGAGGAGATGGACCCGAGGGCGCTGCTGGCCCGGCTGGACAACCGCCTGCAGGCCGAAGCCGAGATCGCCCGCTTTGCCGCCCTGTCGGCACTGTCCCTGCCTGCGCTGCCCCCCCTGCCCTGACGCCTGCCCGGCCACGACAGGCCGGACGACTGCCGCCTTGATTTCGCCATTCCGGGCATGGAAACTGCCCGGCGCAGGCAAGGCGAGACCAAGATGACAGAGACCATTCACCCCGTACTGCTGTGTGGCGGATCAGGCACGCGGCTATGGCCGCTGTCGCGCAAGAGCTATCCCAAGCAATTTGCCCGGCTGACCGGGGCGGACAGCCTGTTTCAGGCCTCGGCCCGGCGGCTGTCGGGGCCGGATTATGCCGCGCCCCTGGTGGTGACCGGGGGCGATTTCCGCTTTCTGGTGCTGGAACAGCTGGCCGGGGCAGGGATCATGCCGCAGGCGGTGCTGATCGAACCGGCGGCGCGCAACACCGCCCCCGCCATTCTGGCTGCGGCGCTCTGGCTGGACGCGCGTGCGCCCGGGGCCCTGATGCTGGTGGCACCGTCGGATCATGTCCTGCCTGACACGGCGCAGTTTCAGGCTGCGGTGGCGGCGGCCAGCGGGGCGGCCAGGGCCGGGCGGATCGTGACCTTCGGCATCCGGCCCGACCGGGCGGAAACCGGCTATGGCTGGCTGGAACTGGACGGGCCAACCGATGTCACGCCCCAGCCCCGCCCCTTGCAGCGCTTTGTCGAGAAACCCGATGCCGCCACGGCAGAGGCCATGCTGGCGGGCGGCTGCCATCTGTGGAATGCGGGCATTTTCCTGATGTCCACCACCACGCTGATGGCCGCCTGCGCCACCCATGCCCCCGCCATGCTGGAGGCGGTGCGGGCCTCCGTGACCGGGGCCGAAACCGATCTGGCCTTCACCCGGCTGGCCGCCGCCCCCTGGGAGGGGGTGGACGATATCTCCATCGATTACGCGGTGATGGAAAAGGCCGGCAATCTGGATGTGCTGCCCTATGCCGGGGCCTGGAACGATCTGGGCGGATGGGAGGCCGTCTGGCGCGAGATGGGCCCCGATGCCGCGGGGCTGGTGACGCAGGGCCCGGTGACGGCCATCGATTGCACCGACAGCCTGCTGCGATCCGAGGCCGAGGGGCTGGAACTGGTCGGGATCGGGCTGAAGAACATCGTGGCTATCGCCATGCCCGATGCGGTGCTGATCGCCGATACCGCCCGCGCGCAGGAGGTGAAGCTGGCGGTGACCCGGCTGAAGGCCAAGGGCGCGGCACAGGCCGAACATTTTGCCCGCGACCACCGGCCCTGGGGCTGGTTCGAGACGCTGGCACTTGGCGCGCGGTTTCAGGTCAAGCGCATCGTGGTGAAACCCGGCGCGGCGCTGAGCCTGCAAAGCCACCATCACCGGGCCGAACACTGGGTGGTGGTCGAGGGCACGGCGCGCATCACCATCGGGGCCGAGGCACGTCTGGTGACGGAAAACCAGTCGGTCTATATCCCCCTGGGCGAAAAGCACCGGCTGGAAAATCCCGGCAAGCTGCCGCTGACCCTGATCGAGGTGCAGACCGGCGCCTATCTGGGTGAGGATGACATCATCCGCTATGAAGATGTCTATGCCAGGGGGCAGGGGGCGAAAGGGTAGGGGCGCGACAAGACCACCCGAATGTTTCGCGCGCGAAACAAAAGGCCCCGCCTGGCGGGGCCTTTTTCGTCACCATTCCAGCGTTTTCAGCCAATCTTCCAGCCGGGCCTGCAGGGCGGCATCGGCGCGCGGGCCTTCCAGAACCAGCCGCCCCCGTTCCGCCCGCAGCCGAAGCCCGGGCAGGGTTTCCTGCGGCTCTGACCCCGCAGTCAGAGACGGTTTTGCGGGGGCCAGCGCCCGGGACAGCCGGGCCTGTTCGGCCCCGGCATCGGCGGGGGGACGGGCGATCAGATCTTCGGCCAGACGGGGGCCAAGCGTGGGGTCAGCCTCCAGCGCCTGAGCCAGTTGCAGGCCCAGCCTTTCGCCCAGGGTTTCGGGAAAGCGCAGCGCGCCATCCAATGCCCGCACTACGGCAAGGAAAGACCCGACCTTGGAGCGCTTGGCCCGCGAGGCGGCAGCGAACAAGGCTCTGAGCGCCGATTTGTCACTGTCAAAGACACCAAGTTCCACCGATTTCGCCACGATCCGGGCGCGTTCATAGAAGGACAGGCCGACCCGGATCTCGTTTTCCTCGACCATGGCGACATAGGCATCCAAGGCCTGATCGGGTTGGCGCAAAAGCGCCAGCACAGAGCCGTATCTGGCCCCATCCCCACTTTCCTCCAGCAACTGCCGCAGAGCGGTCAGCCGCCGCCAGCCGGAAATCAGCCCATAGCGATCGGGGCCAAGCGCCACCACCTCGATCGGGGTCTGCTGGCCGCGCGCACGCAGGGATTCGACCAGCGCCGCCATTTCATCGGGATCGGTGGCGATGCGGTCGCGCACCAGATGCCCGGCCTCGATCTGCGGCAGCGGCAGCGCCAGCACCATGCGGCCCTGTTCGCGCGCTTGGCGCAGGGTTGCGGCCATTTCCTCCATGGCCGCGGTGGCGGCGGCAGCGCCGGCCATATCGGCAATCGGCGCGGAACGGGTATGCCCGCCGGCATAGCCCAGCGGATAGGTGGGAAACATCGGGCTGTCCTCCTGCAGAGGCGAAGCCGGGGGTTCGGCAAAGGGCGTCAGACGTTTGCGCTTGGCCATGGGTCAGCTCCGCAAGGCAGAAGGGATAGGGCAGGGCGGTGAAACCCGGGTAAAGCGGGCGCACGGGCGATGTTTCGCGCGCGAAACAAATGCCGAAACAGTCACTGTGCGGCCTCTTGTGACGCATCCTTTTCATCGCGTCGCCAGGAGCCCAACACCAGCGCCTTCACCGCCGCCCAGGTTTCATCAAAGGTTTCGCGGCCCCGTGCATAGGTTTCGCGGTTGAAATCGCGGTAATCCGCCTCGTAGATGCCGCGCACCTGTTCGCCCGCCTGCCCGATCAGCGCGGTGAAATCCTGCCGCTGCGGCGAAAGGGTGCGCCCCATCCAGCCCTGCATCAGCGCCGCCAGTTCCGCCTGCTGGTTGCCGTCATAGCGGGTGATGAGCGCGCGCACCGCATCCCATTGGAAATTCACCTCCGGCCGCCCCAGGGCGCGGGCGGCCATGTTCTCGCCCTCTTCGATGGAGCGGAAGGTGGAATGCAGCATGTCGAAGAAACGCCCGGTGGAATCGAATTCCAGGAACGACGCCCCCATCGGCACCAGCAGGATATCCGCCGCCGCCAGCCCGTTGATCGTGAGATAGCCAAGCGCGGGCGGCGTATCGAGGAAGATCAGGTCATATTCCTCCAGCACCCCGTCTTCGGCCAGCACGGTGGTCAGCGCATCCCAGAGCTTCCAGCCGCGCGCCTGCATGCGCCAGACCGGGATCTGGAATTCCGCCCAGTACAGGTTCAGCTGCGCCCCGATCAGATCGATATTCGGCCAATGGGTCTTTTGCACCAGATCGCCGGCCTTGATCGTCAGCGCCTCGGTCAGGGTGTCATCCAGCGGGATCGGCGCATCGCCCCGGTCCAGCCGGCGCTGGTTGTCGGCCCGCAGATGGGTGGCGTAATGGCGCGCGAGCAGCGGAAAGACCGTCTGCCATTCATCCTCGACCCGGCCACCGAAGATCGAGGTCATCGACCCCTGGCTATCCAGATCGATCACCAGCACGCGGTAGCCATCCAGCGCGGCCGACATGGCCAGATGCGCACAGGTCGATGTCTTGCCGACGCCGCCCTTGAAATTGGCCACGGCCAGCATCTTGGCGGGCAGCCCCTGCGGACGCCAGGGCGCATAAGGCTTGGCCTTGGAGCCTTCGGCGGCAAAGAAGGCACGCAGGCGCAGCACCTCGTCCAGGGTGAACCATTTCGCCCCGCCTTCGGTTTCCGACAGGCCCTGGGGCAGATCGGGGTTCTGCTTCAGCACCCGGCGGAAATGGGCCTGCGCCACCGGGATCAGATAGCGGGTGATTTCCCAGGTGGAGAACAGCCGCAACTGGCGCTGACCGGACTCGTTCAGCCCACGCCCCGCCAGATCATCACGGCCCGCCGCACAGGCCCGGGCGATCTGGCCGAAATCGGCAGTGGTGGTGGCAGGCCCCAGAGCGGCCAGCGCCGCATCGGGATCAATGCCGAAATAGGGGGGGAGGGGGGTGGCGCTATCCGCTTTCATATCTGCCCGATGTGCTGTGTTTTTGCCAGTATAGCGCAAAACCCGGCATGTGGAAGAAAAGACATCACACGCTGCGATTTTCTCAGCTGATTCTGGGGTTTGTGGCCCGCGATGGTGCCGGAGCGGGGCGCCTTGGGCGAGGTGGAACCGCCCCGCGACGGATTTCTTCTGTTATCGGATGTTATCATTTTCTGTTACAGGAACCGGCTTTGCGCAACATCTTCCTGTTTTGTCTGGGAAAAAATCCGCTTCTTGTGGCCTTGGCGACTCTGATCCCCCGATAGGGCGACTCTGATCCGCCGTTGGACCGACTCTGATCCCCCGTCACGAGACTGGACGGGCGCTGTGGATAACTTTACGGTGGGTGTCACTGAAACCCCGAAACAAATCGGGGGCAGAAAAACGGGCAGACAGGCATGGCATTGGCAGGACCCTTGGGCGGCAGCCCCGGGCGTGGGCGCGCAGGCGTGCCCGCGGCAATCGGCGATCTTTTCATCTGCGATGTCCTGACGGCCAGCCCGAAGGACGATCTGGGCACGATGGAACACCCCATCTTTTCGCTGTCCACCAAACCCGATCTGCGGGTGCTGCGCTATGACCATAACGGCACCCAGGTCGAGGTGACGCCTTCGGTGAAGGGGCGTGCGACGATCTTTGACAAGGATATCCTGATCTTCTGCATCAGCCAGCTGATGGCGGGATTGAATGCCGGGCGCGAGGTCAGCCGCAAGCTGCAGCTCAAGGCCCATGACCTGCTGCTGGCCACCGGGCGCGATACCGGCGGCGACAGCTATCTGCGGCTGCGCGAGGCCTTTGAACGGCTGGCGGGCACCCGCATCACCACCAATATCGCCACCGGCGGGATCGAGGTGACCAGCGGTTTCGGCCTGATCGAAAGCTGGGAGATCCTGCGCAAGACGCGCGGCGGGCGGATGATTTCGGTCATGGTCACCCTGTCGGACTGGATCTTCCGCGCGGTGCTGGCGCGATCGGTGCTGACGCTGAGCCGCGATTATTTCGGTCTGCGCAAACCGCTGGAGCGGCGGATCTACGAACTGGCGCGCAAACATTGCGGGCGCCAGCCGGAATGGCGCGTCTCGGTGGGGGTGCTGCACAAGAAGGCCGGGTCCACCGCGCCGGTGCGGGTGTTCCGCGCCGCGATCCGCAAGATGATCGAAGAGGCCAACCTGCCCGATTACAGCATGGCCGAGGAAGAGGGCGATCTGATCCGCTTTGCCCGGCAGGGCGTGATCGAGGAAGAACCGGCCGAGATGGCACCGCGCTTTGACCCCGAGGTGCTGGATGCGGCGCGCGCCCTGGCGCCTGGGGCGGATGTCTATGCGCTGGAGGCCGAATGGCGGGCCTTCTGGGCCGGATCGGGCCGCCCGCGGCTGACCGCGCCGGACCGCGCCTTCCTGGCCTGGGTGAAGGGCCGGGTTAACAGAAGGTAAATCCCGGGCGCGGCCCGGTCACCTTTTGTCAGCCCCGTTTGCGGATAGTCGGCCCGAACCACGACAGGAGCCGACGCCCGCCATGGCCGATATCTCGCCCAATCTCGATCTGCCCTTCCTGCTGCCGGCACAGGCGCAGAAACATGTCACCCATAACGAGGCGCTGGAGCGGCTCGATCTTTTCGTGCAGATGGTGGTGCAGGGCTTCGGCGCCACCACGCCGCCCCCCGCCCCGGCCGATGGCCAGATCTGGGCGCTTGGGCCTGCGCCGCTGGCCGACTGGGCCGGGCAGGCTGGCCGCCCGGCTGGGCGGGGCCTGGGTCTTCATCGACCCGCGCGAAGGCTGGCGGGCCTGGAGCCTGGCCGAGGCGCAGCTGCGCATCTGGCGCGGCACCGAATGGCAGGCCCTGCCGCTGGATCAGCTGGACGGGATCGGCATCGGCACCGCGCATGACGGCACCAACCGCCTGGCGGTCGTCTCGCCCGCCACGCTGCTGACCCATGACGGTGCGGGCCATCAGTTGAAGATCAACAAGGCCGCAGAGGGCGATACCGCCAGCCTGCTCTATCAGACCAACTGGTCGGGCCGGGCCGAGATGGGGCTGGCCGGGAATGATGATTTCAGCGTGAAGGTCAGTGCCGATGGCGGCACCTGGGCCGAGGCGCTGCGCATCAACCGCAGCACGGGGGCGGCGGCGCTGCTGGCCGGGGCCACGGTCGATGGTCAGGCCGCCTATCACCGGGGCAATGTCGTGGGATCTGTCGGTCAGAGCGGCGGCCTTCCGACCGGGGCTGTGATCGAAACCGGCAGCAATGCCAATGGCCGCTATCTGCGTCTGGCCGATGGCACCCAGATCTGCTGGCGCGAGGCGGCCCTGTCGCAATCGGTGGCGGCCAGCAGCTATGCCGAGGTGACCTGGACCTATCCGGCGGCCTTCCTCTCCGGCACCGTGCCGGTTCCGATGGTGACCTGCCGCAGCTTCAACGATGCGGCCAGCCGCCAGAACGCCGCGCGCCATCTGCGGGCTGTCTGCAATGGCAATAGCGCCGTGTCGAGTGTCGTGGGGGCGTTCAATGCCCATACCGCCGCCCTTGATACCCGGATCGACGCTGTCGTGTCCGGCCGCTGGTTCTGAGGAGAAGCCGATGTCCAACCGTTCTTTCCTGATCACGCTGAGCCCGATCCGGCTTGATGCCACCCTGAGCATGCGCCGCGAGGCCGAGACCCTGGTGGTGAATGACCTGCCGCTCGATCTTTCCGGGCTGGCCGAAGGGGGCAGCCTGGCCGCCGACAGCTTCGGCTGTGACTGGCTGGTTTCGGATGTCACCTGTGCGCAGGATGTGATCCGGCTGACCCTGCTGCTGCCACATGGCGCCGGAGCGCCGGACGCGGTGCTGTTTCCCGCCCCCCTGATGGTGAACGCCGACGGGCCGGTTGCCCTGCCGGGCTGACGGTTCGCCCGCGCGGCCCCCCTGAGGGCAGGCCATCCTGCCCCTGCGCGGCAATGTTTCGCGCGCGAAACATTCAGGCCGGTCAGACCTGCGGGTTCTGGCCGGCCTGAACCTTGTCCGGGATCGGGCTGCCCTCGGGGCCGAACAGGGTCTGCATCTGCCAGAGATTGTTCACGACCCGCAAGCGCGCCGTCAGCCCGCGCAATTGCAGAGCCACCGCGCCACCCCCGGTCAGCACATTATCCGCGATCACCCCGGCCCCGCAGGGGGCCGCCATGCCCAGCACCTCGATCCCGGTATGGGCCCCGTCGATCTGGTTGCCGGTCACGCTGAACCCCGTGCAGTTGCGCAACCCGATCCCGCGCGAATGGGGATCGGCCGGATCGGGGCAGAAGATCACATTGCCCGCCACCACCACCTGCCCGCAGGGTGCGGGGCGATCATAGGGCTTGTGCGAGACGACGATGCCATACAGCGCGGGCTGGCGCAGGATATTGCCTTCGATCACCAGCCCCTGTGCGGCGGCATGGATGCCGTTTTCGGCCGATCCTGCGCAGAGATTGCCCCGGATCACGATATCGCGGTTTTCGGCCGGGCCATAAAGCGTGATGTTGTCCGCCACATCGCCGCTGGCATAGCTGCCCCCCTGCCAGCCGCTGATCTCCAGATGATTGCCCTCGACCAGCACCCGCGCCACCGGACCCCAGGCATGGATATTGCCGAACTGGGTCTGCCGGATGCGGCAATGGCGGATGGTGATGTCACGCCCCGGCTGGCCGCGCGACAGCACGATGCCCCCGCCGCCATGACACGCCTCGATCCGGCAATCGGCCATGTCGAACCCTGTCACCCCATCCAGCGAGATGCCATGCCGGGCCCAGCCGGTGATCCGGCAGTCGCGCAGGGTCAGATCGCCGCAGGCCCCGTCGCTCCACAATGCCGAGGCCCAGCTGCCCGGTGCCGGGCCCTGACCTTCCAGGGCCAACCGGTCAAAGCGGGCCCCGGTGACCCCGGTCAGATCGATCAGCGGGCGGCGGCTGCCGGGGGCCTGACGCAGCAGGGCCAGCCCGTCGCGGCCCGCCAGGCTTACCCCGCTGCGCCAGACGAGCGGGCCGCTGCGATAGGCGCGGCGGGCGGGATCGAGATGCAGAACACCGCCGCCACGTTCGGCGAGATGGTCGATGCGGGACTGCAGGGCAGGGGCATTGTCCTGCAGGTCAAGATCGCAAAGCGGTTGCAGATCCGGCAAGGGCGAAGCGGGGCAATCCATGCCGCCCATCCTGCGGTTGTGGCGACAAGGCGTCAAGCCGCGCGGGTCAGATCACCAGAAGATCTGCGGCAGTCAGGCCCGGCAGGCCATCCAGCCGGGCAAAGCGGATCTGCCCCTCCCCGCCTGCGCCATCGGCATCATGGAACAGATCCCCCGTGGCGGCATTGTAGATCACCCGATGCGCCGCAGTGCTGGCCGCCGTGCCGATATGGAAGGCCGTCGCCGCCAGCCCGCCCTTCGGCCCGATCCCGGCAAAGACGCTGGCCAGCAGATGGATCATGTCCTCTGCCGGGTCGAAATCGCGGATGTGGTCGAGAGTGCCACCCCCGATCGCCGCGCTGAACTGGAAGACATCTGCCCCGCTGCCGCCGTTCAGCGTATCGGAATTGGCCCCGCCATCCAGCGTGTCATGGCCCGCCCCGCCCAGCAGACTGTCATGGCCCTGTCCGGCGGTGATGCGGTTGGCGGCGGAATTGCCGGTCAGGGTGGTGCCCTGGCCATGGGTGCCGGTCAGGTTTTCGATATGGGTCCTGGCGAAGATCGAATAGGCCACCGTCGAAGTGACGATGGTATCGGTGCCGCCGCCCGCCTGTTCTGTCACCACATCCGAAAAACTGTCGACCAGATAGGTGTCATTGCCCTGACCGCCGATCATCACATCCTGCCCCGCCCCGCCATCCAGCCGATCATTGCCGCCCATGCCCCGCAGCGTGTCATTGCCGCTGCTGGCGACCAGCGTGTCATTGCCGCTGTTGCCGGTCAGCCCGTTGTTCAGGCTGTTGCCGGTCAGCGTGACACTGGCCGAGGTGGTGGAGGTGATGTTTTCGATATTGGCCTTGGTGAAGATCGAATAGGCGCCCAGTGCGGTCTGCACCGTATCGATGCCTGCCCCGGCGGCCTCGGTCAGCACGTCGGCGAAGCTGGAGACGACATAGGTATCATCGCCCGATCCGCCTGCCAGGCTGTTGCTGCCCGAGCCGCCGTCCAGCGTGTCCTTCCCGGCCGATCCCTGCAGCGTGTCATTGCCCGCCCCGCCGACCAGCCGGTCATCGCCCATATGGCCGGTGATCACATTGGCGAGGCCATTGCCGGTCAGCACATGGCCGGTGGCGCGGGTGCCGGTCAGGTTTTCGATCAGGGTCTGGCCGAAGATCGAATAGCTGGACAGGCTGGTGCGGATCGTGTCGATGCCGCCGTTCCAGATTTCGGTCACCTGATCGGCGTAGCTGTCCACCAGATAGCTGTCATGCCCCTGCCCGCCGATCAACGTATCAGCCCCGGCGCCGCCATCCAGCGTGTCGCCATGGTCGCGGCCGTAAAGCCTGTCATTGCCGAGACCGCCTTGCACCATTGATGGCGCGTCGATGGCCAGAAGCACATCCGCCTGCCCGCCGCCCGTCAGGCTGAAGCGGTCCTCCGCCTCGTTCCATGACCAGCTCCAGTCGCCCGGCACGGCGGTTTCGGGGCCGTAAAGATGGCGCAGCGCATCGATGTCGAGCGAGCGCAGCATGTCGGGGGAACCACTGCCAGACCAGTTCCAGTTGTAGGACATGACGGTGTAATCCATCGAATCCAGCGCCGGATCGAGAATCCGCCCCTCATGCGGGTGATCAAGCCCCATGGCGTGGCCGATTTCATGCAAGGTCAGCGTGAACATCGATCCGCCCCGTGCCCAATCATCCGGGGCGTAGGGATCTGTTCCATAGGGGGCATAGTCGCTCAGGGTAACGGCTGCGGGGTCCGTGCCCCAGTCCGATGAATAAGGAAAATAGGCCCAGCTCCAGTTGTTGCCGATATTGCCCTGAAAGGTCATCATCGCATGGGCCGGATCGTCCACCTCGACAAAGCGGACCCCGGCCACCTCCTCGAATTCGCTGATCGCGGCGCGGATGCTGGCCTGCCGCATCGCATCCAATGCGGTGTATTGGGTCATGGCCCCGAAGACGACACTGTTTTCCGGCAGTTCCGCGGGAGCGAGGAAGCTGTAGCTGATGAAGGTCACGTTGCCGATCGGGGCAAGGCCGTTGTGGCGACCGTAGTTTATCCCGCCGTTCGGATCATACCATTCGGGCAGCAGGGCCGTGAAATCGGAGACCGGCATGAAACACCTGTGACATCTACCATCCGGCGCAGAGTGCGGGTCAAGCGGGGGGCCTGTCAATCTGCGAAGGCCCGCCCCGTTTCGGGGGCGGGCCCTGTCTGCGATCAGCGGGTTGTGTCAGATGACGAGGAAATCGGCGGCGGTCATGGCGAGGCCTGCGCCCAGCGTGGCGATCTGGACATTGCCGCCCGCCGCCGCGCCATTGGCATCGTAATGCAGCGCGCCGGTGGCGGCGTTGTAGATCACCCGATGCGCCGCCGTGGTGGCTGCCGCCCCGATATGGAAGGCCGCCGCCCCCAGCCCGCCTGCCGCCAGCGCGGTGAAGACGGCGTTTTCCAGATGGATCGTGTCATCGGCCACCACGAAATCGGTGATCGTGTCGATATTGCCGGCCCCGGTCGCGGTGTTGAAGACAAAGACATCCAGCCCCGCCCCGCCCGACAGCTGGTCATTGCCGCCATTGCCGTTCAGCGTGTCATTGCCGCTGCTGGCGACCAGCGTGTCATTGCCGCTGTTGCCGGTCA
>NZ_JBALHR010000027.1:0-19942 GCF_036964905.1 Gemmobacter denitrificans
GCCCCATTCACATCAAGCTTTTGCAAACCGCCTTGAAGGGGTCCGAAGTGGATCTGCCTGCGCCCGTGCGGGAGATGGGTCAGCTGTATTTGCAGCAGATCGACCAACTGACCGAGATCATCACGCGCCTGGCCCACGAACTTGAGGCTGCGACAAAGACAGATTGCGAGTTGCGGCGTCTCTGCACCGTGCCGGGCATCGGTCCGGTGACCGCTGGCGCCATCGCAGCTTTTGCCCCTGATCTGGAGACCTTTGACAGTGGCCGGAACTTTGCCGCGTGGTTGGGTCTGGTGCCACGACAACACTCGACTGGCGGCAAGACCCGCCTTGGTGCGGTCAGCAAGATGGGGCAGTGCGACATCCGCAAGTTGCTCATCGTTGGGGCCATGAGTGTGATCCGCTGGGTTGTGCGCCGTGGCGGCAGTTCCAATCGGTGGCTGGCCAACCTCGTTGCCCGCAAGCCGCGCATGGTTGCCGCCGTCGCCTTTGCAAACAAGATGGCGCGGATGGTTTGGGCCATGACGACGAAGGGGGAGGACTATCGAATGGCGTGATCCCAAGTCACATGACGCAGGATAACGCTATGGGCCGCAAGGCTTGGGCAGGGTGATCGACAGACGGAGTAAGCGACACGGACTTCAAAGTTCAAGGCGGGAAACCCAGTCCCGGGGCTCGAGCGCTACAGCTCTCTGAACCGATGTGGGCCCAGCCTTCCGAACAGCATACCGGCCCGTGGCGTCACAAAGGCCACACTGAGAGGCCTGACACACGACCGATTGAAGCCCAGACGAAACGTCGAAAAATCAGCTTGCAAAACCGGGGGCATCCACACACGTTCCGGGCGTGGCCCCAAGCTGGGCGACCATGGTGGACGTCCGGCGTGCGATCCTGATGCTCCTCATGTGCAGCATCGGAGATTCAGACAGTATTGCGAGATCGTTGATTCAACACGCTGACAAGCGGCCATCGGTTAGCGACCCGCCATGACAAAACCGCAGACAGATTCCGATCCGGGCGTCATGCCGTGCTGTGACCGGGCGCCGGATCAGGTTCAGGTTTCGGCTCTGCAGGAGCATTGCGATCAGGCGGTTGTACCCCGAAGACCGCACAATATAGCGCGGGAACGAACAGCAAGGTGATCAGCGTGCCCGCAATGATGCCGCCCATCATCGCATAGGCCATCGGGCCCCAGAAAATCTGCCGCGAGATCGGGATCAGGGCCAGACTGGCCGCCGCCGCCGTCAGCAGGATGGGGCGGGCGCGCTGATCGGTGGCCAGAAAACAGGCTTGCCAGCGGCTGTGCCCTTCCTGCAAGAGCTCCTCCATCGCATGGACCAGAATGATCGCATTGCGGATCAGAATCCCCATCAGCGCCAGCACCCCGAGAATGGCCACAAACCCCAGCGGCGCCCCCGAAGGCAGCAGGGCCGCAACCACCCCGATCATGCCCAGCGGTGCGGTTGCCAGCACGATCAGGCTGAGCCGGAAGCTCTGCATCTGCGCCATGACCAGCGTGATCATCACTAGGATCATGATCGGAACCACGGCGGCAATCGGGGCCTGGCTGTCGGCGCTTGATTCCACCGTGCCGCCCACTTCCAGCACAAAGCCCGGCGGCAGGCCCGCGCGGAAAGCGGCGATCCGGTCAGCCAGCGCCGCATCGATCGTGGCAGGCTGGTCATCGGTGGCGATCGCGGCCTTGACGGTGATCGTGGGCACCCGGTTGCGCTGCAGGATCAAGGGTTGTTCGGTGGCCCATGACAGGGTCGCAAAGCTCAGCAGCGGGATTGCAGCGCCCGAGGGCGTACCAAGTTGCAGATTGGCCAGCGCGCTCAGCTTGCTGCGGTCATCCCCCGCAGCCCGCGCCACCAGATCGACCAGATAGGTGCCATCGCGCAATTCGGTGACCTTGGTGCCATTGAACACGCCTGACAGGGCCACCGACAGGTCTTGCGCCGAAATGCCAAGCTGGCGGGCCTTGTCCTGATCAAGGTCAAGCCGCACCACCCGGGCCGGTTCGTTCCAGTCCAGCATGATGGAGGTCAGGCGCGGATCGCTGCCCACCACAGCCGCAAGATCGCGGGCCTGATCGCGCAGCAGGCCCACATCCGGCCCTGACAGGCGATATTGCACAGGACGACCAACCGGCGGACCCATTTCCAGATATTTCACAAAGACATCGGTTCCGGCCATCTGATGGCGGCCAAAAGCCTCCAGCGCCGCTTTCAGCCGGTCGCGGGCCTCCAGATCGGGGGTCTGGATGACGATCTGCCCCATATGCGGGCCTGCCGTCGGCACATCCAGCGACAAAAGGAACCTTGGTGCCCCCATGCCGACATAGCTTGTCCAGAACAGCGCCTCGGGCTGATCGGCCAGAAAACCCTCCAGCCGGGCAATGGCTGCATCGCTGCCGGCAATCGATGCATTCTGGCGCAGCGATACGTCGATGATCAGTTCAGGCCGGTCCGATGTCGGGAAAAACTGCTGTTCGACAAAGCGCATCCCCCAGATCGACAGGGCGAAAGTCGCAACCGTCACGGCGATGGCCAGCCAGCGGAACCGCATGGCCGCCCGCACAGCAGCATGAAAGCCGCGCCGCAGGGCACCCGGTTCTTCGGTCTTGTGCTTCATCGTCGGGGGCAGGAAGGTCACGCCGATGATCGGCGCGAACAGCACTGCCACGATCCACGAAAGCACCAGCGAAACGGCGATCACCACGAACAGCGAAAAGGTATATTCTCCCGCCGCCGAGGTGTTCAGCCCGATCGGAATGAACCCCGCCACGGTCACCAGCGTTCCCGACAGCATCGGAAAGGCGATGGAGGTCCAGGCAAAAGAGGCGGCCTTTTCCCGGCTTTCGCCCAATTCAAGCCGGGAAATCATGGTTTCCACCGCGATCATCGCATCATCGACCAGCAAGCCCAGGGCGATGATCAGCGCACCCAGCGAGATACGCTGCAGCGTGATGCCCCAGATATCCAGCACGACGAAGGTCAGCGCCAGCACCAGCGGGATCGTCATGGTCACCACCAGCCCCGCGCGCAGGCCAAGGCTGACGAAACTGACCGCCAGCACGATCAGCACCGCCTCCAGCAGCGCCTGCAGGAAATGGCCAACGGCATCTTCCACCACATGGGCCTGATCGGCCACGCGGTGCATATCGATCCCGATGGGCAGGGTTGCGGCCACTTTGGCCATTTCGCGGTCAAGCTCTTCGCCAAAGCTCACGATATTGCCGCCCGCACGCATGCCGACGGAAAGCCCGATCGCCTCTTGCCCCTTGAAGCGGAACAGCCGGGCAGGCGGGTCCTGATAGCCGCGCGTGACCGTCGCCACATCTGTCAGGGCAAAGATGCGGTCGCCCACCCGCAGGTTCACCGCCGCCACTTCATCGGCGCTGTCGAACTGACCGGTAACCCGCACCAGCACCCGTTCATGGCCGCTGTCAATCACGCCCGAAGGCACGATGGCGTTCTGCCGTGCCAGCGTATCCACCACGGCCTGCCGGTCCAGCCCGAGCGCGGCCAGCCTGCGGGTGGAAAACTCCAGATAGACCACCTCGTCGCGGGTGCCGATCAGCTCCACCTTGCCGGCATCCGGCAGGGTGAGGATGCGATTGCGCACCTGTTCCACCCGATCGCGCATTTCGCGCGGGGAAAAGCCGTCCGAGGTGAAGGCATAGATATTGCCAAAGACATCGCCAAAACTGTCATTGAAGGCGAAGCCCGCAAATTCCGCCGGGAATTCGGGGCGGATATCGGCCATCATGTCGCGCACCTTGCGCCATTGATCGGGCACGCTGCGGGCAGGGGTATCGGCCCGCAATTCGACATAGACCACCGCCTGACCGGGCGATGTGAAGGACCGTGTGTAATCCAGCGTATCCAGATCCTGCAGCTTTTTCTCGATCCGGTCAGTGACCTGGGTCAGGGTCTGTTCCGCCGTGGCTCCGGGCAGAGCGGCCTGAATGATCATGGTCTTGATGGTGAAAGCCGGGTCTTCCTCGCGCCCCAGCCGCATGTAGGAAAACGCCCCCGCGATCAGCGACACGATCAGCAGATACCAGACGAAAGACCGGTGGTGCAGCGCCCAATCCGACAGGTTGAAGCTCTTCATTCCGCTTCCCTCATCCCCACGATCTGACCTTCGATCAGCGAATTGACCCCGCGCGTGACGATTTCATCGCCGGGCTGCAAGCCATCGGTAATGGCCGCGCGCGGGCCGCGGCCCTGCGGGTCCAGTGTCACCGGCACAAGGGCCACGGCCCGCGTCGTCGGGTCCACCCGCCAGACTGCGGTTGCAGCCCCATCGTGCCGGATGGCGTTCCGGGGCAGGGTGAACAGGGGGGCCGGGTCCGTTTCGGACAGCCGGGCCTGCACCAGACTGCCGATCCGATAGCCGGGCGGCGGCGCGATCAGGGTCAGATGCACCCGTCTTGTGCGGCTGGTGGCATCAACCACCGGCTCCACAAGGCGCAGTTCCCCCGTCACGGGGGCTGTGGCACCGGCGCGCAGCGAAACCACGAACCGGTCCCCGATGGACAGAAGCCCGGCCAGTTCTTCCGGCAGGTCGATCACCGCCTCGATTTCCGAAGTGCTGGCCAGAACCACAACCGGGTTGCCTGCCGACACCACGGCGCCCGCCTCGGCTGCGGTGGAAAGGATCACGCCGTCTTCCGGTGCCACCAGATCGGAATAGCCGCGCGCATCGGTGGCGCGGGCCAGATCGGCGACGGCACTGTCCACAGCGGCATCGGCAGCGGCCAGCATCCGTTCGGCCTCTTCCAGCCGCGCGGTTGAAGCCACGCCGCGCGCCTGCAATTCGCGCGCCCGGGTCAGAGCATTGGTCGCGGTGACCTGCTGGGCGCGCGCGGTGGTCAACGCGGCTTCGGCGGCTGCGATGTCTTCGTCCAGTGTATAGGGGTCAAGCCGGGCAAGAATCTGCCCCTTGCTGACCACGTCGCCCACCGTCACCGGGCGTTCGGCAATACGCCCAAAAGTCTGGAACCCCAGGCTGATCTGGGTCCGAGCCATCACCGTGCCGGTCAGCATACGGCCAAGGCCCGCTTCGGGCTGCACGATCTGGCTGACCACCGGGCGTGGCGGTTCGGGTTTTATCTGGGCCTGCAGGGGCGCGGCCAGCGCCAGCAGCACCAGACCGGCGGGGATCAGGGGCCGGATCATTGCGCAACCTCCGGTCTGGCCTGCACAAGGCGGCCGGGAAACAGCATCTGCGACCCTTCGCCCACCACCATCGTGCCGGGCGGCAGGCCTTCGGCGATCAGCAGGCTTTCGGTGGTAAAGCGGTCCACCGTCACCGGGGCCAGCGCCACGCGCATCGTGGCCGGGTCCACGGTCCAGACGGCCATCTGCCCCCCGGATTCGGTCAGCGCCGTCCAGGGCACGACAGCCCCCACCGAGGCCGGGATGGTCAGGCTGCCCTCGACCGGTTCGCCCAGCAGGAACAGATCTTCCGGCGGGTTTTCGATCCGGGCCTTGACGCGCACACTGCCGGTGGCGGCATCCACCACCGGTGCCACTTCGGACAGCCGGGCGCGCAATTCGCGGCCATTGTGGTTCAGCAGGCGCAAGCTGATTTCGGAGCCCAGAAAGCTTTCAACCGGGGCCCCGTCAGGGGCCAGGAACACGGCGTCCCGGCCCGTCCGACCAGCCAGCGTGACGATGGTTTGCCCGGCTTCCACCACCTGTCCGGCCTCGGCCGATCGTGCTGCCACAATCGTATCTGCAGGGGCTGTCAGCACCGTATCTTCAAGAGCGCGTCTGGCCCGCACCACCTGAGCCTGCGCCTGTTCCCGCGACGAGGTTGCCGTTACCAGCCCTTCGCGCGTGGCATCGAATTCGGCCTGGGTGATCCGGCCACTGTCCAGAAGCGCCTTCTGTCGATCAAATTCCTGTTGCGCCCGCAACAGACCGGCCTCGGCAGCCTGCAGCCCGGCCTCGGCCACCCGCAACGCCTCGCGCTGCTGGACCGGATCGATCCGGGCGATCACGGCACCTTGGGCCACCAGATCGCCCTGATCCACCTCGACCGCGATGATCCGCCCCGCGGCGCGAAAGGCCAGCGGGATCAGCGTCGTCGTTTCGGTCGATCCGGTCAGCTTGTGGTCATAACCGCTCACCATCGGCGCGACAGTCACGATCTCGACCGGCAAGGCCTCTTCCGCCAGAACGGGCGATGCACAGGCGATTCCCAAGGCAAGAACACGGAGAAGCGGGGCAGCAGCCATAGAAACAGCCCTTTCGCACAACGGCGCGTCCGGCAGGGTAAGCTGCCGTCGGGCCAATTCCATGATTTATGGCGATCTTAGCAACAGATCGCCGGAAAGAAAGCCGATTTGTCGGAAGGCGCACCGAGGCTGCCGTCACGGCACATGAACCCGGGCGCGGGCCTGAATTTACAGCAGGCCCATGGCCTGCAGATCCGTCTCCAGCACCTCGGGACTGGTGAACTGGACTGCCGCCATGCCGATGGCACGGGCACCTTCGACGTTCTTGGCGCGGTCATCGATGAACAGGCAATCGGCGGGCCGCAGCCCGGCCCGATCGCACAGCAGGTGGTAGATGCGCGGATCGGGTTTCAGCAGACCTTCCTGCCCCGAAACGATGGTCACGCCAAAGGCGGTGCCCAGCCGAGGATGCGTCGCCACCCCGATGGGCCAGGTTTCCGCCGACCAATTGGTGATGGCATGAATCTGCAAGCCCTTTGCGCGCAGCCGCTCCATCAGCGCCCATGTGCCTTCGATCGCTTCGGGTAGGGTGGCAGCGTAATTCGGCACATAAGCGGCCAGCAAGGCTGCATCGGCCGGATCGGCAATCCTTGCTGCCAGATCGGCAAAGCACTCGCCCCCGTCGCAGCGCAGGTTCAGGGTCGGGAAATCAACACGCTCCATGAAAGCCTCGGCTGCAGCGCGGTCGCCGCCCAGGGCAGGGGCAAAGGCCCGCCAGGCTTCCCAGCGGACCAGAACATCCCCCAGATCGAAAACAATGGCTTTCATGAAATCGTCCCATGTTGTGGCAGGGCAATGGCCTGCCGGGCGCATCATGGCCGGGGCTGCCTTACTGTCAACCCCGGCTGGCAGGCCCACCGGTCAGGCGCCGCACGGCCACGAAAAAGGCGGGCACAAGAAAGATGCCCAACACCGCCGAACTGAGCATACCGCCGATCACCCCGATCCCGATGGCGCGCTGTGCTGCTGCCCCGGCCCCGTCGGCCAGGGCCAGCGGCAGAACCCCTAGCAGAAAGGCAAAGGTTGTCATGAGAATGGGGCGCAACCGCTGGGTTGCCGCCTGTCGTGCCGCATCGGTCAGGCTGATGCCTCGCTCGGTCAGGGTCTGGGCAAATTCGACAATCAGAATGGCGTTGCGCGCCGCAAGCCCGATGGTCGTCAGCAAGCCCACCTTGAAATAGACATCGTTGGATTGCCCGAACAGCAGTGCCGCCGCCAGCGCCCCCAGAATACCCACCGGCACCGACAGCATCACCGCAAAGGGCACGGTCCAGCTTTCATACAACGCGGCAAGACACAGAAACACCACCAGCGACGACATGGCAAAGAGCAGCGGCGCCTGATTGCCGGACAGCCGTTCCTGATAGGAAATCCCGGTCCAGGCCAGACCGAAACCGCCCGGTTGGTCGGCCACCAGCCGTTCCATTTCCTCCATCGCATCGCCTGTGGACACGCCTTCGACCGGCGCGCCCGAAATCTCCATGGCGCGGGCCCCGCCAAACCGGTCAAGGCTGGGCGAGGTTTCATCCCATCGCTGGGTCATGAAGGCGGCAAAGGGCACCATCTCGCCCCCTGAATTGCGGGCAAACCAGCCATCCACGTCTTGCGGCTGCATCCGCGCCGCAGCTTCGCCCTGCACGATGACCGGCTTCAATTCGGTGCCCAGCGGGAAATCATTCACCTCGCGCCCCGAAAAGATCACTGCCAGCATCCCGTTGATCTGGCTGAGCTCAAGCCCCATGGCGCGGGCCTTTTGCTGGTCGATCTCCAGCCGCAGGGCCGGGCGGAAGGTGGCCTCGTGCCCGCGAAACGACCCGGTCTTGCCGGCGGCTTCGGCGGCCTGCACCAGCGCCACTGCCGTTTCCTGCAGCGCACCTTGCCCGGCCCCCGCCTGATCCAGCAGGTAGAAGCTGAAACCCGAGGCATTGCCCAGGCCCTGTATGGCCGGGGGCTGGGTAAAGACGATGCGCCCGGCCCGATGGCCGCCGAATTTGCGGTTGGCCTCTTGCGCCAGGGCGGCGGCGCTGATGCCGGGGCGTTCGGCAAAGGGGCGCAGGGCGATGAACTGCATCGCGGTGTTCTGCCCGCCGCCGCCAAAGGAAAACCCAAGCGCGCCATAGGTGGACACCACCACGTCGGATTTTTCGGTCAAGAGCCAGGTTTCTACCTCTTGCAGAACCGCTGCGGTCTGGGCCGTGGTCGATCCTTCCGACAGGCGGATCTGCACCATCAGCACGCCCTGATCTTCCTGCGGCAGGAAAGAGGACGGCAGATGGTCATACAGCCAGAAGGCCCCGCCGCCGATGGCTGCCAGCACCGCCAACATGCGGAAGGGACGCAGCACCATCCAGCCGGTAACGCGGCCATACCCGCGCGTCGTGGCCCCCAGCCCCCGGTTGAACCAGCGCGCCGGGGCGATGCCGCCCTTGTGATCGCGCGGGCGCAGCAGGCTGGCGCACATCGCGGGCGTCAGGATCAGGGCCACCGCCAGCGACAGCACCATGGCCGAAATGATGGTGACCGAAAACTGCCGGTAGATCACCCCGGTGGAGCCGGACATGAAGGCCATGGGCAGAAAGACCGCCGAAAGAACCACCGCGATGCCGACCAGCGCCGGGGTGATCTGGCGCATCGATTTCTCGGTCGCCTCCATCGGGCCCAGCCCTTCCTCCTCCATGATGCGTTCGACATTTTCCACCACCACGATGGCGTCATCGACCAGAAGGCCGATCGCCAGCACCAGCGCGAACATGGTCAGGGTGTTGATGGTCAGCCCCGTCGCCGCCAGCACGCCGAAGGTGCCCAGCAGCACGACCGGCACGGCAATGGTGGGGATCAAGGTCGCCCGCCAGCTTTGCAAAAAGACCAGGATGACCAGAAAGACCAGCGCCACCGCCTCGGCCAGGGTGTGATAGACCCGTTCGATCGACTCGGCCACAAAGGGTGACGTGTCAAAAGGATAGACAATTTCCACCCCTTCGGGCAGGGCGGCGGAAACCCGGTTCAGCGTGGCCCGCACCGCATCGGCCGTATCCAGCGCATTGGCGCCGGTGGCCAGGTTGATGCCAAAGCCCGCAGCCGGCAGCCCGTTGAAACGGGATGACGCACCATAGCTTTCCTGACCGATTTCCACCCGCGCCACATCGCCCAGAAAGACGGTCGATCCATCTTCGGTAGTGCGCAGGATGATACGTTCGAAATCCTCGACCGTGCCCAGTTGCGACTGGGCGTTCAGCGCCACGGTCAATTGCTGGCCCGGAACGACCGGCTGGCTGCCCAGACTGCCCACCGTGACGGTACTGTTCTGTTCGGCCACCGCCGCCGTCACATCCGACGGAATCACCCGATGCTGGGCCATCCGCAGCGGATCAAGCCAGATGCGCATGGCATAGCCCGATCCGAAATTGTTGATCGACCCCACCCCGGGCGTGCGCAGGATCGGGTCTTCCACCACCTGCGCCATCAGATCGCCCAGTTGCAGCGTCGAATACCGCCCGTCCCGCGACACCAGCGCGGCCACCATCAGGATCGATGTTCCCGACCGGGTGACCGAAATCCCGCGCTGGCGCACGGTATCGGGCAGGTTGTTCTGGATCAGCTGCAGCTTGTTCTGCACCTGGACCTGGGCCATGTCCGGGTCGGCGGCATCGCTGAAGGTGAGCGTCACATTCGCCCGCCCCGAGGCCGATGAGCCCGAGGTCATGAACAGCAGATCATCCAGCCCGGTCAGCCCGTCCTCGATCACCGTGGTCACCGAATTCTCGATGGTCTCGGCGGAAGCACCCGGATAGCTGGCAGAAATCCGGATCGTGGTCGGCGCGATGTCAGGATATTGCGAGACGGGCAGGGTGGTCAGCCCCCATGCCCCGGCCAGCATGGTGATTATGGCCAGAACCCAGGCGAAAACGGGACGATGGATGAAAAACTGTGCCATGGGTCAGTTGTTCACCGGGTCTGTCGCCACATCGCGCACCACGCCCTGATCGTCGATGGTGACGGGCACCGGTTCCAGTGCGGCACCCTCCTTCAGCCCGGTCAATCCGTCGATGATCAGCCGCTCGCCCGGCTCCAGCCCTTCGGTCACGATCCAGGCATTCTGCTGGCTACCCGAAGCGGTCAGCTTGCGCGCCTGCGCGATATTGTCGGGCAGGGCGATCCAGGCCGACAGGCTGCCATCGCGGCCCCGTGTCGTGGCCCGCTGCGGCACCAGAAAGGCGTCGATGGTGCCAAGAACCACCTCGCCGCGCAGGAACATGCCGGGCAGGATGCGCCGGTCGGGGTTGTCAAAGCGGAAGCGGATATCCTGCGTGCCGGTGGTGGGCGATACCGTCACCGATGGCGCGACCAGTGTTCCACCCGAGGCATGGGTCTGGCCGTTTTCCAGGGTCAGCGTCACCTCCAGCCGTTCATTGGGCTTGAGCACCCCGCGGTCGATCTGGTCGCGGATCGACAGAAGCCGGGCCGAGGGTTCGAACAGATCGACATGGATCGGGTCCAGCCGGGTGATCGTCGTCAGGCCATCGGTCTGGTTTGCGGTGACCAGATCACCGACCGAAACCGCAGGCAGGCCCGCCACACCGGCAATCGGGCTGGTGATTTCCGTCCAGTCCAGCGCCAGTTCGGCCCGCCGCAACGAGGCCTGGGCTGCCTGCACATCGGCGCGGGCCTGCGCGGCGGTGGCCTCGGCGCTTTCTACCGTGGCACGGGTGGACCCCGAACCTTCAAGCTGCCGGGCCCGTTCCAGTGCGGCCTCGGCCGCGGGCAGGGCCGCCTGTGCCCGGGCCAGGCTGGCGCGAGCCGATTGCAGGTCTGCCTCATATTCCGCAGGGTCCAGCCGGAACAGCGGCGTGCCGGGGCTGACGGTTGCGCCCGGCTGATACAGGATCGCCGTCACCACACCGCCCACGCGGGGGCGGATCACGGTCTGTTCATAGGCCACCGCCCGGCCCGGCAAGGTGGAACTGCGCCGAACCTCCTGCCGCTGCATCTCGATCACACCGACCTTGGCCGGGCCGCGCGCGCCAGCGCCCGGAGGGGCCTGCGTCAGCCCCGGAAAGGCAAAGGCGCAGAGGATCAGGGCTGCAATCGGCGCAGGGGTCAGCTTCATCGTCGGTCCTTCCGGTTGGCCTTGGCCGCAAACTAGAGCGCGGGCCCCGGGGGAGCAATGCGCTGCGCAGGGTTGAACGGCGGAAAGCCGGGCTTTCCGTCGCTTAAATCCCCAGAATGTGACGAATATCCTGCGGGGTTGCGCCTTCGGCGCGGTACTTCGCCAAGGCACGCGCATCGTCGCGCTTGGCCAGCCGCTTGCCCTGATCGTCGCGGATCAGGCGGTGGTGGTGATAGGCGGGTGTGGGCAACCCCAGCAGCCGTTGCAGCACCACATGAATGGCGGTCGCCTCAAACAGATCGGCGCCGCGCGTCACCTCTGTGATGCCTTGGGCCGCATCATCCACCACCACCGACAGGTGATAAGATGTGCCCAGATCACGCCGCGCCAAGGCGATATCTCCAATAGTTTCAATCAGTTCTGGTGCAGTCTTGAGGTGGCGCCCCGCATGATCCTGCCCGCTGTCGTCAAAGCTGATCTGGCCTAGCAACGCCATCGCCCGTGCCATATCCAGCCGGATCGCGGCATCGGGAGCGGCGATACCCTTATCCCGGCACAGGCCCGGATAGACCGGCCCATCCGGTCCGATCATCGCCGCGCCTTCCTGCGGGGCCGAGAGGGCTGCGCGAATATCCCCCCGCGAACAGGCGCAGCGATAGGTCACGCCCATCGCCTCCAGCTTGGCCAGCGCCTGCGCATAGACCGCCTGCCGATCCGATTGCCGCATGACCGGAGCAGGCCAGCGCAGCCCCAGCCAGCGCAGATCCTCAAAAATCGCTGCTTCCCATTCCGGTTTGCAGCGCGCGCGGTCAATATCTTCGATCCGCAGCAGCATCTGCCCACGCGCATCGGCCACCAGCGCAGCATAGGCATGACCCAGATGCAGCGGCCCGGTGGGCGATGGCGCAAAGCGTGTTACTGCACCGCCAGCCATTGGGTGAAACTGTCCTTGGCGCGATCGGTATAGGCTTTGTAGCGATCCTTGCGCCCGCGCCGTCCGCCCTTGGCATCAATTGGCGGGAACAGCCCGAAATTGACATTCATGGGTTGGAAGGTTTTGGCCTCAGCCCCGCCGGTGATATGGGTGATCAGCGCACCCATCGCCGTGTCGGGCGGCGGCGGCGGCAACACGTCGCCCTTCACTTCCGCCGCAGCCATACGGCCTGCGAGCAGACCCATAGCCGCACTTTCCACATAGCCCTCAACCCCGGTCACCTGTCCGGCAAAGCGGATATTGGGCCGCGATTTCAGCCGCATCTGATCATCCAGCAGCGTGGGCGAATTGATGAAAGTGTTGCGGTGAATGCCGCCCAGCCGGGCGAAACTGGCATTCTCAAGGCCAGGAATCATTTTGAAAACAGCGGTTTGCGCGCCGTATTTCATCTTGGTCTGAAAGCCCACGATATTGTAGAGCGTGCCCAGCTTGTTGTCGCGGCGCAGCTGCACCACGGCATAGGCCTTTTCCTGCGGCTTATGCGCATTGGTCAGACCCACCGGCTTCATCGGCCCATGGCGCAGTGTTTCGCGCCCGCGCTCGGCCATCACTTCGATCGGCAGGCAGCCGTCGAAATAGCCCGCCGTCTCGCCCTGATGGAACTCGGTCTTGTCGGCGGCCAGCAGCGCGTCGATGAAGGCCTCATATTGTGGCTTGTCCATCGGGCAGTTGATATAGGCGGTGCGCTCTTCCTCGGTCTCGCCCTTGTCATAGCGGCTTTGCAGCCAGGCCACAGACATATCAATGCTTTCGGCATAGACGATGGGGGCGATGGCATCAAAGAAGGCCAGGCTCTCGGCCCCGGTTTCCGCCCGGATGCTTTCGGCCAGCGCGGTGCTGGTCAAAGGCCCGGTCGCGATGATCCAGCGCCCCTCTTGCGGCAGGGCGGTCACTTCGCCTTCCACCACCGAAATCAGCGGATGGGCGCGCAGCCGCGCCGTCACGGCCTCGGCAAAGGGATCGCGGTCCACCGCCAGCGCCCCGCCCGCAGGCAGCCGATGCGCCCGCGCCATCTCCATGATCAGGCCACCCGCCGCGCCCATTTCCCAATGCAGCAGGCCCACCGCATTGCGCTCGTCATCATCCGAGCGGAAGGAATTGGAACAGACCATCTCGGCAAAACTGCCGGTGCGATGGGCAAAGGTGCCCACCTTGGGGCGCATTTCGTGAATGATAACCGGCACGCCAGCCTGAGCCGCCTGCCAGGCAGCCTCTGACCCGGCCATGCCACCGCCGATGATGTGAATGGGTTCGCGCATGGGTCGCAGATAGACCCAAGCGCCCCCCAGATCAAGCGCCGCTAGATCAGCGCAATCCGTTCGCGCTGTGCGGAATCAGGATAGGGGCGGTACAGCCCGACCGACACCGCGGCGATCATCTGGTGCATCTGATCATACCGTCGCGCCGCCTGTTCATCGGCCTGCGCCAGCACCGAAAAGGCCTGATCCAGTGCTGCCATGTCGGGCAATTCGATTTCCAGCAGGAAATCGGTATGTGCCCCTGATGACAGGCCGAATTTCCGCCGCAACAGCCGCCAGCCTGACACCAGACCCTGCGTTTGCAGATAGGTCATCCAATTGTCCACCGCCGCGGCAAAGGCCAGCGCCCGGGATTCCGATTTCAGTTCGATCAGGCAATGATAGAGGTTCATTCATGCCTCCCTTTACGGGGCCATCAGACCATTCACCGCTTGCCAAAAGGTTAAAGGCCGGGGTTTCCCCCGGTCTTTTTCATTCGTCGCCCTGATCTGCCACCCGGGCAACCGAGACCACTTCCTCGTCGCCACCGGTGTTGAAGACCTTCACCCCCCCGGCCGAACGTGACCGGAAACTGATCTGGTCCACCGGCACCCGGATCGATTGCCCGGTCGAGGTGGCCAGCATGATCTGGTCGCTGGTTTCCACCGGGAACGAAGCCACCAAAGCGCCGCCGCGCATGGATTTTTCAAAGGCCGTCACACCCATGCCACCGCGCCCGCGCACCGGATAATCGTGGCTGGAGCTGAGCTTGCCCAGACCTTTCGCGGTAACCGTCAGGATCAGGTCTTCTGCCGCCGACATTTCGGCATAGCGTTCGGGCGACAATTGGCCACCTGCGACCTCTTCTTCCTCGTCGGTTTCAACTTCCTCCTCAAGATTGCCGGCCATCAGGCGGCGCTGCTTGAGATAGGCGGCGCGTTCCGCCGGATCGGCCTCGAAATGGCGGATGATCGACATCGACACGACCCGATCCCCATCGGCCAGACGGATGCCACGCACGCCGGTCGATCCGCGCGATTTGAACACGCGGATTTCGGTGGTCGGGAAGCGGATCGCGCGGCCAAGCGCGGTGACCAGCATCACATCGTCATTTTCATCGGCAATCGCCGCATTCACCAGGCTGACGCCTTCGGGCAGGTTCATCGCGATCTTGCCGTTGCGCTTGACGTTGGTGAAATCGCTCAGATCATTCTGCCGCACATCGCCATCCGATGTGGCAAAGACGATCTGCAGGCTGTCCCATTCCAGTTCCGGCACATCCACCGGCATCAGCGCGGCGATGGACACCCCGGTTTCAATGGGCAGGATGTTTACGATGGCCTTGCCGCGTGCCGTCCTCCCGGCCAAGGGCAGGCGCCAGCATTTCAGTTTGTACACCATGCCATCGGTGGTGAAGAACAACAGATGCGTATGGGTATTGGCCACGAACAGCGTGGTGACCACGTCATCTTCCTTGGTGGCCATGGAAGACAGGCCCTTGCCGCCCCGGTTCTGGGACCGGAATTCGGCCAGTGGCGTGCGCTTGATATAGCCACCCGAGGTGATGGTGACGACCATGTCCTCGCGTTCGATCAGGTCTTCATCTTCCAGATCGCCCGCCCAATCGACGATCTCGGTCCGGCGCGGCACGGCAAACAGCTGCTTCACTTCGGATAGTTCGGCGGAGATGATCGCCATGATCCGTTCGCGCGACGACAGGATATCCAGGTAATCCTTGATCTTTGCCGCCAGTTCTTCCAACTCGTCAGTAATTTCCTTGACGCCCATCGCCGTCAGGCGCTGCAGGCGCAGGTCAAGGATCGCGCGGGCCTGAATTTCCGACAGGTTATAGGTGCCGTCATCGTTGACGGTATGGGTCGGGTCATCGATCAGCTTGATATAGGCGATGATGTCATGGGCGGGCCAGCGCCGCGTCATCAGCCGTTCACGCGCCTCTGCCGGATCGGCCGATGAGCGGATCGTGGCCACAACCTCATCCACATTCGACACTGCGACGGCCAGACCACACAGCACATGGCTGCGTTCGCGCGCCTTGCGCAGTTCGTATGCCGTGCGGCGGGCCACCACCTCTTCGCGGAAGGTGATGAAATGGGCGAGGAAATCGCGCAGCGCCAGCGTTTCGGGCCGCCCGCCGTTCAGGGCCAGCATGTTGCAGCCGAACGAGGTCTGCAGCGGGGAAAAGCGGTACAGCTGGTTCAACACCACATCCGCCGTGGCATCGCGCTTCAATTCGATCACCACCCGCACGCCCACGCGGTCGGATTCATCGGCGATGTTGGAAATGCCCTCGATCTTCTTTTCGCGCACCAGTTCCGCGATCTTTTCGATCATCGCGGCCTTGTTCACCTGATAGGGGATTTCATCCACGATGATCGCCCAGCGATCCTTGCGCAGCTCCTCGATCCGGGTCTTGGCGCGGATGATGACGCTGCCGCGCCCTTCCAGATAGGCCTTGCGCGCGCCGGACCGGCCAAGGATCACACCGCCCGTCGGAAAATCGGGGGCGGGGATGATCTCCATCAGCCGCTCCGAGGACACATCCGGGTTTTCGATCATGGCAAGGCAGCCGTCGATCACCTCGCCCAGGTTATGCGGCGGGATATTGGTCGCCATGCCGACGGCAATACCGCCCGCCCCGTTGACCAGCATATTGGGGAAGCGCGCGGGCAGCACAGTCGGCTCGCGGTCTTTCCCGTCGTAGTTGTCCTGAAAATCGACCGTGTCTTTGTCGATATCGGCCAGCAGGAAGGCGGCGGGCTTGTCCATCCGCACTTCGGTATAGCGCATGGCGGCGGCGTTATCGCCATCCATGGAGCCGAAGTTGCCCTGACCATCCAGCAATTTCAACGACATGCTGAACGGTTGCGCCATCCGCACCAAGGCATCATAGATCGCGCTGTCGCCATGGGGGTGGTATTTCCCCATCACATCGCCCACCGGACGCGCCGATTTGCGATAGGGTTTGTCATGGGTGTTGCCGGTTTCGTGCATGGCAAACAGGATGCGCCGATGCACCGGTTTCAGCCCGTCACGCAGATCGGGGATGGCACGGCTGACGATCACGCTCATCGCGTAATCGAGATAGGCCGTCTTCATCTCCGCTTCGATGGCGACTTGCGGGCCATCATAGGTGCGGCGCGGTGTTTCTTCCGAGTTTTCAGTATCTTCTGGCTGGTCGCTCACTCTGCGCGCCTTCTGGTCTGTTGGGGGCGGGGGTGCCCCAAAATCTGGTTGCGCGCAGTATAGACCATCGCAGATATGGGGTGCAACCTCGCAGCGCCCGGCCAGCTGGCAGCCAAAGGAATGGCCTGATAACAGACTGTATTCATTGAAAAATAATTCGAATCTGGCAGCATGACCCTACAAGAAGAAACCAAGGAGGTATCTGATGGAGCGGTCAGCAACCGAATTGATGCTGAAAGGCTATGGTTTGACCACGGCAGAGCTGTTCTACCGCATGCCCGATTACCGGCATGTCCTGAACAGCTTCATCTGGCAGGAGTATGATCTGGCGCCGGACTATCCGCGCCTGTTCGCCTTCATCGCATTCTGGCAGGACGAGATCGAAGGCCCGCTGCATTCGGTGCGTTTCACCCACCGCAAGCTGATTGCGGCGGGCGAATGGCGCCATGTGGTGAAGGAATTCCGGCTGCACTGACCGCAGATCAGGCCGCGGCGCGCAGGATCATGCCAAACAGGTCGCGCGGATCGTCAGGGTCTGCGATCATGTCCAGGTCCAGATACAGGCCGGATGCCTGCAGCCGCCCGTGCACATAGCGCAGCGCGCTGAAATCCTCGATGGCGAAGCCCACGCTGTCGAACAGGGTGATCTGGCGCGCGTCCTGCCGCCCGGTGGCCGTACCGCTGATTACCTGCCACAGCTCGGTCACCGGATGGTCTGGTGCCAGTTGCTGAATTTCACCCTCGATCCGGGTTTGCGGCGGATATTCCACAAAGATGCCCGAGCGCAGCAGGATATCGCGGTGCAGCTCTGTCTTGCCCGGACAATCGCCGCCCACTGCGTTGATATGCACGCCGCTGCCCACCATGTTGTCGGTCAGGATCGTGGCATTCTGCTTGTCGGCGGTGCAGGTGGTGATAATCTGCGCCCCAAGCAAAGCCTCCTCCGGGGTGGTGCAGGACACCACGTTCAGCCCCCGGCCTGTCAGGTTGCGGGCGCATTTGGCGGTAGCCGCCGGGTCGATGTCGTACAGGCGGATCTCGCGGATAGCGCAGATTTCCTTGAAGGCCAGGGCCTGAAATTCCGCCTGCGCCCCATTGCCGATCATGGCCATTGTGGTCGCGCCCCTCGGGGCCAGCCATTTGGCCACCATGGCGCTGGTCGCCGCCGTGCGCAGGGCGGTCAGGATGGTCATTTCGCTCAGCATCAAGGGGTAGCCCGTTGCCACATCGGCCAAAAGCCCAAAGGCGGTAACGGTTTGCAGCCCCTTCTTCATGTTGCTTGGATGGCCGTTCACATATTTGAACCCATAGGTTTCGCCATCCGAGGTGGGCATCAGCTCGATTACACCGATATCGGAATGGCTGGCCACGCGCGGGGTCTTGTCAAACAAGGGCCAGCGCCGGAAATCGGCTTCGATCTCGGCGGCCAGATCGGCCATCATGCGTTCGATCCCGATATGCAGGACCAGCTTCATCATGTTGTCAACGCTGACAAAGGGGACATAAGCGTTGCGCGACGGGGCAGACATGAAAACTTCCTTCAGGCGGCGCATCCAGAATGCGCGGGGTCAAGTGGCAGGCAAAGGCGCGGGTCAGGCAAAGCTGCGGGTCGGGCGGTCAAAGACCTTCTTGCCCATCAGACTGCCCACCAGATCCACCATCAGCCGTGCAGTGCGGCCGCGTTCATCCAGAAACGGGTTCAGTTCCACCAGATCAAGGCTGGTGACCAACCCGCTTTCATGCAGCAATTCCATCACCAGATGCGCCTCGCGGAAGGTGGTGCCGCCCGGCACGGTGGTGCCCACGGCCGGCGCGATCGAGGGATCGAGGAAATCGACATCCAGGCTGACATGCAGCAGCCCGCCCGCCTCGCGTACGCGGTGCAGAAAGGCGCGCAGCGGGGCGACAATCCCCTGTTCATCCAGCACCCGCATGTCATTGATCGCAATGTCATGCTTCAACAGCGCCGCATGTTCCGCAGGATCAACCGAACGGATGCCATAAAGACAGATGCGATCTGCCGGGATCGGCGCGGGGAAGGGCGGAAAGGCCTCGAACCCCTCGCGCCCGGCAATATAGGCCACCGGAGTGCCATGCAGGTTGCCGCTGGTGGTGGTCAGCGGCGTGTGAAAATCGGAATGTGCATCCAGCCACAAAAGGAACAGCGGCCGCCCGGCCCGGCGTGCATGGGCCGCAGCCCCCGCGACCGTTCCCAAAGCCAGCGAATGATCGCCGCCCAGAATGACCGGCATGGCCCCATCGGCCAGCGCATCTTCCACCTTGTCGGCCAGCACCTCGGTCCAGCCCACCGTTTCGGCCAGCTGATCGACCGCCGGATTGGCGCAGGCCACGTCGCGCAGTGCAGGCAGGGCCACATCGCCCCAATCCTCGACCCCATGGCCAAGGTCGCGGATGGCCTGGGCAATCCCTGCCACGCGATAGGCCGAAGGGCCCATCAGGCAGCCGGGGCGGCGCTGGCCTGAATCGATCGGGGCTCCGATAAGGACGGTTCTGGTCATGGTCTGGTCTCCTGTCCTGACAAGGGTCTTTTCATCTTGCGGCAGGTTCCAGCAGCATTATGATCGTTCTGTGAAGCCTGATGCCCAAATCGGAAGGTAATTTGTTCACGATGGATGAAATCGACCAAAGGCTGATCGCCGAACTGCGCCGTGACGGACGGGCGTCGCTGTCGGAACTGGCCGACAAGCTCGATCTCAGCCGCGCCACGATCCGCGCCCGCATGGAACGGATGAGCGCGCGCGGCGAAATCGCCGGGTTCACCGTGCTGACCCGCGCCGATGTGACCGCGGCCCCGGTGCGGGGCCTGATGATGATCGGCATCGAAGGGCGCGGCGGCGAAAAGATCATGGCGCGCCTTGCAGGTCTGCCTGCCGTGGTGGCGGTTCATTCCACCAATGGCAAATGGGATCTGATCGTGGAACTGGCGACCCAGACCCTGCTGGACCTGGACGAAGTCATTCATCGCATCCGCAGCATCGAAGGGGTCACTACATCGGAGACCAACCTGCTGCTCTCCACCCGCAAGGCCGGCCGACGCTGAACGGCTGCTTTGTCCTAGGGTCAGGACCCATTGATTTGCTTGAGGCCGCCGCCGCTGCGTGATTCAAGGCCCCTGAGCTACGGGGGTGATC
>NZ_JBALHR010000028.1:0-16365 GCF_036964905.1 Gemmobacter denitrificans
ATATCCTTTCCCTCGTGGCAGACACGCTGCATCCGAGGCAACTGGATGACTTGCTGAAATACAGCTTCGACTGATGTAGGCCCTCGCTTTCGCGCCTTTGCGGGAATCTGACGGTTGCAAACTGTGCGACAGTGGAAAGGCGGCACGGGAAGCTGCCGCTGGGCACGGCAGATCGCGGCCAAAAAATGGAATCCGAGGCTGGAAGCGCCATGCGTCAACGGGCACTGACGCAGTCCCAATCAGTACAACACAGTCGTCAAGCCCAATATCGATGGCACGTGGCTGCCCTTCGAGGCACCCAAACTTCAATCAATGGCTCGTCCATTACCGTTGCTCCAAGTCGAGATACTTATACTGCAGTTCCCCGTCAGATATGGCTTCGCGCAACGCTATGTAGTTGATGCTATCGATACCCTCACACGTGTAGTCTTCAGAAATGTCACCCCAGCCCATATCTTCCTCCTCCAGTCAGCAGCTTGTTGTGCGAGAATTGATGTAATTCGCGGCAACTACAGTTGCCAAGTGAGTTATAACGAACAGGACCGCCACCTGAGCAATGCTAGTATTTCCCAAGCTGAAAAAAGAGAGCAGACCTATGACCAGTGCATATAGGTATGGCCAAATCAAGTCGCGCACGTCTGCTTTAACCTTTAGCGCGAGTCTCACGATGACTCCCCCAAAAAACAAGAACAATACCGAGAGGATCATTGCGAAAATGCTCAATCTCTCAACGCTATAGTACCATAGCAAAAATCCCGCGCCGTAGAAAAAATTTGAAATTGATTCTCTTGCCTGATTCCCGAGTTTCATCTCGAAACCTGCTCCTGTTTCAGTGCTGGATGCACCCTGCTGCGCAAATCTGTAAGTCCAGAAGGCATTCCTTACCATCGGAATAATGCCGAAACAATCACCCCCCATCCCTCGATACAAATAGGATTGGAGGAGCGGATTCTTTCTTCTCACGCAGAATTGCACCAATTCTTTCAACATATGGCCTTCAAACGTTACCGCAAGGACCATTCTCTGCGGCAATCTGCGCATAGGCCGCGCCAAAGGCACCCTGTGAAATTGTCATGACAAACGCCAATACCGCAGACGCGCACAACGAAAAGGACTGTTTCATTGCAAGACCGTTTCTTTCCGAGAATATGTTTCACAAGACTTCTCACAAATAGAGAAAAAATCGAAACCTGATCCCGCTCGCTCGACACTCACGCAGAAGTCTATATCGAATCTTTTGGCCCCCCCAGCTCAGCAAGATTTACGGTCATTCCTTGATCACTCCTACTACACGGTTGCCCACAACGATAAGAACGTAAACCGAACGGGTATCAGACAACTCTCCCAGCGTTAGCATTCTAAGTACAAGGCCTTCACACGTCGTTAGCGAATCAGCATCGCCCAGTCTAGAATCCCAGGCTTCAGGTAACCAACTTTCAGCTGCCTCCAATCCAAGCTGCGCCTGCATGGTCTCGACATAGCGACGCACATCAGTTTCACATTTCCTGATCTGTCTCGCTCTGATAACTGAAATTCGCTGTTGAACCTTATCACTCCAAAGCAACGTAGCTTCCTTGCCGCTTCTTATCTCTATCCGGCCGGCATAACGCATTCTGTAAATGCATTCTCCTCCTTGCATGAATAAAAATAGCACATTTCTAGAAGTATCCGCAAAAACACTTGGACCACGCAGGCCGTCTGGCGCCAGTAGACCGAAAGGCGTCAATCTTGCATCATTTGGAGAATATGATCTGCATCCGCCAGCTTGAACCGGGCATGCAGCCGATATACCCACCAACAAAAAAATACTATACAGCCATCCCTTCACAATAGTAAAGAAAATGCTCTTCTCTTTGCTAGTGGCAAGTGTCACAAGGTCAACCCTACTACTATCAACCATTGCCTCGCGACCGCCGCAATCAGAGCGAACGGAGTTGCCAGTCTCATTCATCATCTACCTCCAAGTTGACGCGTTCCTCTATCGCAGTGATGCAACTCCATGGCACGAAGATAAGCGCAGTAAAGACGATGCCACGATCCGCCAGGCGAATGGACATCGTGACCTCAGTTTCCTCACTGCAATCGAACCCCAACTCGTAGTCGCCATAGTACACTTTGTCGTTTTCCTTAAACGCAAACTTTTCCTGATGAACGCGCTTAACACTCTGTGGAATATTGCCGAATATGCCATCTGGAATGCAACTTGGAGCGACGGCATTGAGATCTACAGCGAATGCCTTCTCGGGCCTCATACCACAAAACGTATCAGTCTCAAGAAGGACACTGCCTCGCATGTTGCAGCCCTTCCACAGCCTCTCCTCTGATGCCTTCCCCTCTGGCGAGTTACAGAACTCTACTAGAGCAGGAAAGAAGATTCGCCTTACCTCAGTAACCCATTCCTCATCCGCATCTCTTACTTCTGTGGCTGCTATTTGGGGCGCTGCTATCAGAAGAGCAAGAACCAGCAGTGAGGGAACATTGACCATGGCATGGCATCCTCTATTCGGGGTAAGCAATAAGGACAAAGCTAGAGAGTGCGCTATTTATCTGGGCTTGCAACCCACTATCTGCTCTTGGAGAAGCGCTGATGACGCCTTCGGAATAAATTGCGGAAATGACTCCCATGAGAGGCGCAGAATCGTCAGATTTAGTGAATCTTACATGCACTTTCTGCCTGCTACTCTGTATAGTTGAGAGCCTTACCAGCGCGCGAAGTACGCAAGACTCGCTATCCGGCAGCAACGTGCCGATGCGATTGGGCATGGTCAAGCACAGATTGCGGCGATGGATCGCAGAACAACCCACGCAACTCCGGGTCCAGCCTTCATAGTCAATGCCCGCTCAAGATCGCAGCCAAAGGGCGCGGCGGATCGCAGTCCGGCTTGGCCGAGTGCACGTCAAAGACAGCCATTTCGGTTGCATGTTCCATTGGATCCGTCACCCGCCCGAATTTCGCAAGCATCTGAAAATATTCGACTTCTCAAACATGCAACGGCTCGAGGCCACTTGCGGCTAAATTTGCATGTTCGGATGCCGCCCCCAGGACCGTTTCCAGGATGGTCATGACTGCTCGGACCATCAAACTGCCCATTTATCAGGGGGTTAAACGGTGCTCTCCGGGCGCAACCCTTGGGGTCGGCCAGCCAAGGCGGGAGTGGGGGCGTTCGGTGTTATAGTCTTTGCGCCAGGCTGCCAGCGTGGCGCGGGCACATCACCCCGGTGTCAGGCATTCGCTCAAGCGCAGTTGCCGACGCGTGGGAAGTGCGCCGAACGGCACAAGGGACATCGTACCGGATTGCGCGTGACCATGATCTCGTTGCTTCGATCCTCGACAGGGCAGGCCCGTTGAAGTCCGACATGGGCTTCCAGCACCCTCTGCATGATCGCGGTCTCGATCGTCACCGATGCCCCGGATTGCCGTTCCAACTCCGCCATGATCTGTGCCGCCATAAGTGCTGCCACCCGTCCGGGCCAGGTCACCCAGACATCCCGTTCCTGACGCGCCAGATGGAACACCAGCGTTTCCGCCCGCGCGCGGTCGACCAGCGTGCCCTTTTTCTTCTGCACGGCCAGCTGCCGTTCCTGCGCCGCGTAAACCGTCAGCGCCGTGCGGGCCTTGATGTAGGACGTCGTGTCGCCGGGGCCGCTGGCGAGCCCGTCACCGCCAAGCGACCGGCGCTGCTGGTCGGGATCCGTCATCTCCGCCCGTCGCACATCCGAGGCTGCGGCGTTGATCGACCCGTCATCATGGACCACCAGACGCCCGTTCTTGCGCGCCTTCTGCACCCCGCCGCGAGACAGGCCAGAATGGGCCGCGTACTCGCGTTCGCTCATGCCTTTCATGGCGCTGTGAATTCCATCAAGATATTGAAATTAAACAGTAAAAAACAATCATTCCGGTTGATTGTCTCCCCCTCCAGAGCGATTCTGCGATCAGGAACTCACCCCCGGATCGGAGACCAGACCATGACCACAACTGCCAAACCCACCTCCACCGCGCCCGAGGCGCTGATGCTCGACATCGCGAAGCGCCACTTCCACGTCGAGACGCTGGACACCCGGAACAGCGACGGGCTGGATTTCCACGACGTCGCCATCTGGTCGATCCGCGCCGCCCTGATTGAGGCCTATGCCGCGGGCCTCGCCGCGGCCCGGCGCTGAGGGGGCCAACGACATGACCATGGCCATCACCACCATCCGCATCGCCTATTCCACCCTTCCCGAGGGCTTCGACCTGAGCCGCCCGGACGCCATCGCCGAGGTCATCGAGCAGGCCCTGCGCGAGAGCGGGATCCCGGCCGAGGCCTCCGACGTCCTGTCGCACCTGAAGATCGAAGTGCCCTCCGCCCAGCTTGGTGCTGCCAGCCGCGCGCTGGCCGAGATGCGGCTGATCTGACCGGAAAGATCAGAAAGCACTGATATTGCTCCGATTTGCCTACGATCATCCGCTCGACAGAGCGATGGTGTTCGCACCAGAACGATGCAACTCAGCGAAGGATGCCCCGCCATGACCACCCGCCGCGCCGCCGACAATTCCAAGGCCCTCGACGCCTTCATCGCCGCCAAGGCCGAGATCGACACCATGCTGGAGCGCCTGCAGGCTCTCAGCGACGACCATTTCGAGACCCATCCTGACGAGATCAATTGGGGCCATGTCGGGACGCTGAAGCACTATGCGTGTCTGCTGCGCCAGATGACCGACAGCGCCTTCAAGGAAGGCGAACACGCCGGCTGACGCGCCCACAACGCGCGACGGCCCCGATGACCACCCCGTCCGATATCCAATCCTTGATCCTGTCCCGGGTTGCGACCCGGCCCGGCAACCTCGCCCTGCCGCTGCCCGAGGGGCTGGTCGGCGCCGCCGCCAAGATGGTGGTCGGCAAGATGATCGCCCGCGGCTGGCTCGAAGAGGTCGAGGCCAACCTGCGTCGCAGCGAGCCGATGTGGCGCGAGACTGGCGACGGCCATGGCACCACGCTGATCGCGACCGAGGCCGGGCTGGAGGCCATCGGGATCGAGCCGCTGGCGGCCAGCGCCGTTGCCAGCGTGCGGAGGGCGAAGCCCAAGGCGGAACCCGCGCCCGACGACACCGACACCGCGAAACCGATCGCCATCCGCGCCGGCACCAAGCAGGCCCAGATCATCGCCATGCTCCAGCGACCCGAGGGCTCCACCATCGCAGAGATGGTGGAGGCGACGTCTTGGCAATCGCACACGGTCCGGGGTTCGATCTCGGGCGCGCTGAAGAAGAAGCTGGGCTTGCCCATCACCGCGGAAAAGGTCGAGGGCAGAGGAATGGTTTACCGCCTCCCATAAATGGGCTGACCCGCGCACTTTGCCTACTGCGCGAACACCGAAAGTTCCACTTGCGGAAGGATGGGCAGATTTTTTCGTTTCCTTCCAACAGTCTTTACTTTCGGGAACACATCACCACCAACGCAGATCGGGGCAGTCACGCCACAAAGTCGCGTTTAGAAGTGCCGGGTCATCATGAGGAACTGATCCGCCGTCGGGAACCAGGTAGCCCAGCAACCAGCCAAATGTGGGATCCTTGCAAAGGTGGCCGGGCGAGAAGAAATCTGGTTGGTAAGCCACCTGCGCAGTTTCGTGAATAATGCCTACAACCGAATAGCATGCGACTATAAATGCCGAGCAGAAGAAACTTTGCCTAGCATATTCCTCCGATAAGGTGTGGCGGCCGAAGTTTTCGCGTATGAATTCGAGTTGGTTCTCGAAGTACGCAGTGCTTTCGGTTTTAAACTTTAGAACAGATATCAAATCATAAAACTTGGCATTTGCATTCACTGCGGCGACAAACGCAGCCAGCTTCTGCCGATGATACTCACCAAAACCGCACTGACTTCTGAGTACAGCAATACATCGGCTGCCATGCAATGAAGCCGGAAAATCCCTTATTGATACACCAAACGGAATGTTTGAATCCGCAATTTTGCCATCCCCAAGGTAAATCGCTGCATGGGTGTATGGGCTGCTCGTTGCCGCAGAAATTTTCATTTGTACCATATTGGGCTTTTGCGGGCGATACAGCAGGACGTCTCCTGGCTGTAGATCGGCGGCCTGCAGAAATAGCTGATCCTCGACGGTGATTAGCTTCACGCCTTCAGCTTTGGCCGTTGCAAGATTCTTGTTTGTGCCAGTCATTCCGAAAACCACTTCTTTCGCAGGCAAGCCTGCCGCAAGCTACATTGTTCCGATGTAGGTTGGAAAGCCGAACAAGACGGTCGAGAGCAAGAACGCGGGCGAAACCCTCGGCGGCGGCGGCCTGCGCGGGGCCGATGGCACGGTCCACCGCAAGACCGGCACCGGCAACGCGATCCAGAGCCACCGCATCCCGGACAGCGTGTTCCGCATCATGCGCCACAAGGGAGGGTTGGGCGCGGCCGGATCGCACCCGGCGGTCTTCCCGGTGGCGCTGGTCGAGGCTGTGCTGGAGGCCTTCACCGATCCGGGCGACCTGGTGTTCGAACCCTTCTGCGGCTCCGGCACCCAGCTGATCGCCGCGGAACGCACCGGGCGGCGCTGCTGCGCGGTGGAGCTGGACCCGGTCTATTGTGACGTGGCGGTGCGGAGGTGGGAGATGACGACGGGGAGGAAAGCGCAACTGTCCCAGAACTAGTGCACGGCCCCGACGCACTCGTCTCACATTGCATTCCGGGGCTGGCGATTGAAGTGGAAGATGAACTCGTGCGAGGGCGCCAGACGCCCGTCCCAGTCGCCGGGCAGGCCGGGCCCCTGGTCCCAGACATACCAGCCAAACCGCCGCCAGCCCTGCGCACGCACCTTTGCCAATACGGTCACACAGGTCGGCATGCCGCAGGCAAACCTGACGGCACAGCTCCTCGGCCTCGGTGGGGCCACGGCCGACAGTTACAACCGGGTTTCGGTCAATACGCCTGCGGTGCTCCTGAACAACGCAGGCGCGGGGATCGAGGCGACCGTGAACAAGGCCGCCCCGGCGAACGACGCCGCCTTTGCCTTCAAGACCGGCTTCTCCGCCCGTGCGCTGATCGGCCTCCTCGGCAACGATGACTTTAGCTTCAAGGTCAGTCCGGACGGGTCCGCCTTCTTCGATGCCTTCAGGGTCGACCGCACCAACGGCCGCGTCGAACTGGCCGAACCGGTCGTCCTGCCCGCCCATGATGCTGTTCCTTCACCACCGCCCGCAGGAAAGCTGGCGCTCTATGCCCGTGACCGCGCGGGGATGGGCTGGCTCGATGTCGAACGCCCCTCGGGCCGCCACTTCCCGCTCCAGCCACATTTCGGGGTCAACCGCATCGCGACATGGGCGCCATCGACCAGCACGACGATCAACACCAACGGCATGCCGCGCACGGCGGTCGGAACTGCAGCCACACCGACGCTGGCCACGACCAACCTCTCCAGCTCCATGCGTCGTTGGCGGATGACCTCCGCAGCCACGGCCGGGGCAGTGGCCGAGGAACGCTCGGCCGGATGGGTCTGCTGGCGCGGCAATGCGGAGGGTCTGGGCGGCTTCACCTATGTGAACCGGCTGTCGATGGTCACGCTGCAACCGACCGGCATGGGCTTCTTCGGCCTGATCGGATCGGTCGCGGCGCTCTCCACGACCCTCACCCTTTCAGCCGTCGTCAACGCGCTGGGCATCGGGTTCGAGCGTGGCACCCATGCGAACTGGCAGATCGTCCACAACGACGGCGCGGGCGCACCGACACTGATCGATCTCGGCGCGGGCTTCCCTGTGGCCAGCACGACGAATGTCCTGACCCTCTATATCGCAGCGGCCCCGAACGACAGCGCAGTCGGGATCCGCGTGGTCGAGGAGGTCTCGGGCGCGGTGGCCGAAGCCACGATCACCACCGACATGCCGCGGCGACCCAGCTCCTGAGCCCGCGCAACTACCTCAACAACGGCAGCACCGCCGCAGCCGTCGCCTACGACTGCTCGGGCGTCTACGTCGAGACGGATTGCCGGAAGGCGCGGTCATCGTCCGAATGCTCAGCGACTATGCCGTCTTGCGCGACCAGGCGCGTGCGTGCCGTTGAGGGCGGAAAGCAGACAGCGCGCCCGCTTTCCTGGGTCGGGACGACATTATCTCATCAACGCCTTGATGCTCCCGAGGAAGCTCTCGTCATCTTCCTGCTTGCGGCGATCCAGCAACGTCTCGGCGTCCGAACCGGCACGGAAGCGCAGGCGGGAGCTGGTGTCGTTGACTGCGGTCCAGATTACGTCGGCGACAACCTCGGGGGCTGAAGGGTTTGCTGCCATCTTGCCGAACAGCCGCCCCATGGCCTGCGCCGTCGAGGTATAATCCGTTAGGCGCTCATCCATCGCAAAGTCGAAGGATCGGCCTCCGAAATCCGTCTTGATCATGCCTGGCTCGACGATTCGGACGTGGATGCCGAGCGGCTCCAGCTCGTAGTGTAGTGCCTCCGAGAGGCCTTCGACCGCGAATTTCGTGCCGTGGTAGAGCGTTCCGAGCGGGAAGGTAATCTGCCCGCCGATGGACGAGATGTTGACGATGGTGCCGGCCCGGTTTGCCCGCATGTGGGACAGAACTGCCTTGGTGACCTCCAGCAGGCCGATCACGTTGGTGTCGAACTGCCGCCGGATGCGGTCTGCGGAAAACGCCTCGAGCGGGCCATAGGCGCCGTAGCCCGCGTTGTTCAGCAGGGTGTCGATCCGACCGAAGCGTGCGATCCCTTCGGCCACGGCCGCCGCTATGGAAGCGCTGTCGGTCATGTCGAGCCGCGTGACCAGCACGTTGTCCAGTGCGGCCAGGTCCGCCCCGGCGGCGGGATCACGCATGGTGGCAATGACATTCCAGCCCTCAGACTGGAACCGCAGCGCTGTGGCTTTGCCGATGCCCGAGGATGCGCCGGTGATCAGAATGGTGTTCATGGCGCGCTCCTCAGGCGTTCAGGTCAAGCATCTGGGCAATACCGAAATTGGTGAAGACCGCGCGCGTCACCTCGTGCAGCACGTCGTTGTATCGTTCGATCTGCGGGCCTACACCGGTGTGATCGACGACCGTGCGGAACGGCTTTTTCCCGAAAGGCATGTCCAGCAGCGCCACCACCGCCTCGGCGATCCGCTCCGGGCGCTGGTCGGGCGTGGCGTCCAGCATCTGCGCCAGACCCGCCGCCGACATCGCCGGGACCTGCGCAAAGTCGCCATAACTGCCCTCGCGTGCGGGATCGTTTGGCGCGACCATCCCGTCAAAGAAGGCTGTCGGCATCGCGCCCGGCTCGATGATGCAGGATTCGATGCCGAAGCCCGACAGTTCGGTCCGGTAGCATTCCACGATCGCCTCCAGCGCCCATTTCGACGCCGAATAGGTGCCGTAGAAGGGCGTCGCGATCCGGCCGATCAGGCTGGAGGTATATAGGACTGTGCCGCGCCCCTGCGCGCGAAGGTGCGGCAGGGCGGCCCGCATCACCCGCTGCACGCCCGTGACGTTCACGTCGAAGACGCGTGTCATGTCCTCGGGCGACATCAGTTCCTGGATGCCATAGGCGCCGATCCCGGCATTGTTGAAGAGTACGTCCAACCCGTCGAGCGCCGCGATGGCCTGCGCCACGCCCGCCTCGGTGCTGGCGCTGGCGGTCACGTCCATCTCGACGATCCGCGCCCCCGCGGCCTCCAGCTCTGCGGCCGTGGCGGCGTTGCGCCCCGCGCGGGACCGCACGCTGCCTGCAACCACGTGCCCTTTTGCCAGAAGCGCCAGCGCCATGGGCTTGCCGAAACCGCCCGCTATCCCCGTGATGAAAACCTTTGCCATGATGGTCGCCCTTTCCAGTTGGTTTGGCGACCATAGTCCGGACATTCCCGTCATTCTTTCCCAATTGACCGGATTACTTGCCTGATCCTCCAGATCAGCGAATTTCCGGTTCGGCGGCAGAGGCGACTGTGCTAATCAGGTTGTAGGAGAGACCCTCATGACCCTTCTGCACCACGTCGCCACACTGATGGACCGCCACGCGCCTGCGCAGACCGCACTGGCCCATGCGCCCAGCGGGATGCACGTCCTTCGCCACACCGCGCCGACGGGGCAGGACGCCACCGTCTATCGCCCGCTTCTGTGCCTGGTGTTGCGGGGCACCAAGGAGGTCGCCACCAGCAGCCGGTCCCTGCGCGTGGGCCCGGGGCAATCGCTGGCTGTCAGTCACGCCCTACCTATCGTCTCGCGCATCACCGAGGCCGCGGTCGATGCGCCTTATGTGGCGCTGGTCTTTCCCATCGACCTAGATCTTCTGCGTGCGCTTGCACCCGACGTGTCGCCGTGCATGGGGCAAGGGCCGCGAGACCCGTTCGCGATCTCGCTCTGCCCCGGCGATCCGGGGATGGAGGATGCCCTTCTGCGCTATCTGCACCAATGCGAAGGCCCCGAGACCCACCGCCTGCTGTCCCCCATCACAGCCCGAGAGATTCACGCACGTCTCCTGCTGGGTCCCCATGCCGAACCGCTACAGCGGCTGCTATGGCAGGAAACAACTGCCAGCCGTATTTTTGCGGCCACGCGCGCGATCCAGTCCGATCTGGCAAAGCCGCTCGCCGTGGGTGACCTTGCCCAGCAGGTCGGAATGAGCAGTTCGGCGTTCTTCGAGCACTTCAAGGCCGTCACCGGCACCTCGCCCCTGCAATACCAGAAGGAATTGCGGCTGCTGCGCGCGCGCGAAAGCCTGCGACAGACGAATGCCAAGGTCTCAGACATCGCCTTTGCAGTCGGCTACGAAAGCTCGGCCCAGTTTTCACGCGAGTATGCCCGCAAGTTCGGCGCACCGCCCCGTCAAGACAGGGCAATGGAGGCCGCCGAGTGAAGTTGGAGATTATGTGCGAAGGCTTACCTCGATCGGTCCTTCATTTGGGAAGAGCTCCGAACGACTCATGGAAGCAAAATGTCAGAGCGGAATGATCGAACAGCAGCGATGGAGCAGAGCAAACCGTCATCGGGCATCGGTACGTGCAGTTAGGGAGGCAAGCCCCAACAGCCTGGTTGATCTGCGCCGGTTCGTGCCGCACCTTGCCCGGGTATTCATTCTTGCGTATCTTGAATACAAATAGGCGGAGGCGAGCATGTCCCAGACCACGACGATGACGGTCCGCATCAGCGGCGCACTGAGCGAGTTCGTTGCGTCGAACGTGGGCGAGCACGGTTCCTACGAGAACATCAGCGAGTACATCCGCGACCTGATCCGGCGCGACAAGGAGCGGGTGGAGCGTGAGGCGTTCGAGCGCCTGAAGGCGGAACTGACACGGTCTTTTGCGGCGTCCGAGGACAGCTACCGCCCGCTGAGCGCGGCCGAGGTCCGTCGAAGAAGCTGACATGCGGCCTCCGATGCAGCATGGATGGCAATCGCTCTGGCCCCCTCCTCTGGTTCCTCCCCGGCGCAAAACGTATGCGGGGGGCGCAGCGCGGCGGTTCGCTAGCGTGAGGCATTTTCACCGGGGAAGCTAGGCGGAAGCCACCTTGCGACCCGGAGCCGAAAATCTTGAGTCAGATCAGCGGCTTGCGGAATCACGATCTGGCCGGGGTGGATTCCCGGCGGGAAGCCAGGGAAGCCACCTCCGGGGAAGCCAGGTAGCCGGAAGCCACCCCTGGAAGCTAATTCGTTATAAGCCGTTGAATCCGCTTCACTTTTCGGGTTGACAGACCTGCCCCCATTGACCTACCCCTTGATCATCGAAGAATTGCGCCCGGAGGAACCCCCTCGCGGGCGCTTTTCATTTCCCCTCCCCCACATCCCGAGCCCTATCCCATGGACCTCGTCTTCGCGCCGAGCCAGGTAGAGTCTCCTGGCCGATTGCCCGGCTGCGCCCCTATGCCCGCAATGCCAAGATGCACGGCGACGACCAGGTGGCGAAGATCGCCGCCAGCATGGCCAAGTTCGGCTGGACCGTGCCCTGCATGGTGGCCGACGACGGCGAACTGATCGCGGGCCATGGACGGGTGCTGGCGGCCACCATGCTCGGGCTGACCGAGGTGCCGGTCATCCGGCTCAGCCATCTCGACGAGGCCGAGCGCCGGGCCTACCGGATCGCCGACAACAAGCTGACGGAACTGGGCGAATGGGACGAAGCCCTGCTGCGCGACGAGATCGCTGGGCTGCTGGCTGAGGATTTCGACCTGACGCTCTTGGGCATCAGCGACGATGACCGACATCAACCAACTCGAGGCAGAACGGCTTGCCCTGCAAGCGGCACTGGACGGCGACAAGACGTCGGAAGATCGGAATCGCATGGGCCAATTCGCGACACCGACAGCACTTGCACGCGAGATACTTGCCCACGGTGTAAGCCTGCTGCACGGCGACGCCTCAATTCGGTTCCTTGATCCCGCAGTAGGGACAGGCTCATTCTATTCGGCGCTTTTGGCGACGGTGCCCCACGAACGGGTTGAAAGCGCAACCGGATTTGAAATTGATCCGCACTACGGTGACCCAGCCCGCAATCTGTGGCGAAACACGCAACTCCAAATCCATCTAGAAGACTTTGCTGAGGCCTCGCCTGCGGGGCGTGAAGCAAACCTATTGATCTGCAATCCGCCCTACGTTCGTCATCATCACATGGATGGCACCCGAAAGGCCACAATTCAGCACCGAACTGAAGAGGCTTGCGGCGTCAAGATAAATGGCTTGTCTGGGCTGTACTGCTACTTCATTGGCCTTGCACACCCCTTTATGGCCGAAGATGGCGTCGCGGGATGGCTCAACCAACCTAGCGGGAAGGGATGTTCAGGCGGCGTGCTCGCCCTCGTGGAAGGCCATGTCGGTGATTTCGCGGAGGCGGGCGCGATAGTGCTCCAGCGTGCCGACATGGCCCCAATTCACCTCGTCGGGGCTGTGGCCGAAGTGGTCGGCGCTGTGGGCGACCAACCGGGTCAGCATTTCGTCGATCTCGATCTTCGCGGCGATGAAAGCATCCAGCGCGGCGTCATTGGTCGCTCTTCCGTCATGCGGCGCCAGCGCGGGCTGCCCTCGCGCGCCGCACCGTTCCCGGCTGTGCCGAAGCGCACGAAATCGACATAGGCATGATCAGCATCTGTCGGCCAGTGCCGCTGGAAATCATCGAGGAAGGCGGGCCAGTCCGGCAGCAACCCGTGGACCTCGAAATAGCGCAGGGGAAACGAGAAGGCGTGATCGATGCCGACGACCGTCGGGATGTCCTCGGCGAGTCGTTCGACCAGCCATTCCGCGATCCCACGCCGCGTCCAGTATCGCTTCGGTGAGGGTGGCGGGGCAACCTCCCGGGGCGCCTCGCCAACATCAGCCATGTAGACCCGCAACCCCTTCAAGCTCGAGTTGGCTGTCTCTGCGCCGGAGTAATCGATGCCGATCGCCCGGGCAAAGGATGGCTTCTCTTTATTCATCTCGAAACTCTGGAAGGGCTAATGGGTGGATTCGGAACAAATGAGGGCACTCACCGATTGTGGTACGGTTGTTGAGTACTATCTGCGATCACGTGCGATATTTGCAAAACTGCTACTAGAACCTCGACACACCGGGCAAGTTGGAAAACAATAGCATAGCGTCGGTGGCTGAACCCCAAAAGAACTCACCACCGAGGCTTTCAAGCTTGCCTTTGCTCCTATCCTTGAAAGCTTGCTCTATGGTTTCCGCGGACTTGCGGTCCGGAAACTCGGCCTGCATGTGCAGAGACCATCGCCCCTGCGCAGCAGGCGGAATCCCAGCGTTCAGTTGGCCGATCCGACCTATTACATCACTTGAAACCCCGATCTTCATTGCTATGGACTTAGACCCAAACGCCTCGGGCTTCCCGAGAAGAGCGTGTCCATTGCCTTCGAAGCGAGCCAGATAGAGGAATGTCACGCCGTCATTCTTTGTGACTGTATGGGTTCCAAAGGACCCTGGGAAAGCACGTGATGGCGCGAACTCTTGACCAAAGGGTTTTTTCTTCAAGCTTGAAACTGCGAGAGGCGGCTCACCGAACACGTTCACTTCGGTCACCTTGATCTTCAGTGCCAGCGCGATTTCATCTTCAGTTAGGGCAGCGCCCCACACGCCAAGCGCTTGTCCCGCTTCCGGTCGATAGGTTTGAAATGCGATTTTTCGGATCAACATCTTTTCGTCGCAACGCCATGCGCGCCGTACAGGTATGCCAAAGGTCCATTTTTCGGCCCAGCCTCTATCTGCCTTGCGCCTTTGGCTGTCTTTTGACGATCTCTCGTAGTCTCGAATTGGCTGCGCATCAACTTGAAGAAAGCCTAAAACATAGGAGCGGAGCGCCTTTTCTGTTTCCTTTGTGCCAGCACCATAGATCATCAACAGATCACCATCGTTGATCTGCTTAAGGATGCGCGTCCGCCCGCTTTCCTTAGTCCAGCCTGCGTAACCATCTTCTTCCGGACCGAACCCATAAAAGGAACGCATCCACATTTTTTTACCTTGGGGTAGTCCGGACGTCATGCCGCCTCATTTTCTCATCATTGCTGAGTCGCTTGGGTTTCTCGCAAAGGTGGTCGAGAAACCGCTACAAAAAGTGGAAGTTATCTGGCCATATTTCGGCTTGAGAGCATTGACATAGCTTTTGGCGGCATCCGCTACCCATCCTCCCGCCCGACGAACACAGTGCTGACCCTATCCAGCACCCCCGTAGACTGCCCCTCTGAAGCCGCCCGGCAGTAATCGAGGAGCGTTTCGGCGCGGGCCCGGATTTCATCTAGCTTGCCTTGCGGTTGGGCGTAGTACAACTCCTCGATCGACGCGATGCCAAGGTAGTCCGGGATGGTTTTGTCTTTGGCGCTCTTGTCACTGATGGCCTGTTTGGCTTCGATCCAGGACGGATCAAGTTCCTGGGCCCAAGCCTCAGCGAGCTTTTCGAGGGCAGGAAGGGTGAGATCGCCGAAGATCGATCGCCCGCCATCGTCCACCACTTGGCCTGACAGAAACCGCGCAAGGGATGCAAGGATCGAAACCGTTCTGGCTGGCCGGATATCCCAGTGCGTCAGATTGGGAAGGGTCTCGGCAAGGTTCGCCAGAAGGCCGGAGACCTGATCGAGCCGCGGCGACTGCAAGTGTAACCCACGGCGCTTCGTCTCCTGGAACGCCTCGACCAAATGTCGCGCTGCCTCGGCTTGATCACCGCTGATCTCGGTCTGGTCAGCAACTTCCCTGAGAAGAAGAAGGCGAGGCGCCTGAACGTGAGGATTGCCGTTGCTGATCCTCGATCTTCCGCTTCTGGGCTTCAAGGTCGGCGACCAGGGCACCCCGTTCTCGCACTCGGCTGAAATGTGCGTTGATCTGTTCGGTGATCACCGGCGGAACATAGATCGACGCCCGCTTTTCATGGAAGGCCAGGAGGCCGTCCAGACCTTGGTTGCCCATCAGCGTTGCCGAAAGACAGGCCGTCCAGATCGCCGGTGTCCGCTCAAAGACCAGTGAGCGGTTCGAGGGTGCAAGGAACCGGGAGCTTAGCCGGTGGCTTTCGTCAACAATCATACCCGCTGCCGATCGAACATCCCGATTGATGATCTCGAGTTCCGCATGCTCTTCCGATGCCTTGGTCTTTGACAGGTTGCTGTGCTTTATCGGCTTGAAGTTGACCGGCGCATTGGTCGTCCAGTTGCTGAACACACTAGCCGGGATCAGCGCCAGTGAGCCAAGTCGGCGCTGATCTGCCCTTTCACCCCAGGAAAAGACAGTCTGATCGTGGGCCACCGGCAGCAAGGTCGCGAGGTGCTTTCCGATATCGGTCTTGCCTGCGCCAGTGGGCGCTTCGACGAAAGCGAAGCCTTGCTCATGGATCGTCCCCGCAGCCTCATAGATCAGTTCCGCCTGAAACGGCTGCGGCGGGCGTCCAGCCCTGGTATCAACGACGTGCTACAGCCTCCGCGTATTTGGAGGAAGAAGACACGGGCAACGCTTCACAAAATGGGTTTGAAAAATCGACTGACCAGAGCGGACATCTATTACCTCTATGGCGTTCGCGGGATGGCTGCTCAGTACGAAGCAAGCCAGCACATGCAAGCGCTTCGTGTTGCTGCGGAAGAGCTCATGAAGGCGAAGTCGCATACAGTCATTGGCTTTGGCGCAAAACCATCGCTTCCAAACGGCCTGACATTGCGCCAGGCCGAAGCGCTGGCCGAATTGGGCCCTCGACGAACGAACTCAGAAATTGCGGCAAAGCTCGAAACGACCGAGGCCGCCATCAAGAAGAGGTTGCAGGAGGCATACCGGAAGCTCGGAGTGGCAGATCGGGCAGAGGCGGAGCGTTGGGTCAAGAAGAATCTTTAGGCGCCTTTTCCTGTCAGACGCTGCCCAGTGCGGTTTTCGCGCATTGTTGATCCTGCCGGGCTACTATCCCGCTGATCTTGCACGCGGAATCCGTCCGTTTGTTGACCTATTGTTG
>NZ_JBALHR010000029.1:0-14673 GCF_036964905.1 Gemmobacter denitrificans
TCGGAATAGCTGTCGACATTGTAGCGGTCATTGCCGGTGCCGCCCAGCATCGTATCGGCCCCCGCACCGCCATTCAGCGTATCATTGCCGCCATTGCCCTCCAGCCGGTTGGCTCCGCTTCCGCCGGTCAGCTGGTTGGCAGAGCTATTGCCGAAGATGTTGCTGGCGGATGTCCCCGAAAGGGTGAAGGCGAGGATCCCCGCCGCCAGGGTGGCATTGGCCACATAGGGGGAATCCGCGACCAGGGTGATGTTGTCCTTTGTCACCGACAGGGTCTGTGGCGTGCTGCCCAGGAAGGCGCTGTCGGCCACATGGATGAACTGCCCTGCCGTGGCGGCGGTCATCACATCGGAGAAGACCATGCTTTCGGCCAGCGGGCTGCCCGCCAGCGCCGAGGTCGGGAACAGTTGATAGAGCCGGTCATCGCTGACGATGGTGCCGTTCAGCACCGAGGTGCCAAGCCCCTGGGTGGCCCCGCCTGCGATATCAATCAGGCCCGACAGGGTGATGGTGAAGCTTTCGTTGAATTCGACCAGACTGTCGGCGGCAATTTCAAAGCTGACAGTGACCGAGGAGGTCGAACTGTTGAGGAAGAAGGCCGTCCCGCCTGGCAGCACACCGCCTGCGAAATCGGCCGCCGTCACGGTTCCGCCCGCAACGCTCCAGGTGACCCCGGTGGATTCGGAGAAATCGCCAAGCCGGTTGATGTTGAAGCTGACGGTCGTGGTTCCGCTGTCGCCTTCGGTGATCTGCAGGCTGCCCGCATGCAGATAGATCAGGCTGTCGGTCGTGGTCGCCGTGCCGCTGCCGCTGCCGGCATTGGCGATGCCCTGGGTGCCTGTGCCGTCCGTGCCGCTGGTTCCTGCAGCACCTTGCGATCCGCCCGTGCCGATACCGCCATAGCTGCCTGATGGCAATCCGTTGCCACCATTGCCCCCGCCGCCGCCGCCGCCGCCATAGTTGCCGTAGTCGTAAGAGCCTCCTCCGCCACCGCCGCTGGCATAGATCCCGTTCGTATCCCGAAGGGCCGCGGTTCCCGTGATGGTTCCGAAATTCAGGATGACCCCGGCAGCCGTGCCGCCATTGCCGCCATTGCCGGTTGCGCCGCCATTGCCGCCATTGCCGCCATTGCCGCCATTGCCGCCCGCATATTGGGTGCTGCCATAATAGGAATAGACATAGGCGCCGTTTGCGCCGTTGCCGCCGCGCCCACCATAGCCCCCGTCACCGCCATAACCTCCGCGACCGCCGCCGCCGCCATAGCTATAGAAGCCTCCGGTGTTCCAGATACTACCTTGCCACACATGCCGGGTGGAGAAGGCGCTGTCGATCAGGGTCAGGTTCGCCCCGGCCGTGTTCAGGATCGCGCCTGCCGCATTGCCGCCATTGCCACCATTGCCGCCCGTGCCGCCATTGCCGCCCGCGCCGCCATTGCCGCCATCGCCCCCGTCGGCGAAGGGGGTATAAAGCCCGTCAGCGCCAATTCCGCCCGCACCGCCATTGCCGCCACTGCCGCCACTGCCGCCTTGACCGGCCTGGGCATTGGCATTGCCCAGGCCGGTGCGGACGATGGTCAGATTGCCCGCGTTGTAAATCAGGCCTGCCGCATCTTCCCCCGTGCCGCCATTGCCCCCCGCAGTGCCATCGCCCCCCGCAGTGCCATCTGCGCCCGGGGCACTGCCATCGCTGCCGGCCACGCCGTCCGCACCTGCCGTGCCGGTGCTGCCGGTGTCGGCGCTATCGTAGCCATTGGCCAGAACCAGCGATTCCAGACGCAGCGTTCCGCCGGCGGCGATGTCGAACAGCCGGGTCGAACTGGACCCCGACAGCCAGATGTCGGCCTGGCCATCGCCATCGAAATCGCCATTGATCGTGACATCATTCCCGGCAGCGATCACCAAAGGGCCACCAGCAGAGTTGATCGCCAGTTCGCCCAGCGAAGGATCGAAGACGATGGTATCCGCACCGGCCGAATTCGCCGCAAGGGCGATCGCTTCGCGCAGGCTGACAGCGGTATTGCCGGAATTGGTGTCGTCCAGCGCCGTGTTTACAACAAAGGTGGCCATGATTGCTCCGTACGGAAATAAGAACACAGGTGACTTTTTGGTCGGCAGAAAAGACGTGGCTGTCGTGACAGCCCATGTCTGAAGAAATTAACTCAACCTGAATAGGTGTGGCGATTCTGTCCAGTTGAAAAGGGGGCAGGGGGCCTTGCTCAGGCCTGTGCGGGCGGTTCTTGCGATTGCGTGATGCGATGCGCCCGGGTCTTGTGGGCCGCGCGCCAGAAGGCGAGTTCGGCAAGGTTCTGGAACACGTCCGGCGGCAGGATCGTATCGCGGGGCGTCCATTCGACACGCCGTTTCACACGATGCAGGCCCGGGGTGTTCATCCGGGTGTCGAACTCTTCCGCATCGTAATCGACGGCCTCGAAATCATGTTCGAACCAGGGCTCGCCGATGAACTGATAGATCAGTTGCAGGGTTTCGCGGGGGCGCTGGCAGAGGATGTCATATTCCACCAGCAGCATCCGGCCCGCCTCGGCCCCGAAATAGGCCTCTTTCAGCGCCTGCAGGGCAAAGCCCACCAGCCTGTCGGGACGCATGATGGCCTCTACACGGGAAAACACCGTGGCGCGTTCGCCATCGCCAAAGATGCGCGACAGCCGCAGCGGATTGGCCCGCACGATCTGTTCGACCGAATCCACCACCCAGGCGGGGTTGCGCACGCAGGCTATGACGCGGGCCTGCGGCATGACCTGGGCCAGAAGCGGCAGGTTGGCCGACCATTGCCGGTTGGTGTCGAAGATCACATCGGCGGCGCCGGCATCATCGTAATAGGCGTCAAAGATGCCACGGACTAGGCGGGCGCATTTGTCTTCGGTCATCATGACCGAGACTTCCTGCCCTGATGCGGTGCGGATCGCCGCCTGGACCAGGGCACCGACCGGGCTGGTCATGCCGGCATGAAAGCGGGGGTTCTGGCGCAGGATGCCCCCCAGCAGGGTGGAGCCGGAACGTGGCAGGCCGGTGATGAAATGATACTGGTGCAAAATCTGTCTCCGAAAGCGGGATGCAATGGCACCAATGCTGACGACCAAGCTCCGGTAAGGCAACAGCAAAAAAGGCCGGGGCTGAAGACCCCGGCCCTTTCCGATCCATGCTGCGGCGCGCGCCTCAGCGCGCCAGAATGGCCGCGACGATGCGGTCGGCGGCCTCTTCGGCCGACAGTTCCACCGTGTTCACGGTGATCTCGGCCGCCTCCGGCGCTTCATAGGGGCTGTCGATGCCGGTGAAGTTCTTCAGGTTCCCGGCCCGGGCCTTCTTGTACAGGCCCTTCACGTCGCGCGCCTCGGCCACGTCCAGCGGCGTGTTCACGAACACTTCCATGAACTCGCCCTCGGCCATCAGCTCGCGCACCATCCGCCGTTCCGACCGGAAGGGCGAGATGAAGGCGGTGAGCACGATCAGGCCCGCATCGGTCATCAGCCGGGCCACCTCGCCCACGCGGCGGATGTTTTCCACCCGGTCGGCATCGGTGAAGCCCAGATCGCGGTTCAGCCCGTGGCGCACATTGTCGCCATCCAGCAGGAAGGTGTGCTTGCCAAGCGCATGCAGCTTCTTTTCCACCAGATTGGCGATGGTCGATTTGCCCGAACCCGACAGGCCGGTGAACCAGACCACGGCGGGTTTCTGGGTCTTCTGCGCGGCATGGGCCTCGCGGTTCACATCCACCGCCTGCCAGTGGATGTTCTGGCTGCGGCGCAGGGCAAAATGGATCAGCCCGGCGGCCACGGTCGCGTTGGTCATCCGGTCGATCAGGATGAACCCGCCCAGATCGGGATTGGCCGCATAGGATTCAAACGGGATGGCGCGGTCGGTCGAGATGTTCACCACGCCGATCGCATTCAGCCCCAGCGTCTTGGACGCGCGGTGTTCCAGCGTGTTGACGTTCACCTCGTATTTCGGCTCGGTCACCGTGGCGGTCACGGTCTGGGTGCCGATCTTCAGCAGGTAAGGCCGGCCCGGCAGCATGGCGGCCTCATCCATCCAGACCAGCGTGGCCTCGAACTGATCGGCCACTTCGCAGGGTTCGGCGGCGGCGGTGATCACATCGCCGCGCGAACAGTCGATCTCATCGGCGAAGGTCAGGGTGACGGATTGCCCGGCCACGGCCTGGGCCAGGTCGCCATCCCAGGTGACGATGGATTTCACCGTGGTGGTCTTGCCCGAAGGCAGCACGCGGATCGCATCGCCCGGGCGCACCACGCCGGTGGCGATCTGGCCCGCGAAACCGCGGAAATCCAGATTGGGCCGGTTCACCCATTGCACGGGCAGGCGGAAGGCATAGTCCTGCAGCCGGGTATCGTTGACCGGGGCCTCTTCCAGATGCTGCAGCAGGGTCGGGCCCTGATACCAGGGCATGGCGGTGCTCTTGGCGGCGATATTCTCGCCCTTCAGCCCCGACATCGGGATCGGCAGGAAGGTTTCCATCCCGATCTGCTGCGCGAAATGCGAGTAATCCTTGACGATTTCGTAGAAGCGTTCCTGGGAATAGCCCACCAGATCCATCTTGTTGATGGCCAGCACCACATTGCGGATGCCCAGCAGATGAACCAGGTAGGAATGCCGCCGGGTCTGGGTCAGCACGCCCTGGCGCGCATCGATCAGGATCACCGCCAGATCGGCGGTCGAGGCGCCGGTCACCATGTTGCGGGTATATTGTTCATGCCCGGGGGTATCGGCCACGATGAACTTGCGCTTTTCGGTCGCAAAGAAGCGATAGGCCACATCGATGGTGATGCCCTGTTCGCGTTCGGCCGCCAGACCATCCACCAGCAGCGCGAAATCGATCTCGCCGCCCTGGGTGCCCACGGCCTTGCTGTCCTTCTCCAGGGAGGCCAGCTGATCTTCGAAGATCATCTTGGTGTCGTAGAGCAGCCGCCCGATCAGCGTCGATTTGCCATCATCGACCGAGCCGCAGGTGATGAAGCGCAGCATGGTCTTGTGCTGGTGCTTTTCCAGATAGGCGTCGATATCCTCGGCAATCAGGGCATCGGTGACGTAGACGGGATCTTGGGTGCCAGCGTTCAGATCGGTGGTCATCTCAGAAATACCCCTCTTGCTTCTTCTTCTCCATCGAGGCCGCCTGATCATGGTCGATGGCGCGGCCCTGCCGTTCCGAGGTGGTGGTCAGAAGCATTTCCTGAATGACCTCGGGCAGGGTTTTGGCCTCCGACTCCACCGCGCCGGTCAGCGGATAGCAGCCCAGCGTGCGGAAGCGGACCGAGCGCATGACCGGGGTTTCGCCCGGGGCCAGCGGGAAGCGTTCGTCATCCACCATCAGCATCAGCCCGTTGCGGATCACCGTCGGGCGCGGCTCGCTGAAGTAGAGCGGCACGATCTCGATGCCCTCAAGGTGGATATATTGCCAGATGTCCAGCTCGGTCCAGTTGGAGATCGGAAAGGCCCGGATGCTTTCGCCCTTGGCCTTGCGGGTATTGTAGAGCTTCCACAATTCGGGGCGCTGGTTCTTCGGATCCCAGCGGTGATTGGCCGAACGGAAGGAAAAGACCCGTTCCTTGGCGCGGGATTTCTCTTCGTCGCGCCGTGCCCCACCGAAGGCCACGTCGAAATTCCATTTGGTCAGCGCCTGTTTCAGACCTTCGGTCTTCCACATGTCGGTATGCAGCGCGCCGTGATCAAAGGGGTTGATGCCCTTTTCCATGGCCTCGGGGTTGTGATGGACCAGAAGCTCCATCCCGGCATCCCGGGCGGCCTTTTCGCGCAGGGCATACATCGCCTTGAACTTCCAGGTCGTATCGACATGCAACAGCGGGAAGGGCGGCGGCGCCGGGTAGAAGGCTTTCTTGGCCAGGTGCAGCATGCAGGCGCTGTCCTTGCCGATGGAATAGAGCATGACGGGGTTGTCGGCATTGGCGACCACCTCGCGCATGATATGGATGCTTTCGGCTTCCAGGCGCTGAAGATGGGTCAGCCGGGCCGGGGTGATACCGGATAGCGCGGCACTGCTCGGGGTCATTGTCGGCCTCATTGAAACTGCTGCGGGCGATGTGGCAAATTTTTCGCCCTCCTGAAAGGGGAGCGGGCGCGATTTACCGCCGGTTGTGGGAAAAATCGCCCGGTTGCCGCGCGGATTCCGGCCTTTTTGCCGGGCCGGAGCCGCGCGGGGCAGGCCAGCGTCACGCCCGCGTCACGCAAAGCGCGAACAGGGTTCTTTTTCGCGGGGATCGCCCGGGCGATTTCGGTTGACCCAGGGTCAGATTGGCAGGGCCTGCCGGATCACTCCGGCAGGACGCGCACCGCCCCCTTGTCGGCCGAGGCCGCGAATTGGGCATAGACCTTCAGCGCGGTCGAAACCTGGCGCTTGCGCGGCTCGGCGGGTTTCCAACCCTTGGAATCCTGTTCGGCGCGGCGGGCGGCCAGTTCGGCCTCATCCACCGCCAGATGGATGCTGCGGTTCGGAATGTCGATCTCGATCCGGTCGCCATCGCGCACCAGGCCGATGGTGCCTCCTGCCGCGGCCTCGGGGCTGGCATGACCGATCGACAGGCCCGAAGTGCCGCCCGAGAACCGGCCATCGGTGATGAGCGCGCAGGCCTTGCCCAGACCTTTCGATTTCAGATAGCTGGTCGGATACAGCATTTCCTGCATGCCCGGGCCGCCCTTCGGCCCCTCATAGCGGATCACCACCACGTCACCCGCCACGACCTTGCCATTCAGGATGCCATAGACGGCGGCATCCTGGCTTTCAAAGACCACGGCCTTGCCGGTGAATTTCAGGATCGACTCGTCCACGCCTGCGGTTTTCACAATGCAGCCATCCAGCGCGATATTGCCCTTCAGCACCGCAAGCCCGCCATCCTTGGAAAACGGCGTCTCGGCCGAGCGGATCACACCATGCGTGCGGTCGGTGTCCAGATCGGGCCAGAGCGAGGATTGCGAGAAGGCGGTTTGCGTGGGCACGCCACCGGGGGCGGCCAGGAACAGCTTGCGGGCCTCCGGTGCATTCGATTTCGCAATATCCCAGTGATCAATGGCAGCCCCCAGCGTGGGCGCATGCACCGTGGGGCAATCGCGATGGATCAGGCCCGCGCGGTCCAGCTCGCCCAGGATCGCCATGATGCCGCCCGCGCGATGCACGTCTTCGATATGCACATCGGCCTTGTTCGGCGCGACCTTGCACAGACAGGGCACCTTGCGGCTCATCCGGTCGATGTCATCCATGGTGAAATCCACCCCGCCTTCGATGGCGGCGGCCAGGATATGCAGCACGGTATTGGTCGATCCGCCCATGGCGATATCAAGCGCGATGGCATTTTCAAACGCGGCCTTGGTCGCGATATTGCGCGGCAGGACAGAGGCATCCTCCTGCTCGTAATAGCGCTTGCAGAGATCGACCGCACGGCGACCGGCTTCAAGGAACAGCTCCTTGCGATAGGCATGGGTCGCCAGCGTCGATCCATTGCCCGGCAGCGACAGGCCAAGCGCCTCGGTCAGGCAGTTCATCGAATTGGCGGTGAACATGCCCGAGCAGGACCCGCAGGTCGGGCAGGCCGCCTGTTCGATGGCCGCCACATCGGCATCCGACACCTTGTCATCGGCGGCCGCCACCATGGCATCCACAAGGTCGATGGAAATGGTGCGCCCATCCCCCAGCGTGACCTTGCCCGCCTCCATCGGCCCGCCCGAGACAAAGATCGCCGGGATGTTCAGCCGCATGGCGGCCATCAGCATGCCGGGGGTGATCTTGTCGCAGTTGGAGATGCAGACCATCGCATCGGCGCAATGGGCATTGACCATATATTCGACGCTATCGGCAATCAGCTCGCGCGAGGGCAGCGAATAAAGCATCCCGTCATGCCCCATGGCGATGCCGTCATCCACCGCGATGGTGTTGAATTCCTTGGCGATGCCACCCGCCGCCTCGACCTCGCGTGCCACCATCTGGCCAAGGTCTTTCAGGTGAACGTGACCCGGCACGAATTGGGTGAAGCTGTTGACGATGGCGATGATCGGCTTGCCGAAATCGCTGTCCTTCACGCCGGTCGCACGCCACAGCCCCCTTGCCCCCGCCATGTTGCGGCCATGGGTGGTGGTGCGGGAACGGTATGCGGGCATGGGTATGGCTTTCCGGCTGGCGTTGACCCGTGCAGAAGTGGCCTGTCGCGGCGTAAAAATCAACCGCTCTTGGCGGATTTCGCGACGGCCTGCCCAAGTTGAAACCGTGGCCCGGCAATGCCATGCTGCGCCCGGACCCAGAGGAGAGCGGCAATGGCCCCGAAATTCGGCACAAGCGGCCTGCGCGGATTGGTGACAGAGCTGACGCCCGATCTGGTGGCCGATCACGTCCGGGCCTTTGCGGCGGCCTGCCCGATGGGCAGCGGGCTCTGGGTCGGGCGCGATCTGCGGGCCTCGTCCCCGGCGCTGGCGCAAGAGGTCATCGCGGCGGCCCGCTCCATGGGGCTGGCGGTCACCGATTGTGGCGCGCTGCCCACCCCGGCACTGGCGCTGGCGGCGCTGCAGGCCCAGGCGGCCTCGGTCATGGTGACAGGCAGCCATATCCCGGCCGATCGCAACGGGCTGAAATTCTACACACCGGCGGGCGAGATCACCAAGATGGAAGAGGCCGCCATTCTGGCAGCCCTTGGCACGCCCCCCTGCGGGATGGGGCCAGAGCCTGTGGCCTGCCCCACGGCCGGGGCCGATTGGGTGGCGCGTTATGTCCGCGCCTTCGGCCCGGATGCGCTGGCCGGGCTGCGGCTGGGGATCTGGGCGCATAGTGCCGTCAGCCGCGATCTGCTGGCCGGGGCGCTGGTGGAACTGGGCGCGGAATGTGTCTCTATGGGCCGTTCAGAGACGTTTGTGCCCATTGATACCGAGGCTGTATCGGATCAGGCCCGGGCCGATCTGGCAGGTTGGGCCCCGGGCTTCGATGCGATCTTGTCCACCGATGGCGATGGCGACCGCCCGTTGCTGGCCGATGGCGCGGGCCGGGTGATCCCGGGGGATATCCTGGGCCAGATCACCGCGGCGGCCCTGGGGGCCGAATGCGTGGTAACCCCGGTCAGCTCCAATACCGGGGCCGAGCTTTCGGGCTGCTTTGCCCGGGTGATCCGCAGCCGGATCGGATCGCCCTTCGTGATCGCGGCCATGCAGGCCATCGGCGGACGGGTCGCGGGATATGAGGCGAATGGCGGCTTTCTGCTGGGCTTTGACGCGCAGGGCCCGGCCGGCCCCTTGCCCGCGCTGATGACCCGCGACAGTCTGCTGCCGCTGGTCACCGTTCTGATGCAGGCCCGCAGGGCAGGGGGGCTGGCCCGGTTGCTGGCCGCGCAGCCGCCCCGGTTCACCGCCACGGACCGGCTGGAAAACTTCCCCACCGCGCGCAGCGGCCCGCTGCTGGCCGCGCTGACCGCCGATCCCGCCCCGCTGCTTTCTGCCGTGTCAGAGACGGAATCCGGCCGCGATCTGACCGATGGGCTGCGGCTGCTGCTGCGGTCGGGCCGGGTGCTGCATCTGCGCCCTTCGGGCAATGCGCCCGAATTCCGCGCCTATGCCGAGGCGGAAAGCGAAAACGCCGCGGCCGGTCTTTTGGCCGCGGCGCTGGCCCGCTTGCGCGGGATGTCGGGATAGGCGTCAGACCACCAGGAAATCGGCCTGGGTCAGGGCCAGCCCGGTGTCGATCGTGGCAAACAGAACCCGCGCCCCGGCGCCATTGCCATCGGCGTCATAGAACAGCTGCCCCGTCGCGGCATTGTAGATCACCCGATGTGCCGCTGTGGTGGCGGCGGCACCGGTGACAAAGCGCGCAGCCCCCAGACCGCCAAGCGCGCCGATCCCGGCAAAGGCGGCATCATCCAGTTCGATCGTGTCATCGGCCACGCTGAAATCGCTGATCGAATCCACCCCGGTTGCAGCGGCGGCGGTAAAGACGAAGCTGTCGGCCCCGGTCCCCCCCACAAGCGTATCGGCCCCCGTGCCGCCGATCAGCCGGTCGGCCCCGGCCCCGCCATCGAGACTGTCATTGCCGCCATTGCCGTTCAGCGTGTCATTGCCGCTGCTGGCGACCAGCGTGTCATTGCCGCTGTTGCCGGTCAGCACGTTGTTCAGGCTGTTGCCGGTCAGCGTGACACTGGCGGCGGTGGTGGAAGTGATGTTTTCGATATTGGCCTTGGTGAAGATCGAATAGGCGCCAAGCGCGGTCTGCACCGTATCGATGCCTGCCCCGGCGGCTTCGGTCAGCACGTCGGAGAAGCTGGAGACGACATAGGTATCATCGCCCGATCCGCCTGCCAGGCTGTTGGTGCCAGCCCCGCCTTCCAGCGTGTCATTGCCGCCATTGCCGCTCAGCGTGTCATTGCCGCCCGAGCCGATCAGACTGTCATTGCCGCCCGCCCCGACGATCAGATTGTTGCCGGTATTGCCGGTCAGGGTCTGGCCCGCCGCGTTGGTACCCGTCAGATGTTCGACCTCGGCAAGGCCGAAGATCGAGAAGGAGGACAGGCCGGTGCGGATGGTGTCGCTGCCGTTTCCGGCGGTTTCGGTGACCACATCGGCATAGCTGTCCACGACATAGATGTCATCGCCCGCCCCGCCCAGCATGGTATCCGCCCCGGCACCCCCATCGAGACTGTCGGCATCGGCCCCGCCATCGAGACTGTCATTGCCCCCCATGCCCAGCAGCGTGTCATTGCCGCTGCTGGCGACCAGCGTGTCATTGCCGACATTGTTGCCGGTCAGCACATTGTGCAGGCTGTTGCCGGTCAGCGTGACATTGGCCGAGGTGGTGGAGGTGATGTTTTCGATATTGGCCTTGCTGAAGATCGAATAGGCGCCAAGCGCGGTCTGCACCGTATCGATGCCTGCCCCGGCGGCTTCGGTCAGCACGTCGGAGAAGCTGGAGACGACATAGGTATCGTTGCCCAGGCCCCCCGCCAGGCTGTTGGTGCCGCTGCCGCCTTCCAGCGTGTCATTGCCGCCATTGCCCAGCAGCGTGTCATTGCCGCCCGATCCGATCAGGCTGTCATTGCCGCCCGCCCCGGTCATGGTATTGTGGCCAGAATTGCCGGTCAGGGTCTGGCCCGCCGCATTGGTGCCGGTCAGGTTTTCCACATGGGTATTCGAGAAGATCGAATAGCTGGCAAGGGTCGTGCGGATCTCGTCGCTGCCCTGACCCGCGCTTTCCGTGACGATGTCGCCATAGCTATCCACGACATAGAGATCATTGCCCAGCCCACCCGACAGGCTGTCGCCCCCGGCCGCACCGTCCAGCGTGTCATTCCCCTGACCGCCGAACAGGGATTCCGCCCCCGCCGCCCCGGTGAGGCTGTCGGCCAGGGTGGAGCCGATGACCCGCTCGACCGACTGGATCACAAGGCTGCCATCGGCCCCGCCGCCCCGGGCATAGAGTTGCGCCCCCAGATCGACGGTCATGCCGGTGAAACCGGCGAAGCTGACGCCGCTGGTGTTCAGCGTGTCGATGTCGCCGCCACCATAGATTTCATCGGCGAAATGGTTGTCGTGGATGAAGATGTCGTCATTGCCTGTGCCGCCATAGATCGTATCGACGCTCAGTCCGCCATTGATCGCGTCATTGCCGGCATCGCCGTGGATCTCGTCGGCCCCGCTGGTATCGGTGATCGCATCATCGCCCGCACCGCCAAGGATCGTGTCATCGCCCGCGCCGCCTTCGATCTGGTCGGCCCCGTCCATGCCCTCCAGCCGGTTCGCGCTGCTGTTGCCGGTCAATGTATCGCCCAGGGCGCTGCCGCGCAGGTTTTCGATGCTGCTGAACGTGTCGCCCTGGGCGTCACCGCCCAAGGCGATGCCGGTCAGGCTCACACTGACTGCCGCCGCCGATCCGGCATAGCTGACCATGTCACTGCCGGACCCGCCTGTCAGGCTGTCTGCGCCCGCGCCGCCCTCGATCGTGTCATTGCCGTCATCGCCGCTGATCGTATCATTGCCGGCCCCGCCATAGATATCATCGGCGACCGTGCTGCCGGTGATGGTTTCGACCGAGGAATCGCCATAGATCGCCAGGGTGTCACTGCTGAAGGAGAAGATCCCGCCGGGGCTGGTAAAGCCGGTGATGACGCGGCCGCTCAGATCCAGCGTGGTGGTGGCCCCCATCGAGATTTCCAGCCGGTCATGGGTGAAATCGGCGGTGGAAAAGGCGAATGTGGTGAGACTGCCCAACTGGCTGGCAAAGAAATTCACGGTCCGTGCGGCCGAGCCGAACAGCGGCGGCGCGTTGAAGCGCAGGATTTCCATGCTGGTGATGGTTTCGCCGCGGAAATCATAGGCAGCGCTGTCATCGCTGGAAATGGCCAGCGTATCGGTGCCGGCGCCGCCATCGATCACATCGGCCGCGTTCACCAGACCCGGCGCGAAGGTGATCGTGTCATTGCCCGAATGGGCATGGATATCCTGGGTTCCGGCCACCACGGTGATGGCATCGGCCTGGGTGGTGCCGACCACAAGGCCGTTGCTGTCCGGTGCATTGGCCGTGTCACGCGGATCGTAGATGGCAAGGCGAACCTGTTCATCAGTGCCATTGAGATCCACATTGTAGGAAATCAGGATGCGGCCATCCTCGGTCATGCTGGCCGCCAGATCCTGGATCGTCGAGTTGCCGAAATCCTCAACGACAAATTCCGTTCCGACGGCAGTCGAGCTGCTGTTGTAGCGCTGGCCGCGCAGGGACAGCGTGCCTTCATCCACCCAGAACACCACGAACCCCCCATCCGGGGCTGCGGCCACGGCGGAATGGGTCTGGTTGCCCGCTGTCGTGCTGGGTGGTGCCACCTCGGCCGCGAAGGGGGTGCCATTGGCATTGTAGACCCGCGCCCGGATACCGGTATTGCTGCCGCCCGAACCATCGGTGGTCCAGCTGATCACGAAACGGCCATTGGTCAGTTCGGTGATCGAGGGATCGTAATTCTCGGTCAGCGAGGAACTGACGGTGAAGAGGGCGCTGACTGTGCCGCTCTGGCTGACGGTCTGGAATTGCAGCACGTCATTGCCGCTGTTTTCATTGCCATAGGTCACCACATAGCTGCCATTGGACAGGGCGGTGACATGGGTGCCGATGACGCTTTCGCCCGCCCCCGAAGCGCCATTGAAAATGGTGAACTGCGATCCGGTCAGGGCACCGGTGGTCGGGTTGAAGAAGCGCGCGACGATATCCTCGTTGCTGTCCTCCCACAGGATCAGCGCCTGGGTCGCACTGGCCGCCGCGATCTGGGGCAGGGCCTGGATATCCCCTGCCGGGGCATTCAGCACGGTGGCACCGCCCAGATGGACACCGCTGTTGTTGTAACTGTCCATCTCGACATTGGTGTCAATGCTGACAGGCGGCCCCGCGGTCACCTGTTGCCGGATATAGGTCACCGAAAAGCCGCCGCCGGGCAGGGCGGTGACGCTGGGGGCCAGTTCATCGACGCCGGTGGTGGTGTTCAGCCGGATCGGGCTGCCCAGGGTCTCGCCCAGCGGGGTATAGATCTGCCCCAGCACATCATAGCCCGCAGGCGACCCCGCCCCGGCCGGATTGTTGGTGCTGTAGACGACAAGGATATTGCCGTTGGACAGTTGCACGATGTCGGGCTGGATTTCACTGGATGCACTGGATGCGACGAATTGCGGGCCCAACCAGGCCAGAGGGGTGGTGACCATCTTATACCTCAAAAGCAGCATGAAAAATGTGATACGGGCAAAGCCTGCCACGGAAGGCCTGTCATTTCAAACAAAAATGCGCTAGCAACTTCTGTGGTTGCCGCCCATTGTGCAAGGGGCTCTGACTTCTGGGATCGGTGATCGAGTGCGGTCTTCTGTCAGGCCTGTATATGCGGCACTTTCATGAAGCCGCTGGCCGGGATGGTGATCAGCGAAGCGGGTCCACATCTGTGTCTCGAGCTCGAGTGCTCGCAGTTGCTATCTGGTTTTCCCGATCCGGATCGTGTCGATCTTTTGCCCATGGGGTCGTCGGCTTCTCACACCTCTTTACCCTGTGCCGCCTGCTATCGGCTGCGCATTAAGGCGCAGCTGCAGTCGGCCCAGGGATCCTGTAATCCTCCTGTTTTGTCATCATCGCCCAGATGGCGCGCGCCATTTTATTGGCCAAGGCGATCGCCACCAGCATGTGGGGCTTCCTCGCCAGCATCCGCTCCAACCACGAGCCTTGCGGGATGCGTGATCGTCCCAACCGGTTAAGCCGCGACATCGCACCGATTATGAGCAGGCGCCGGATGTCCGCCTGACCCGCTTTCGTGATCTGACCCAATCGCTCCTTTCCACCCGAAGAGTGCTGACGTGGCACAAGCCCCAGCCAGGCTGCGAAGTCCCGTCCGCGTCGGAAGGTTCTCATGTCCGGTGCAAAGGCCTCGAAAGCCAATGCCGTGATCGGGCCGACGCCCGGCAAGGTTTGCAGGCGTTTCGCCGTCTCTGCATCTTCAGCAAGCCGATGTGCTTTCTGGGTTCTTGTGTCGATGCGAACTGTTTTTTCCGCAATTTGCTGCAGCAAATCTCTGCATTCCTCGCTCACCAGCAGGGGGAGCGTTCCTTCATCTGCATCGAGAACAGCCGCAATACGACCGATCTGTCCCATACCTGCCGGAAAAACATGGCCAAACTCATAGAGAAGGGCACGCAAGGC
>NZ_JBALHR010000030.1:0-11249 GCF_036964905.1 Gemmobacter denitrificans
TCTTTGCTGACGGCGCTTGGCGGCGGTCAGGCGGGGCTCAATGCCTTCGGCACGGAGTATGCCGCGCGGCCCAGATTCTGGAAGGAATGATTGTCGAATGAAATCAGTATATTACATAACTATCCTTAGCGGCTTGATGCTGCTGGGTCCTTCGGGCTGCGCGGACGTCCCAATCATCAAGACCAATTGCTGGGCCACTGCCGGCTCGACGGTGACGCGATCGAGCAAGAGCCCAAGGCCCGCAATGCCAACACCGTACCGCGCAAAAACTCCAGGGCAAGATGATACCGGCTGCCGCTAAATCCTCATGCTCTGTCAGGGTCATCGCCCTGATGGCGACAGTGCTGCCGCTGGCAGCCCTCGCGCAAGGTGTGCCGATCGTCGATGGCAAGTCGATCATTCAGCACAGCCTCGAGATCGAACAGGTATCGAGACTGACCGAAGGACGCGGGCGCGAGACTGAGCGGAAGGCCCGGCTTGCAGACCTGCACAAGGAACAGCTTGATGCGCTGGACGCCACGCTCGCGATGATGACCGGCAACACGCCATGGATTGGCGATCTGGAGGTGATCCCGGGCGCCGAGGCGGAAGTCCTCTATGATGTCGAAGATGACAGCCCCTATGCGGCACGGCTTTTTGGTGACGGCAAGACCGGCATCGAGGAGATGATCGTCGCCACCGCGAAAAAATACGCGGGCCACCCGGGCCTCGCGCGGGCCGGCCTCAACCCGGTCGAATTCCGCATCTGGTTCCAGAGCCTCGTGAAACAGGAATCCGGGTTTTCCATCGGGGCGCGTTCGCCTGTTGGTGCTTTCGGCCTCACGCAGGTGATGCCGGGAACAGCGAAGGACCTTGGCATTTATCCGGCCTATTATGACGACCCTATGCTGCAACTTGATGGCGGCGCCCGGTATTTCCTGATGCAGCTGAAGACCTTCGGTTCGGTGCCCCTGGCCTTGGCCGCCTACAATGCCGGACCCGGCAATGTCACGAAACACGGCGGCATCCCACCCTTCAAGGAAACCCAGGACTACGTCGTCCGCATCACCGGGTATTTCAACGCCTATGCGGCCAAGATCAGCGGGATCGACCAGGTCGGCACCTTCGACCCGACCGACATGGCAATCGCCACGGCCTCCAATGTCTCCGACGCCAGTCTGCACTATGGCATGGAAGCAAGCCTCGAGATCGCGGCTTCGCTGAAACGGCTCCGCGTCCTCATCGAGAGGATCCCGACCACCAAGTCAGCCAAGGAAGCGCTGGATCTCAACAGCTATGCCCGGGCCGAGGCAGCGCGGATCGCGCTGATGGTGACCCGGGTCAAGGCTGCAGGGGTCAGGGTCGACCAGGCCCGCTACGCGCTCTGGCTGGAGGCCTATGCCCGCGACGCAACATTCATCAAGGTAAAGGCTGGTTCCGAATGACCCCCAAGCATATCCGGGGCATCGGCCCCCTCCTGATGGCAGCCGTTTTCGTCGCAGCAGTGCCCGCCTATGGCCAGGGCGTGCCCACGATCGACCTCACGAGCATTGCCAAGATCGGCGAAGTCCTGACCCAGGCAAAACTGCAGGTACGCGAGATGATCGCCGCGAACCTGAAGCTTGACGAGCAGATCCTGAAGCAGATTGAGCAGATCACCACTCTCAAGGCGCAGCTCGATGCCCTGAAGAACGGATTGACGCTGGAAGCCTTGGGCATTCCGGACCCTGATACCTTTTTTGACGATATCCTGCCCGATGTCTCCGACCTGACAGGTGGATTGGTGGCGGCAAAGGGTGGCGACTATGCCCTGATGACCACCTCCGGCAAGGTGGGCGACAAGCCTGCCGGGCAATATGTCTCCGAGTTTTTCGCATCAGCTGGGCTGGATGTGAAAACTGTCGATACGCTGGCCACAAGCGACAATCCCGGCGCAGCGCGGATCGGGACACAGGCCAACACGGCCGCCTTCCTGTCGGCGGCCGCGGAAACCTCCTCGGTCAAGGCATCCGAGAGCCTCGAACGGGTGCATGGTCTTGTTCAGGAAATCCCCAAAACCAAGGGGCTGAAAGAAGCCATCGACCTCAACACAAGGGTCACTGCCGAACTCTCCATCGCCCTGGCCAATATCTGGAACATGGAATCCGCCCAGCTGATCGGCATGGGCGAAACGGGCGTCATGGACGCCGCGACGGCCGCCGAGGAAGAGAAGTTCATCACAGTCATCGGGAAGGAATAAGAATGGATGTGTCACAAAGGCGGCCCATCAGCGCTGCGCTGATCATGATGTCCCTCTGGACGGGGATGGCCATGGCCGAGACCCCTGCCCCGACCGACCTAGCGCAGGAAGAAGCCTTCCTCAATGTCCTGCCGAAGATCGATGTGCCGGACAATGTCCAGCCGATCCCAGGCGCGGTGAACGAAGAGTTCCGGAACTGTGAGGCTCAGTGGCCCCCGGAGTATCATGACGCGCAGTCCGGACCTGAGGCGCGTGCGCTTCGGGACGTCTATGGCTTTGTTCAGGCAAGAAATGTTGTTGAAAAAAGGGATTGTACTTGCACAGGGAAGGTCGCGTCTTGGGTCGACGTCAAGCGCGTCACAGAGACATTGCGCAAGCAGAACGGCGTCGAACGTTTGGGTTGGCTCCACACCAAGGAAATTGCTGCAGAAGCTGACCGCTTGACGGCTATCGCCGAAACCATGTGTGGCGGTTCCTTCTGATGGACAGTGTCTCGACCATTCTGACGACCTTGGATGCGGCGATCACGACGGCGGGCCAACGGTTTTTTGAGGCAACAGCCAGTGCCGTCGGCCCGATCTTTTCGAGCCTTCTCGCGCTCCTCCTCGTCATGGTCGGGATCAATGCTGCTCTCAATGTCTATCGCATCGCCATGCGCGATGCGGTGCAACTCGCCTTCCGGATCGTCATGGTGCTGATGTTCGGTCTGACCTGGTCGAACTTCAGCCAGATCTATCAGGCCGCCAGCAATGGTCTGAGCGATCTGGCGCTGGAATACTTCCGCCTCGGCGGCGGCGGTGTCGCGACCTCCGCCACAGCGGCCATGGATGACATGGCCAGGATGATGGCCGGCAACGTCGATAGGGTCTCCTCGGCCATGTCCTCGATCATGCGTGGCTTCGTTGCCGCGATCCTCTATGTCGTTCTCGGAATCCTGATGGCGGTCTATGTCTTCATCGTCGGTTTCGCCAAGCTGATGATCGCCTTCCTTCTGGGCGTTGCCCCGCTCGCCATCGGCGCCACAATCTTCGAGAAAACCAAGGGCATCTTCGAGGCCTGGCTCTCGGCGATGATCGGCTATTTGATGTATCCGGTGGCCTCCGCAGGGATCATTGTCGCCGTGGTTACTGTGGCGCATGATGTTTTCCGCGAGACCAAGCATGTCACCGATCTCGGCTCGATCCTCGGCTTCTTCGTCATTGTCTTCGTGGGTATCTTCGCCCTGATGGCGATCCCGAATGCCGTGACCCATATCACCGGCCAAATCAGCCTTGCGAGCATCGCGCCCCAGGCCCTGCGGGTTGCGGGCAAGCCTTTGGAAAAAGCCAGCGACTATTCCGCACGGCGCATGAACGAATTCCGATCAGGATTCTTGACCGGCAAGACCAGTGAACACCATCGGCGCGATCAGGCACGGTCAGATGCCGAGCGCGGTCATGCCGCACGGATGCGGCTCGGCCAGTTCATCCGCGACAGCTGACTCCGCCACCGCCAACCGCGCCACCCCCCGTTTCCGGAGCAAGACCATGACAGGTTCACCCCCTGAACTGAGAAGTTTTCTCGAAGCCGAGATGTTCTTCGGCGTGAAGAAGCGCGAGCGCATCGCCTATGCCGTGGCGGGCGGCGGTCTCGCCATCGGCCTCATGGGGATGATTGCGGTCGTCACCCTCCTGCCCCTGAAGGAGACCGAGGCCTTCCTTGCCATCGTCGACAAGGATACTGGCGTGGCCGAGCGGGTGGTCGCCGTCGAGAAGGCCGGAATGGAACAGGCCGAGGCCATCCGGCAAAGCCTCCTCTTCGCCTATGTCACTGACCGCGAAACCTATGACCAGCACGACAACGAGGAACGGATTCTCCGCGCCTATACCTGGTCCGAGGCGAATGCCCGCCAGTCCCTCGTGGCGCTCTGGACGGAAGGCCACCCCAATTACCCACCGAAGCTTTACGGCGAAAGTTCAAAGGTCCGGGTCGACATCCTCTCGATCACGCCGGTGAACGAGACCACCGCACAGGTCCGCTTCACCAAGACCTGGGTCTCGGATGGTGAGGGTATCCCGGACAGGGAGGGCAAGTTCACCGCGACCGTCACCTACCGGTTCGAGCCGACCAGGGATAGCGCACTCGATCTCGTCTGGCAGAACCCGACCGGGTTCCTCGTCACAGATTATCGCCTCACATCCGAGGCCCTGACCCCTTCGGAAGGCTGACATGACCCCACGCTTCACAATCCTCACGGCGGGTCTTGTGGCTAGCCTCACCGCCCTGCCCACCCTCGCTGAGACTGCCCCAAAATCCGGCAGCCACGACGCCCGGGTGACCTATGCCACCTATCAAGAGGGTCAGGTCTACCGGATCACCACCCGGCTCCTGACCGTGACCCTCGTCGAACTTGGCGACGGCGAGAAGATCCAGTCCATCGCCATCGGCGATCTCGAAAGCTTCAAGATCGACAAGCTGGAACGGTCGAACCTCTTCATCATCAAGCCGGTGGTGGCGGGTGCCACGACCAACCTGACGGTCGAGACCCAGAAGAACATCTATTTCCTGCAGGTGACGGAAAGCGCCAAGGGCAGCCCGAACTATTCGGTGAAGTTCACGGTTCCGGGCAATTCCCGTGGCACCCCGTCTGGCACAGACATCCCGGCAGCCCTGCCGATGACCTACAAGCTCATGAAAAGAGGCAAGAGGCTGCCGGACTTCGCGCCGGTGTCGATCTCGGATGATGGGCGGAAGACCAGTTTTGTCATCGCGCCCGGTGCGCCGATGCCGACGATCTTCCGGGCTGATGCCAAGGGGCAGGAGTATTCGGTCAACTCCGCCATGCGCGGCACCACGATCACCGTCAGTTCCCGCTCCGAACGCTGGGTCCTGCGCTACGGCGATGAGTATGTCTGCGTGATCGCAGAAACGGGGGGCGGCCAATGAGCGAAGACGATCAGGACGGCAAACTTGCCGCACGCATGGCCCGCATGAAACCAGCCGAGGCCCCAAAGCGCCGCCGTGGCGTGAACCCTTACGCGCTTTCGGCCGTGACTGCTGTAGCAGGCGTTGGCGTCGGGGCTTGGCTTGTCCTCGCCGCCCCGGAAGCCCCTGCCCCGGCGCCCGCGCTGGAAACCGCCTCCGTCAGTGATTTTCAAGGCGCGGGTGGTGCCGACGGGTTTTCGATCACGAAAGAAAAACCGCAGATCGTGCCTGCCGCTCCGGACCGTTCCGAGGCCGAACGGTTGCAGACCGAGATCGAGGCCCTGAACGCCCAGATCGCCGATCTGAAAGCCAATCCGGTGACCGTCACCGACGAGGCGGCGCTCGCGGACCTGAAGGCGCAACTGGCGGCCCTCGATGCGGATGCCAAGGCACGGGAGGCCGCCCTCTCCGACCTTGAACGCGAGAATATCCGGCTCCAGACCGAACTTGAGACCAAGGCTCTGGTCGAGGGTGACGCCGAGGCCGAAGCGGCTCGGGCCCGCGAAGAGGAACTGGCCCGGAGACGCCAGGAGGCCGAGATGCTGAAGGAAGCCCAGATCCACTCCGATATGGTCGCGATGCGCTCTTCCATGGATATGGCCGGGGAGACGGGTGGCGCAGTTCCGACCAGTTCCGGGGGTGGAGGTGCCACCGCCACGGGCGATGAGGCTTTCCGGCGCGCAGGGGCCAAGTCGGCTGAGGTCCGCCAGGCTGAGGTGATCGCCAACCCTGCTTATACCGTGATGCAGGGCACCCTGATCGAGGCCTCGCTGGAAACCGCCGTCAGCTCCGACCTTTCCGGCAATGTCGCCGCCATCGTCAGTCATGATGTCTGGTCTTTCGATATGTCCCGCGTCCTCATTCCGCGCGGCTCCCGTCTCTTTGGCCGCTACGACTCCGAGGTCGATGCCGGGCAGCGCAGGGTGCTGATCGCCTGGGACCGGATCGTCACCACCGATGGCCAATCCGTGGAACTTGCGGCCTACGGTACAGACCGGATTGGGCGATCAGGTCTGCCCGGCAAGGTGCGCAACCACTTCCTGCAGCGCTTCGGAACCGCTGCGCTGATCTCGGTGATCGGGGCCGTCCCCGCAATCGCAGCCGCCCGACACGAAGGCGATGAGGTGGCATCCGATACCGCCGAGAGCGTTGGCAATGACCTTGGCGAGGCGGTGAATGATGTCATGGCCGACTATCTGCGCATCCCGCCCACGATCAGCGTCAATCAGGGTGCCGTCGTCATGGTCCGGGTCGATGCCGACATCGAGTTTTATTGATGAGCTATCTCGATACCTATCTCGGGCAACTTGACGCGGCCCTCGCAGACCCGGCCGTCATGGAGCTTGCGATCAATGCTGATGGCACGATCTGGGTGGAGCGGTCGGGGCAAATCCACATGGGACCGAGCGGGCTTGCGCCCCTGCCCGCGCGGTCAGTTCGCGATCTCGCCGCCCAGATCGCCAATTCGACCGCGAACACCTTCACCGAAAGCGCCCCGCTTGTTTCGGCGGCGGTCCGCTACCGCGATCTGATGTTGCGCTGTCAGGTGGTCGGCACACCGGCTGTCTCCGGTGGCACGGTCATTGGCATCCGGGTGTTTCGGTCCCGGCAGGGGGATCAGAGGCGCGCGCCGCGATCCTTCAGCTTCCTGCGGGGACAGGAGAAATCCCTGGAGGAGGAAAGACGGCTCCTGGTCGCAGACATCCGCGCCGGGTCCGAAGGGGCGGATGTCGGTGCCTTCCTCGGGCGTCTCGTTTCCGAGCGGCTGAACGTCATCGTCTCGGGCGGCACCTCGACAGGCAAGACCGAGCTCGGCCGCAAGCTTCTGGAGATGGTCGCCCCCGACGAGCGCATCGTCACCATCGAGGATTCCCTCGAACTTCTGCCGGGCCAGCCCAACACCGTGAGCCTGATCGCGCAGCGTGATGAGGCCTCTCCGCGCTCAGCCGACAAGCTCCTGCAGGCCACCCTGCGGCTTCGGCCGGACCGGATCATCCTCGGTGAATTGCGCGGGTCGGAGGCTGCGACCTTTCTCGATGCGATCAACACCGGCCATTCCGGCTCCTTCACCACGCTCCATGCCCATTCGGCACGCAAAGCGATGGACCGGTTGGCGCTTCTCGTCATGGCGCAAGGCACCAAGCTCAGCTTTGCCGAGGTCATCCGCTACCTCGAAACCTCGATCGACGTGATCCTGCAGATGGGCCGCCAGGGCGACCGCCGCGGGATCATGGAGATGTATTTCCCCGGCCTCGAGGACTGACGGGCTGCGGTCTTCGCCCCTCCCTTTCCACTTTTGATCGGCCAGCGGGCTGAAAGGTTGCATTCATGTACCAAGACATTGACGGCCTACAGACGAAAGTGGCCGAAGAGCGGAAGAAGGAATACTTCTCCGTCCGCTTCACCTTCTCTGGGTCTTCCCAGGAGTTCGAAGACCCGCGTCTTGCGGGTGAGGCCTTCTTCCGGGCCGATCCGGCTGAGCGGCCTTCGGTGACACATGTCGATGGCAACACCGCCCGGACGATGGCCCGGACGGAACTCCATGGGCAGCACGAGAGCGGCGAGACGCGGTATTTCAAATCGCTGCCGGAATCGCACGGCCCGGATGCGGAATTCCGGGCCGGGTTTCTGTCAGCGATGGAGGCTTCGATCACCGAGCGCTTGGAGCGGGTCAAACATGGCCGGGATGGCGCAAATGTCGTCGAGCGGCTGGACGCGGGGCTGAAAGACGACCTTGAGGCCTTCGCACGCCGTGAACCAGAGAAGGCAGCAAGCCTTTGGTCCGATCGGATGGAGGAACCTGCACCGGGACCCATTTTGCAGTCGGCGGTGAAGGCCCGGGAAGGAGTTGTGGAAGCGGAAGCGCAGGTTGGTCAGGTCGTCACGGCGGAGAAGCCGCAGGTGGTTGCGACCGGAGATTGGGTGACCACGGACCAGAGTGTCGAATTGCGCCCGGTGGCTGTCGCGACCGACAGGGGGTTGCATGCCGGGTTCGAGGCAAGGTTGCCTGACGGGGAAACGGAAATCAGCGTCTCGGACCGGATCTTTGCGACCAGCCGGGACGCCTTGCGTCACGCCTGGGATTTCTACGAAGGTGGCGAAGGGGGGCTGGAGATTGCCGTTAGCCGGACTGCGGCGATGGATCGTGACACTGACAACGATGCAGACCGCGTGCCATCCGGCCTCGTGCTCGAACATCGCGAACAGCCAGAATTCCCCCGCCCGGAAACCGCAATCTACGCAGGCGAAGAGGCCCAACTGGTCCTGACCCTTGGCCGAGACACGGAAGCGAGCGGTGATCTTGCCGAACGTCTGATTGCCGATCCCGCGTTTCGGCAGGTGGTGGCCGAGCATATTCCCGATGCCGAGGCCACGCTTGGCACTGGCCGGTTTGTCGACGGCGAAGGCTCCGCTGGGTTTCTGCCCGATGAACTTCTGGCCGTCACCTCCTATGGTCGTGATGGCAGTGCCGAGGTGCTGGCCAAATTACCGGACGAAGGGCCGCTGAGTGAGGCCTTGGCCAGGCATTTGGCTGAAAGCCCGGTTCTCACGGCCCATGTCGAAGCAGAAAGGTTGCGCAGCGACTTCACGGCTGATCCCGCGCGGGCAATCTCCGCTTGGGTGGCGCAGTCGAGCGCACAGATCGACAGATTGCCAGCAGATCGGCAGGAAGAACTGCGATCAGAACTGCAGGGCATCGCCAAAGAGGCAGCAGAAGCCTTTGGTCTGGATCGAGAGCAGACCGGACGCGAGGCCCCTCCCCGGTCGACCCTCTACAGCACGACAATCAGTCCAACGACGTTGACGATCGCTGGCGAAGAAACGGCGCTTCAAACCGGCAATGCTGACAGCCTGCAGGCAAGTCTGACCCTCAACGCCCGCCTCGCAGGCATCGACGCCGAAAAGCTTCAAAAGCGCCTCGAAACCGGTGCCGCCAACGCCCGCGAAGAGGAGGCCTGGGTGAAATCCGATCTCAGCGACGTCGCCAAGCGTCACGGCTATGACCTCGACAACCCGCAAGGCCGCAGCGCAGCTGCGGAACGCCTGGACCGCTTTTACGAACGTGCCGCCGAGATGATCCAGTCCGCCCGCGGCATCGACGTTTCGCGAGCCTCTGATCCGATGGTCGAGGCCCTGGACAAGATGGCGAAACTCCATGCCCAGCAAGGCTCCGTCGTCTTCCGTAATGAGACGCAAGCACGGGATTTCGCGGAAGAGATGAAGGAGCGGTACGGTGCCAATGTGCTGAAAGACATCGCCGCCGGACGCACTGACGCCTTGGCCAAGGATGCTCCCGACGCGAGCGCCCGCCAAGCCATTGCAGCGGCCGTCATCTCTGCGGCAAAGGAACACCCCTCTCTTGGCCTCAGTGCCTATGAGGTGGAAACCGCCGAACGTCGCATGACGACCGAGGCCGCTCCCAGGCCGCCTGAGCACGCGCGCGTGTCTGTCCATGACCGGGCGCATGCAAAAGACAGGGAATTCTGATCATGCCCAGTATCGCGCTTCTCCTCCCGCTCGGTCTGTCGGCCGGTCTCCTGGTCGGCCTTATCGCTGGCGGCCTCGTTCTGAACCTGATCCTGGGGCGCGATCCGAACGCGACCGGGATCTTTATCCTGATCGAGGAATTCCCCGGCTTCGCCCGGTTGACTTCCGTGCCTTGGGTTCTGCCCTGGCAGATCGTTGGCGCCTCGACCATTATCTTCACGATTGCAGCCCTCGCTCTGACTTTCCGCCAGCAGCTCACCGGCTATGGTCAGGCGAAATTCCAGGCTCGCCCGGAGATGAAGGCGAATGGCCTCTTGCAGCCCTTGGGCGCCGGTATGGTCTTCGGCAAGCTCGGGGTGCCTTCAAAGCGCGCACCATATGTCAGCGCCACCTTCCAGAAATTCCCGCACTGCCTTGTCGTGGCGCCCACCCGCGCCGGGAAGGGCGTGGGCTATGTCATCCCGAACACGCTCCTCTTCAACGGCAGCATCGTCGTTCTCGACGTGAAGGGGGAGATATTCGAGGCCACCTCGCGGCACAGACAGGCCGAAGGCGATGCGGTTTACCGCTTCTCGCCTTTCGATTTTGAACACCCGACCCATCGCTACAACCCGCTCGAGCGCGTCGCCCGCATTGAAAACCTCGAACAGCGCTACACGGAACTCGCCAAGATCTCGGATTACTTCCTGACGGTTTCGGACAAAGGGACGGCAGGTGACTTCCTGACAGAGGGGCGCGAACTCTTTGTTGCCGCTGGCCTTCTGGCCATTGAGCGCGGCAAGCCCACCATCGGTGAAATCAGCCGCATCCTCTTTGGAAGGGGCGCGACCCAGGAGGTCTACGGGGAGCATGCCGAGGAGGTGAAACACCCCAACGCCGCCCAGACTTTCCGCAAGTTCGCAGGCTACTCTGACCGGACCTTGTCGTCCCACGCCTCGGTCCTTGGTGGCGCCGGCATGACGCTCTGGAACAACCCGGCGGTGGACCGGGCAACTTCTGGCAACGACTTCTCCTTCACGGATCTGCGCAAGCGCCCGATGTCGATTTATGTCGTTGTGAATGCCGATGACATCCGCACGCTTTCGCCGCTCGTTCGTCTGTTTTTCGGCGAACTCATCGCCACAATGCGTTCCACCCTGCCCGACCCGAAATCCGAGCCCTGGCCAGTCATGGTCATGCTCGACGAATTCGACCAACTCGGGCCGATGCCCATTGTCGAACAGGCCCTGAAACAACTCGCCGGACACGGCGCCCGGGTCTCGATCATCACCCAGTCGATCCCCGGCCTCGACAACATCTATGGTGAAAACGTCCGCATGTCCCTCGAATCCGCCGCCGGCATGAAGCTCTACCTCGCTGCCAACGACAAGAAGACGGCGGGGGAGATCTCGGACGCCTTGGGGAAGACCACCAAGCTTTCGGTGTCTGACAGCGTGTCGCGGGACCGGGACTTCATGCAGCGCCGGTCGGTCAGCCGCCGAATGGAAGAACGGCCGCTCCTGACCCCCGACGAGGTGCGGCGCCTGAACCCCGATCAGGCTATCCTCATCCCGGAACGGCAGAACCCGCTCCTTGTCCA
>NZ_JBALHR010000031.1:0-10690 GCF_036964905.1 Gemmobacter denitrificans
CACCAGTTCGGGGCGGTGATCCGCGCCAAGACTGCCGCCGGTCTCAGCTTCGGTCTGGCCGATGGATCGCGCCATGTGGTTTCGCAGGTCACGATCCCGGCCCGGCCTTACATCGGTGTCTCCGAAGAGGACCGGCTGACCCTGCTTGATCTGGCGGCGGTGCATTTCGGGGCGGTGATCGAGGGGCTGCAGCCATGACCCCGGAAATCATCAACCGTTTGAAGGCGGAGGTGCCGGACCTGAAAGGCCGGGTCTATGGCGCGGCGGCACTGGCCACGCTGATGAAGGCCGATGCGGTGCCGCAAAACACGCCCTGCGCCCATGTGCTGCCAACCGGCATGCAGGGTCATCCGCAACCGACGATGACGGTGGGCTGCTACCTGCAGAGTGTCGATCACGGTTTTGCGGTGGTGGTGAGCCTGCGCGCCCATGACGGCCATGGCGAACGCATCGTGCTCGATGAGGTGCATCCCCTGCTGGAGCGGGTGGCGCTGGCCCTGGTGGGCTGGTCGCCCATCGACAGCACCGGCCTTTTCATCTTCCGCGCCTCCCGGCTCGCCGCCTTCGCACGGGGCGTGGCGATCTACGAGCTGACCTTTTCCCTGAAACATGAATGGAGGATCGGACCTTGACGAAAAAACCCACCCCCTCTGCCGCTGATCAGCTGACGGCGGATGTGCGTCCGCCCGGGACTGGGGGCAGCTATGTGATGGACCCCGGGACGGGGGACCAGCATCGGGTCGGGGGGACGCAGGCCGCGCCGCCTGCGGATGGCCCCCCGACCAATCCGCCTGCCCAGCCTGCCCAGCCCGAGGAGACCTGATCCATGTCGATTGTCCGCTATACCCGCAAGACGGCGGTGCTGGCCCGGCTGGAATCGGCCTATGGGGCGGAGCCTGAGGAGAACTGGACCAGTTCGGATGTTGTGCTGGTGCGCAATGCGACGTTCCGGATCGCGCGGGATACCGAGCCGCGCGAGCTGCTGCGGCCTTATCTGGGCGGGTCGGAACATATGGTTGCGGCGCGGCGCTCGGAGCTGGAATTCGAGGTGGAGTTTGCGGCCTCCGGGGTGGCGGGCACGCCCCCGGCCTGGGGTCGGCTCCTGCGGGCCTGCGGCATGTCGGAGACCATCGTCGCGGGCAGCCGGGTGGAATATCTGCCGGTCTCGGGCGGGTTCGAGAGCCTGACGCTGCGCTTCAATGTGGACGGGATGCGCTATGCCAGCCGGGGCGCGCGGGGCAGTGCGAAGTTCCTGTGCAATGCCTACAAGATCCCGGTGATCCAGTTCAAGTTCTGGGGCTTTGACACCTGGGCGGCCGAGGGCAACAGCTTCAGCACGACGGGCTACAACTATGCCGCCTGGCAGCGGCCCGAGGTGATCTCGGACAGCAACAGCGGTGATATCCGGCTGGGCGGCGGGCTGGTGGGCGGGGCGCCATCGGGGGGCACGCTGCTGCCCTCGCAGGGGCTGGAGGTCGATCTGTCGAACAAGCTCAGCCATATCAAGATGCTGGGCGGCGAGGCGGTCGACATCGTGGAACGCGATGTGATGGGCAAGATGACCGTGGCGCTGAGCCCGGCCGATGAGGTGGCCTGGCGCAGCGAGATCAATGCCAATGCGCTGACCTCGGTCGGGTTCAACTTCGGCACGGCGACGGGGCGGCGGGTGCATCTGCATGCGCCCTCGGTGCAGCGGGTCGATCCGCAGATGCGCGATTATGAAGGCCGCGCCCTGATGGAGACCGAACTGCGCTGCCTGCCGGTCGAGGGCAATGACGAGCTGCGGGTGATCGTGCGATGACCCGGGCTGCTGCAAAAGGCCCGACCGCGACCGGCCCCACCCTCGAGACCTTCGTGCCCATGACCCGGGTGATCCATGGGGTGGCAGTCACCCCGCTGCGGCTGCGGCAGGTGCCGGGTTTTGCGGCGGCGGTGGCCCCGATCTGGGATCTGGTACTGGCCGAGGATTGGTGGCGCATCGCGGTCGATCATCACGAGACGGTGCTGGCCACCATTCAGGCCGCCACCGATGCCGATCCCGAGGCGCTGGCCGACTGGCAGCTTGACGCGATCTTCGAGCTGGCAAGCGCGGTCTTCGAGGTCAATCTCGATTTTTTCGCCCGCCGCCTCCTGCCCCTGGCGCGGGAGGCGGTGGCGCGGCGGCAGTCACCTGGGGCACCGCCTTTGCGGCCCTGATCTCGCGCGGGGTCGGGCTGGCGGACTGCCGCGACCTGACGCTCGCACAGGCGGCAGCGCTTCTCGACGGCTTTGCCGAGGTGGCGGCGGTGCAGGAGGCGCGGATGCTGGCGGTGATCCGGCTGGCGGTGAATGGCAGCCGCGAGGAGATCGCGCGCTGGCAGGCCGAGAGCCGGAGCGCGCGCAGGGCCGGGCGGGGGCAGGAACACAGCGATCACGATGAGGATGGGGAGGCCGAACTGGCGGCCGACCTTGCACTTCTGGGGTTCAGGGAACAGGCGGAATGACGGGCGCGACAACGGGCGACATGCGGGTGGTGATGCGCTTCGAGGCCGAAGCGGGGGCGCTGAAGGCGGACCTGGCCGCCCTGCGCCAGAGCCTGACCCAGACCGGGCAGTCGGGCCGCGAGGCCGGGGCCACGGGGGCCGCAGGCCTTGCCCGGATCGAGGCCGGCGCAGAAGCCGCCACCCGCCCCGCCCGCCATCTGGCCGGGAACCTGGCCGATCTCGGCCCCATGGGGCTGCGCGGCGCACGGGCCGCCGAGAGCGGATTGCGCCAGACCGGACAGGGGGCCGAACTCGCCGCCGGATCGGTCGGCAATCTGGTGGCCAACTTCAACGATATCGCGGTGATGATGGCCGCCGGGCAGAACCCGCTGATGCTGGCGCTGCAACAGGGCACCCAGATCACCCAGGTGATCGGGCCGATGGGGGCCGCCGGGGCGGTGCGCGCACTCGGGGCCGCCTTCAGTGCCATGATCTCGCCCCTCAGCCTCATCACGCTGGGCTCCATCGCCGCCGGGGCCGCGATGACCGGCTGGCTGACCGAAAGCGAGGCGGCGGTGCCGCCGCTGGAAGATGCCATCGACACCCTGAATGACCGGGTGGAGGCCTATGTCGCCTCCGCGCGCAAGGCCGCAGGATCGGCGGCGGAATTGTCGGCCGAGTTCGGCAGCCAGACCGCCAAGGCGCGCGAACTCCTGCGCGCGCAGGTCGAACTGGATGCCCGCGCCACCCTGAACCAGACCCGCAGCACCTCGGACGCGCTGCGCAGCGGGCTCGAGGTCTATGACGGGGCCGAATGGGCGGTGGGCAGCCAGAAGTCGCTGGCCGATCTCTTCGATCTCTCGATGTGGTCGGACACCGCCCGGTCCGAGATCAATGGCGTGATCGCGGCCTTCCGCCAGCTTGAATCCGCCCCCACCCTGCAGGGCCAGCTCACCGCCGCCGAGGGCCTGCGCGACCGGTTCCGCGAAGCCGCGCAGGCGGTGGGCGGGCTCAATGACCGCGAGCGCGAGACGCTGGCGCAGATGGATCAGATGGTGCTGGGCCTGCAACGGGTGCAGGGCGCGCGCGAGGCGGCCTTCAAGGCGCAATTCGTCGATCCGGTGCTGGAGGACCTGCGCACGGGCCTCGGGCAGACCATCGACTGGGCCGAGGACCTGGGTGAGGCCAATGCCTTGCTGGCGGTGCTGCGCCAGCAGGCGGAAGAGAAGCGGCTGATCGCAGAGCATGGCGAGGACAGCGTGCTGGTCGCCCGCGCCCGGCTGAAGGCCGAACGCGAGGCGCTGCAGGTCGAATTGAAGGCGCTCGATGTCTCGGAAGGGCTGAAGCGCGAGATCCTCGCGGCCTGGGATGCCGCCAATGGGCTGGCCTCGGTCGATATTGCCGCCACCATCGCCGCCGCCCTTGGCCCGGCCTCGCAGCTGGGAAGCCTGCTGGAACGCGCGGCGGGCTGGTGGGGCAAGGTGCGCGCCACGGTGACGTCGGCGCAGAATGCCGCCGCCGATGCCGCGATGTCCCCCCTTGCCCCGGCACAGATGCCCTCGGGCCTTGGCACCTATGGTCTGGTGCCGGGCTTCAACCCCTATGCGCCGGGGGAGGCCCCCCGCACCTCGCCCCGCCCGACCGCACGCCCGACCGATATCGACTTCGGCGTGCCCGCCCTGAACACCGGCAGCGGCGCGCGGGGCGGCGGCGGGCGCGGCGGTGCCGGGGGCGATGCCACCGCCAGCCTCACCGATCTGCGGCGAGAGATGCAGGCCCTGCTCGCCGATCTCGACCTGCAGGCGGCGCAGATCGCCGAGAAGGTGCGTGCAGGCCTTCTGACCTCCGGCGAGGGCGCGGAGGAACTGGCCCGCGCCCGGCGGCAGACCGCCGAGGGCATTGCCGAGCTGATCCCGCAGATGGAACGGCAGAACCGCGCCTCCGGGCCGGAGGCCGCCAAGGCGGTCGAGGTGGCCCGGGCGGCAGTGCAGGGTCTGGCCGGGGATTGGGACAAGGTCGGCGCAAGCCTCGGGGCCACGGCGGCCGATCTGTCAAAGACCATGGGTCAGGGCTTTGGCGATGCCTTCGCCTCCTTCCTCACAGGCGCGCAATCGGCGGGCGATGCGATGCAGGCGCTGGAAGATACGGTGATGAATGCCTTCCAGCGCATGCTGGCCGAGCAGCTGGAGATGAAGCTCTTCACCCCGCTCTTCGGCCCGCTGTTTGACGGGCTCTTCTCCTTCCTGCCCTTCGCCACCGGCGGCGTGCCGGATGCGCCGGGGCTGGCGGCCCATGCCGACAGCGTGGTCGACCGGCCCACCGCCTTTGCCATGGCCAATGGCCAGACCGGGCTGATGGGCGAGGCCGGGCCGGAGGCGATCCTGCCCCTGCAGGATGGCGGCGTGCGCGCCGTCGATCCGCAGGGCCGCGAGACGGTGCTGGGGCTGCAGCGCATGGGATCGGGGCATCTGGGCGTGGTGCTGCCGCGCCGGGCACCGATCCTTGATGCCCCGCCGCTGGCCTTTGCGCAGGGCGGCGTGGTCAGTCAGGGCCGGGCCATGCTGCTGGGCGAGGCCGCGACGGGCAGCACCGCCCGCCTGCCTGCCGGGGATCGTGCCTCTGGCGGGGCCGGTCCTGCGAAGATCACCGTCAATGTCACCAATACCGCCGTGGATGTGGCGCAGGCCCGGGTGGAGACCCGGCCCGGCAGCGGGGGCGAGGACCTGATCGAGGTGCTGATCGAACGGGTCGAGGGCGCGCTGGCCGAGGGGCTGGTCAGCGGGCGCGGCTCGCTCGCGGGCGCAATGTCGGATGTCTTCGGCCTTGCGAGGGCACCGCGATGACCCGGCGCTGGCCCGATACCCTGCCCGGGGCCGAGCGGCCCGGCTATCAGCTGCAGCCCGTCGATCCGAGCCTGCGCACCGAGATGGAGGTGGGTGCCCGCCGCCTGCGCCGGATCACCCGCACCCGGCGCGACAGTGTCACGGTGAGCTGGCGCTTCGAGGATGACCAGATGGCCGCCTTCCGCGCCTGGTATGGCGATGACCCCTGGAGCCTTGCGGGCGACAGCGATGCGCTGACCGGCTGGAGCCTGACCCAGATGGGCAGCATCAGCGATGGCATCCTCGGCCCGGCCGGGCAACTGGCCGACAAGATCAGGGCCAACCCGGTCGCGGGCGAGCATCGCGCAAGCCTGCCCCTGCCGATGGCCGCCTTCCAGAACCGGGTGCTGGTCCTGATGGCAAGCTTGCGCGCCGCCGGGATGGGCTTTGCCCGGCTGGGCCTGCGCACGATGGAGGGCACGCTGGCCTATGCCGATGTGAACCTCGGCAGCGGGGTGGTGGTGGGGCAAGCGGGGCTGGCGGGCCTCAAGGTCGAGCCGCGCGGCAAGGGCTGGTATCGGGTGATCCTGCGCGCCGATACCAGCGAGGGGCCGGAGGTGCCGGAATTCCGCATCTGGCCGATGCCCGCCCCGGCCACGCCCGGCTACAGCGGCAACAATGCCGACGGGCTGCATCTGTGCGAACACATGGTCCGGCTGGACAGCGGCCATGATCTTTACCTGCCGACCACGGCCAGCGGCCATGCGCTTGGCGCGGGCGGCGGCAGTGCCTGGTTCATGGCCCCGCTGGCCTTTGGCGGCGGCTTTGCCGAGGCCGAATGCCGCTTTGAAGGCGGCTGGAAGGCCAGCATCAGCCAGGGCCTGCGCTGGACGGTCTCTGCCACGCTGGAGGTGCGCAATGCCTGATCCCGCCCTCTCTGAAGCCATCCGCGAGGCCTATGCCTCGGCCCCCGCCGATGAGGTGATCCTGCATACGCTGGAGCTGTGGCATCCCGCCTTCACCGCGCCGATCCGGGTGGTGCGCGACAGTGTGGCGATGGATGCCCGCATCGAGGCCGGAGCCGCCCGCGATGCCGGGCAGATCGTGCCCTTCGTGGCCTATGCCTTCGATGTGAAGCCGCCCGAACAGACCACGACGGGCGTGCCGCAGTGCGTGATCGAGATCGACAATGTCGCCCGCGACATCCTCGCCCAGATCGATCTGGCCGTGGCCTCGGCCGAGCCGGTGACGGTGATCTACCGCGCCTATCTCGACCATGATCTGGCCAGCGGGCCGGAGAATGACCCGCCGCTCGAGATGACAATCTCGGCCATCAGCGCCACCGCCTTCCGCATCCGCGCCACCGCAGGCTTCCCCGATCTGCTGAACCTGCGCTTTCCGGCGCTGGATTATGACCTTGAACGCTTCCCGGGGCTTGCCAGTTCATGACCGCCGCACCCGTCTTGCAAACCGCCGCGCAGGCCCCTGCCGCCCATTGGGCCAGCCGCTATGTCGGCCAGCCCTTCGATCCGGCCGAGCAGCATTGCTGGGCCTTTGCCCGCCGGGTCTGGCGCGAGGTCTTCGGCTGGGATGTGGCCGCACTCGATGTCAGCGCGCTTGACCCGCGCCGCCTGCGCCGCGACTTCGCGGATCACCCGGAATATGGCCAGTGGCGGCAGGTTCAAACCCCCGTTGAAGCCCCGGTTGAAGGCGATGCGGTGATCATGGCGCAGGGCCGCCACCCCTGCCATATCGGCATCTGGATCGCCCCGGCCCGGGTGCTGCATGCCATCGCAGGCTCGGGCGGCATTGCCACCCCGGTCGGGCGGCTGGGCGATCTGGGCTACCGGCTGCACGGGTTCTGGCGGAGGGTCGGCGCATGAGGGCGCTCTGCATCCGCCTGCCCAACCCGCTCGACCCGCTGCATCGCGAGACCGCGGTGCTGACCCGGCCCCTGCGGATCAGGCGGCTCGCCCCCCGGGGCGACCGCCCGGTGATCGCCCTGCTGAATGGCCGCCCGATCCTGCGCGCGGGCTGGCGCAGGCGCTTGCGCCATGGCGATACGCTGGTCTTTGCCTGCCTGCCGCGCGGGCGCGGATCGAACCCGCTGCGGCTTCTGGCCTCGCTCGCGCTCATGGCCTTTGCGCCCTGGGCGGCGGCCACGCTGCTGGGCACCACCACCGCGCTGGTGGGCACCACGCTTCTGGGCCAATTGACCACCTTCGGCATCCTGATGGCCGGTCAGGCGCTGATCAATACCGTGCTGCCCGCGCCAAAGGCCCCGAGCCTGCCCACCCCCTCGCCCACCTACAGCCTGACCGCGCAGGGCAATCAGGCGCGGATCGAACAGCCGGTGCCGGTGCACTATGGCCGCCTGCTGGCCTATCCCGACTTCGCGGCCCAGCCCTATACCGAGTTCGCGGGCGGCGAGCAGTATCTCTACCAGCTCCTGTGCCTTGGCGCGGGGGAGTACGAGGTCGAGGAGATCCGCATCGAGGACAGCCCGATCACGGCCTTTGAAGAGATCGAGACCGAGATCATCCCGCCGGGCGGCGGGGTGACGCTGTTCCCGACTTCGGTCGTCACCTCGGTCGAAGTCTCGGGGCAGGAATTGCAGGGCGCGGTGCCGGTGACCTGGCTGCTTGCCTCGGGCATCATCACCGTGACCGAGACCGGCCATGGCCGGGCGGTGGGTCAGGTGGTGCGGCTCGATCTCGAGGGCGGCGGCGGCTATCTGAGCGGGGTCTATACGATCAGCGCCGTGCCCTCGGCCGACAGCTGGCGGGTCAATGCCCTGACCGGCACCCGCGCCTGCAGCTATCGCATCGCCGCCGGGGCGGCCTCGGGCACGCTGCTCTGGACCCAGTCGGGCAGCCGCATCACCGTGACGCAATCCGCCCATGGCCGGGCGGTGGGGGCGGCCCAGCTGGTGGATTTTGCCGGAGCGCAGCCCGACGGGCTTTATCTGATCGATACCGTGCCCCATCCCGACCGCTGGACCCTCCCGGCCCCGACTTCGGGCTTTGCCCATGGCACGCTGACCGCAACCCCGCTCGGCCCGGGGCTGGAGGCCAGCTGGGTACAGGGCGGCACCACCGTCACCGTGACCCGCCCGGGCCATGGGCTGAGCGCCGGGCAGTCGATCTGGCTCGATCTCTCGGCAGGCGACGGGCCGGTCGGCTGGCGCAGCATCGCCACCGTGCCCGGCCCCGACAGCTTCACCCTGAGCCTCGGGACCACCGGCACCACCGGCACGGTACGCCCGGTGCTGGGCGGGGCCACCGGCTTTGTGGCCTCCGGCCCCGACAGCCGCGCCACCCATCTGGGCCTTGATCTCGTGCTGCCGCGCGGGCTCTTCGGTCTGGGTTCGGGCGGGCGGCTCAGCGACAAGAGCCTGCGGGTGATCGTCGAGGCCCGGCGCATCGATGCGGAAGGCGCGCCCCTGGGCGACTGGACCCGGATCATCGACAAGAGCTTCACCGACCGCAGCGCCACCGCGATCCGCCGGTCGATCCGCCACAAGCTGACCCCGGCCGGGCGCTATGCGATCCGCGCCTGGCGGCACGATGCCAAGGATGGCGATGCCGGGGTCGGCCATGAGGTCGCGCTCTTCGGCCTGCGCGCCTATCTGCGCGAGACCGAGGACTTCGCGGGCCTGACCCTGATCGCCATGCGAATGCGGGCCACCAACAACCTGTCGCTGCAGGCCAGCCGCCGCGTCGGGGTGATTGCCACCCGCAAGCTGCCGGTCTGGACCGGCACGGGCTGGAGCGCGCCGCAGCCGACCCGCTCCATCGCCTGGGCGATTGCCGATGCTGCCCGCAACCCGGCCTATGGCGCGAAGCTGCCCGACAGCCGTCTCGACCTTGAGGCGCTGGCCGCCCTCGATGCGCTCTGGGCCGCGCGGGGCGACCGCTTCGATGCCCGCTTCGACAGTGCGGGCAGCTGGTGGGACAGTGTAAGCCGGATCGCCCAGGCGGGCCGGGCGCGGGTCTTCCTGCAGGGCGGGCGGCTGCGCGTCGTGCGCGACGGGGCCGAGACGCTGCCGGTCGCGCTCTTCTCGATGCGCAATATCGTCAAGGGCAGCTTCAGCATCGATTATGCCATGCCGACCGAGGCCACCGCCGATGCCATCGAGGTGAGCTATTTCGACAGCGCCAGCTGGTCGCCGCGCCGGGTGACCGCGCGGCTGGACGGCTCATCCGCCGCCCGGCCTGCGAAGATGGAGGCCTTCGGCATCACCGACCGGGCGCAGGCCCTGCGCGAGGGGCTCTATCAGGCCGCCGCCAACCGCTACCGCCGCCGCAGCGTGAAGTTCGACACCGAGATGGAGGGCTTCATCCCCTCCATCGGGGATCTGATCGCGGTGCAGCATGACATGCCCGCCTGGGGCGCGCAGGCCGAGGCGCTGGACTGGGATGCAGGGGCGCGGGTGCTGCGCATCTCGGAGGAACCGCTCTGGGGGGATGGCCCGCATTATGTGGCCTTCCGGCGGCGCAATGGCGGGGTCTCCGGCCCCTGGCGGGTGCTGCCCGGGGCCGCGCCCGACCAGCTGATCCTGACCGAGACGCCCGACATGACCCCCGATTGCGGCGGCGCGCGCGAACGGACCCATCTGGCCTTCGGGCCGGGTATGCTCTGGGCCGCGCTCTGCAAGGTGACGGCGGTGAAGCCCAAGGGGCTGCATCAGGTCAGCATCGAGGCGGTGCCGGATGATCCCTCGGTGCACAGCGCCGAGACGGGCCAGACCGCCAGCCCGATCCGGCTGGGCAGCCTGCCGCGCCGGGTGACGCGGCCCCGGGTCACCGGGCTGATCGCGCGGCGCATCCCGGGCGACAATACCCGGGTGCTGCTGGCCTGGCGGCCCGCCCCGGGGGCGGACAGCTATCAGGTGGAGATGGCCGAGGGCGATGATCCGGCCAGCGCCGATGTCAGCTGGACCCGGGTCACCGATACCTCGGCCGCGCAGGTGGCGGTGCTGCTGCTGCATGCGGCGCGGACCATGATCCGGGTGCGCGGCCTTGGCCTTGCCGCAGGCGACTGGACCGCCGCCAGCCTTGGCAGCCTGATCCCCGCCATGTGGAACACCCCCGCCACCCCGTTCTGGACCGCCGATCCCAACCCGATGTGGAGCGCCTGATGCCCAGCCTGCCCCCGCTTGCCGATCTGATCGGCTCCTCCCTCACCGAGGCCCAGTTCAAGGCGGGCCTGCAGCAGTTCCGCGACTGGGCCTCGGGGCTCCTTGGCGACAGCGGCACGCTGGCCGAGAGCCTCGCGGCCCTGGGTGCCCCCTTTGCGGGCCATGTCGCGCGCAGTGCCGCCACCACCCTGACGGCGGCCGACCGGGGCCGGGTCATCAGCGCCAGCGGCAGCTGGGTCCTGACCCTGCCGCTCGCGGCCCATGCG
>NZ_JBALHR010000032.1:0-10669 GCF_036964905.1 Gemmobacter denitrificans
TGATCTCCTCGTGCTTGGAGATCAGCAGACTTCAGATCGTAGCTTCCGTCACTGTCCGATTTTCGGGGAGTAGCTCAATTCGGCGTCCCGGCAGTAGGAGCTCCATATCTGAGAGAGGTTGCACACAACCTTTGCTCTTTGCAGCCCCCATTTGGCACATTGCTGCCGTCAGGGGGAAGTTACATCATCAAAGCATGTTGCCATCTCGGAGCAGCAGAACACGCTGGTCAGACGCTCCTAAATATAAAGTAATTTAAAGAATACCAATCGACCACAAAAAAGCCACAATGACACCCTGAAATTTTTTGCTTTGAGCCACACTCTACAGGTTTGTGGCAGGTGGGGTTTGTTCTAATGAACGCAATCAATATCGATGCAGGCAAATACAGGCATGACGCTTCTAATGAAATAGATGGCGACCTGTTTGGATCTGGATTCGAATTTCATAAGTTTGACGCAAGCATCGGCTCAGACTTTGACATAGTCAGAGATAAAGTTGGCGTGCAGCTTCTAAGATATCCAGGGGGCACGCAAACAGAAAACTATTTTAATCTAGCGACACCAAACGCGACCACATCGACCGGTATAGTGCCGGGCTATCAAACGACTATTGAAGTCGAACCACTGTCATCATTTCTGGAATACTCAAATGAAGTAGGCGCTCGAGCAGTTATCGTCCTGCCGACATGGAGGTACTTCTCGAAAAGAACAGGATCTGCAGTAGAATCCGCTGAGAGGGAAATAAAATCCTTTATACGCGACCTTTTCAGCGGAAAGTTTGGCGCAGCTGACGTCATGGCTGTGGAAATTGGAAACGAGTGGTTCAATAGTCGTTATAATTGGAGCCCGGCGCAATTCGCAGATCTGCAAGCTAAGATGGTAGAATGGATTGCTGAAGTCAGATCTGAGCTGCCAACAAACAAGAAATTCGAGATATGGATTCAAACATCGCAGCAGGGCAGTTCAGACATAGATTACAATCAAATATCTGACAACCGCGAAATACTGAACGCATTTAGCAAAAAGGTCTTGGGCGAAGTGGATGGGCTGATAGATCACTTCTATCAGCCGCAAAGATATGACGATCCTATGGACCCAAACTATCAATTGGATGATTGGACCCCAACGTCGCGGATAGAACGTCTTGAAAAAGATGGGTGGATCCTGGATCGTGAAGATTCACCACGACTGGTTGCGACAGAATGGAATCTAAGAGCGGATCGGCCAGGTGTAATTACCGGGCTGGAGCGCCTAAGTATGTTTTGTCGTCTCTTCATGGAAATGATCGACAGTGGCGTTTCAGTCGCAAACTTTTGGACAACAATAGCGCTCGGAGATAGCAACGCTTCACTCAGTTGGCAAGGAGAGACCAAACTCACACCTACTGCACATGTGTTTTTCATAATGCAGAATACTCTGCCTGGGACTCACTTAATGGAGATGGATGGTGATGGCAGGCTGACTGTACGAGAGCAGCTAATAAAGAACTCCAATGGCGAGAACATTGGGTATTTCTATTTGCTTGAAGGAGATGGAAAAACGGTCCTCCTGTTGGCATCAGGGTCTGACAAGGGTGAGAAATTCAAGATTGGGGGACTGAGAGGCTGGGGGGACGACGCGACGCTCTTCGGTCAAGGGGTGTCGTGGCTCAAGGGTCATGGGAAAATTATAGATGCAGATGCGCATAGTGCAATCACCACCTACAGCCACAATCAGTTAAAGAGCAATGTCGAAAATGGGGCTTTGACTTTAAACCTTAAGCCCTATGAATTTGTAGCAATCACTGTTTCGCGCACAGAGGGTCTAATAATGGCCGCTGATCCGGACAATCCTATTTCGGACCATCTAATCGGCACGGCGCACGATGATGTAATAAAGGGATATGGCGGCAACGATACCATTAATGGCTGGGGAGGGAGAAACGTTATCGACGGTGGTACCGGAAGTGATCGAATTATTTCGGAAAGAGGTACCAGTCAAGTTTCGGGTGGCGCCGGGTCTGATACCTTTGTGTTGAGGGGGGGGGATGTAGAAATTCTCGACTTCAACTTTAATGACGGCGACAGGATTGACCTTGCGCAGGCCTTTGATAATTGGTCTGACCTAATTAAAAATGTCACCTATTCACAAATCAATCAGGATGATCGACTTGATGCAATAATAAGGAAAGGAGGCCTTACGGTTAAAATCCTTGACATAGAATCCAAATTATCTCCAAGCTGGTTTTCAGACGATTTTGATTTTGTCGACGCAAAAACTTTCAAGGGAACAACTGCCGACGACAAAATTTCGCCAGGCGCGCTAGATAGAAACGGGCGTATTTTCTCTGCATCTACCCCACGTATCGAGGGATTGGATGGAGATGACACAATCCGAGCGAATAATCAATCCAATACTCTGAGCGGTGGCAGCGGCGACGATCTAATTCGTGGGCTTGGAGGGGCAGATACGATTATTGGCGGTGTAGGTAATGACAAACTTGTTGGGCATAATGGCAATGATGTCATACTTTCTGGTTCTGGCGCAGATACCGTGTATGGCGGATTCGGGAATGACTCACTTTACCTGTCGGGAGATCGCGGCATAGCATACGCCGGATCTGGAGATGATAGGCTGAGTATTTCAGGGGATGGCCATAAAGTATTCGGAGGGGACGGTGATGACGATTTCTTTTCTAAGTCTGGTGACTCCGATCTGAACGGAGGGCGCGGAAATGATAGATTTTTCTTCACGGGAAAAAACATCAGCCATACTGTAGATACCGGCTCGGGGTCTGACTTTGTCTATGTTATAGACTTTTCGAGTAAAAATGGTCAGAAGCTCACATTTCACAATTGGGACCTGCGCAAAGACACGATATATATTGACAATGTTGAGTTGGAATTTGACAAATCAAGTACCTACTATGAAGTTACAAAGACAGGTAACACTCTAGAGGTAACTACTGCACTTGGAGGTGAGTTGGTATTCTTCCTATAGCTGACATCGGATGATGTGACCGCCCCGCGCTGACAACGATGTGCCAAGGTAGGTATGCGATAATCCAAGGAAGAGGACGTTCACCTCGGAGATTGCTACATTCGGGCTCGATCTTTCGAAGAACGTGTTTGAGTTAATCATCCGGCGTAAGCCGCGGCGTAACCATCCGGCGTAGGCCGCGGTTATGCGGCTTGGGTGATCAGGTTGCGCTCAATTCCATGTAAGAAATTCCGGCAGGTTGGCGACTCTTTTCAAGGTTAAGGGATACCATAGGGTAGAGTATTGACCGCACCAAAAATACGGCCCAGCTACCACATCGAATCCATGAGATGAACCATTTCCGAATTTGTGCAATGCCTATGAACTACCCGACAAAATCGAACATATCAATACGCAGACTAGATTCCGCCACCCCCTCCAGCAGAAGAGTGTTGATTCCGATTGTGATCAACGTGTCTTCGCCCCCATTTACCGCCTGAATTTCAAGCTGCTCAAAGGTCATACCCCAATATGACAAATCTATAATGTCAGCGCCATCGCCAAAATCTTCAATCACATCGTTGTTGAATCTTCCGTTTAATACAAAACGATCTGCTGAGGACCCCCCATTCATTAGATCATTACCTAGGCCGCCAATTATTAGGTCGCTACCTTCTCCGCCCCTCAGGACATCATTTCCATCTCCGCCCTCGATCCTGTCATTGCCATCACGACCAAGTAGCGTATCATTTCCATCGCCGCCATTTAAACTGTCGTCACCGGTACCGCCGTCCAGTCGGTCACTACCTTCATCAGCATCGATATCATCGGCCTCAGCTCCTCCTAAGAGAGTGTCATTGCCAAAACCGCCGAGCAGGTTGTCTATGCCGTCTCCACCGTTCAATAAATCATGCCCAAGATTACCGTACAGGGTGTCATCTCCGGAGCTACCCAGCAAAGTATCACCACCCGAACCGCCCACAAGGATGTCACTACCTACTCCACCGTTCAGACGATCAGCCCAAGAACCTCCTACTAGAGAGTCGTCTCCAGCCCCACCATACAAGCTGTCAGATTGTGAATGGCCCAATAGCGTGTCGTTTCCACTGCCTCCAAACAAGGAGTCGCTACCGGCATGGCCAATCAAGCTATCATTTCCGATGCCACCGACCAAACTGTCTCTTCCGGCTTCCCCTAGCAGGGTGTCATTTCCTATCTCGCCTAGCAGAGTGTCGTTGTCTTTTCCGCCGAGCAAATTGTCATTCCCGGAGCCGCCCAACAACTGATCATTGCCTTCCCCGCCGAGAAGAAGATCATCACCACCTAAGCCTGAAACTTGGTCATCGCCGTCCAGTGACCTTATCGTATCGCTCTCTGCGCTACCTATCAAAACATCGGATTCGTCAGTCGATCTGAAAGCTCTGGCGGGGCCGAATTGGATTACACCCCCAAGCTCCAGACCGAGCAAACCTCTAATGTAGAAATCAGAATTTGATCCACCCTCAGAGAGATTTACTTTTGGCTTCATGTCTCGATTGGAAAAAATCGGGCCATCATTTGCGCCGGCAAGCACACGAAGCATCTTTTCACCATCTGTCATTCTCTGAAGGCCCCACTCGCCAACTTGCTACATGTTTCCAACCTATTACTTGGATTTTAATCACAAGTCAACTCCAGATGTAAATCGGAGCCTCTCGTCGACAACATGTTTCCCTAATGCCACTGCCAACTGCTCCGGGATTTATGGGTGTGCACTACATCCAATACAACAGAGACTACTGTGCAAACCGCTAGAGCACTTTATTGGCCAAATTTTTTGATACAACTTTCAACCGGCCTCAACAATACTTTATCTGGAAACGATAGGGTGACTTTGTTGCGCATTTCGGGAGATAGGAGGAGTGGCTCTGGCGACAGATTGAGCGGCCCTACATAACGATACTCGCGCGTTAGGTTCGTGGTGCCGGTTTCCTTGGGCTCTGATGATGTGACTGCCCCTACGGTATCGATGTTCCAAAGTAGGCCTGCAAAGATCCACAGAGGAGGACGGTCATGGCGGAGATTATCACGGTCGGGCGCGACCTGGCTAAGAATGTGTTTCAGGCGCGGGTTGCTGACGCCTCGGGGAAGGCGGTTCCGTTACGAGTTCGGTTGCAAGGTCAGCGTCACCACCACCTTGGACGAAGGTTTCGTGGTCGGCGCGCAGTTTTCCGGGCAACCCCTATAACGGCCACACACTCCGCCCGGCACTGGAACAAATGGAAATCCTGACCGACCAGCGCCCTGATATGGCCGTCGTCGACCGCGGCTATCGCGGCCATGGCGAGGACAGGACCCGCGTCCTGATCAGCGGCACAAGGCGCGCCTGACGCCAAAGCTGATCGCAGACCTCCGCCGCCGCAGCGCCATCGAGGCCGAAATCAGCCACATGAAGGTAAGCACCCGGCCATCGCCCTCGTTGTTTGAGGCTCGATGCTATCCGAGATGACGGCTGTAACAACGGAGGCGTTGATGGATAGCGGCATACAAACTTACGTAAGCTCTCACAGTGATGATCATGGATATGCCGGGCGTATCGACATCGTGACGGGGCCGACAGGTCGATCGCGTTGCAACAGGGCTCTGTTAAGGCAAAATTAATCTCATCATCTTATAATGAAAATTCAGGAAAGAATGTTGGGCTTTCACAATGCTAAATACAGATGAGCGAATCATCATCGCAATTGCAGCAAATTCGATACTGGATGGAAATCAGTCCAGTGCAGAAAAAATTCTTCGCGACTGCAATATTGATTGCTGGCCAGATAATGTACTATTGCATCCCATCTGGAGAAAAAAAATTGAAGAGATCCTGTCAGAAGATTAAAAATCAATCCCAGAGGTAACACATAGCAGAAATCTTATGCATTAGCAGGGGCCAGCAGATTCTTGTAGAGCCATCGCAGGGAGCGCAAACGCCATCACGAGAGTTGCTTCACTCTGAGAGAGCCACCTTTATGCTCCCTTTTGTCAATCCCAAAACTCTGGGAATCCGTGATCGGCGATTGACTCGCTACCATCAATGATTGCACCAAGTACGTTAGCACGAGCTAATGCTATAGAAAGTACAGCCTGCACGCCCAAATCTGCGGCGGCACGGGCACGAAATCGTGAAATTTGCTCCTGCTCAGTCAAGGAGAGCCAAGCTCGGTCAGCGCGCAGCAAGCTGACAAGCAGTGGGAGAACCTCTTTGACGCGCCCTTCCACATCAACGTCTCGTGCAATATCTCCTAGATTAATATTAACAATTGAGCCGCTTACGCTCAATTCGACTTCTTTTGTCATGCAACCATCCGCAACTTACGCCTGTTTCTAATTCTTAGTCTGCAGCTAACTGTTCGCGGCTTGCTCGAGCCTTGAACAAACGACCATAGGTATTCAACATCTGCAGCGGAATCTGTTGGCGGTATGGATTTCGACACATGATGTTCATGGTAGCGTTCAGCGTTGTCGTGGTACTAGACCAGTGTGTTCAAACTGAGCAAGGTACTTCTACTACTATGACGGGCTGATCGCGCGGCTGCAACGCAATTTCAGCATCCCACAGGGAACGTTTGAACAACGGCTTCCGCTGCACTGAGATGGCAGCCTGATCGCTTCTGCCGCGTCAAGCAGAGCCTTTATGGCCGGATGACCTGATGCGGAGGAACTCAACTCATTGATGGTACCAGAGTTGTTGATTTCCACTGAGAAGTGATGTGGTGCATACCCGCTCCCGACGGCATCGCGATGTGCCAAGGTGATGTTGAGTAACGTCACTGGGGGAGGTAGTGTATCGACCCAGGGGAATCTGCACAGGTTAAGCCGCTAGTGCGAATGCCTCAGCGGGGGTTTTCATGTCCAGCGCCTGATGCGGGCGGCGGTGGTTGTAGAAGCTGGTCCAGTCACCGATAGCGCGTGTCGCGTGCTGAATGCTGTCGAAGCGTTGGCGATGGATGCACTGTTCCTTCAACGTCCGGATCACGCGTTCGACCATGCCGTTCTGCTGCGGTCAGTGCGGCGTGATGAACTCTTGCTTCAGGCCGTAGCTGCGAACCAGCGCGGTGTAGCGGCGGCTGGTGAAGACGAGGCCGTAGCATGTTGAGAATGACGCGCCGTTTAAGGTTATGGCCGCCTGCGCAGCCTCCAAAATTGCGCAGCAGGCGGCCATAACCGGATCTCGGGTCTCTATGGTGGTTTTGCTAACCACACCACAGAGGAGACCCGCTATGACCAAGGTTGAGCATACTTCTGATGCCCGTGTTCTGGTAGGCATCGACATTTCCAAACACCGGCACGAGGTGCTGATTGCCGTGCCGGGCAAGACGCGCCGGCGGCGCATGACGATCTTGGCGTTATCGAGATGTTCCCCTCTTCACACATGATTTCGGCGCTGTCCAAGGAAGACTTCATCAAGATTGCTTGGGAGGTGGTCGGGCGCAAGGTGGAGAAGTCTCTCTTGTTGTCAGATATTTACGAGACAGCGAAGACTTCTGCGGGGCTGCCTGTCGCGCCGGAATCAGACGCCATCCGAATGTTCCGTATGATGCTGGCCGAAGGCAGAAGCCTGATCCGGCAACGCCATGCCATCGAAGATCGGGCGGTCGAACTGCTAGGCGATCGGCCCGATTATCAACGTCACTGCACACCATCCCAGGCATCGGGCCGATCAACGCCTGACCATTTTGGCCGAGACCGGCGACATGCGCCGTTTCAAACATCACCGCCAGTTCCTGAGGTTCTGCGGCATGGATCTGGCCACCGTTCAGTCAGGCATGTTCCGCGGCCGAAGCAAGATCTCCAAATATGGCAACGCTCGCCTGCGCCGGACTTTGTGGCTCGCAGGGCAGACCGCCGTTCTGAAGAGGGCCAATACCGTGTTCGTGTTCCGCGCCAAACTGGCGGACCGTCTGGAGCTTCTGTAGGTGATGTGGGTGCTTGCGCGCGAAGGAACCCGAAGCAAAAACGGGTCTCAGAACATATGGCCATAAGGACCAGTACAAACATCGTTTGATTGAAATGATGATCACCTTTCTCACGCCAAGCGCAAACCGGCACTTACTCCACTTGAATCTTTCTAGGAAACATTGGTAATCTATATGACAAGAAAAGATCTGCGGGGCGCGAATGAAACATACCGTTCAACCGAAAAAAGTTGTTATACATATGGGGCCACACAAGACTGGCACTACATATATACAGGATGTATTAAAAAAATCAGTGTCGCAGCTACGAGATAGTGGCGTAGATTTTATCCACGATACCGAAACACATCGAGCATCTTTGGAGATTGCCGCGCAAAACTATGATATTGCTCTGGATAGGTTAAAAAAAACCTCGGAGCAAGTATCCAATTCAGAATACGATACTTTTATCATCAGTCAAGAAGACTTCTCAGGGGGGTTGCCTGGAAGATCCAAGAGAGGAAAAGTATACCCACGCCTTACAAAGAACATGCGAGTGATTGCAGAGGCCATGAAGCCTCATACAGTTGAGTTTCTGTTTTTTATTCGGCCTGAGCAGGACTGGTTGCGCAGCTGCTACAATCAAAATATTAGATACCGGACCGATTACAGTAAGTTCGAAGATTTTATGAGCACCGATCTGCGAGATCATTCGTGGGAAGATTGCCTCAGCAGGGCAAGAAAAGTTTTTGGCGGCCAGCTGCTAACATTCGAATATTCACACAACCTGCAGGATGGAACACGGAAAATCTTAGGCAGATGCGGCATTCAAGATTTCGACTTCCGCTCCCATCAAGCTCCCATTAATACCTCCCCAAGCAGAGACGTTCTGCGAAAGCTTGAACGAATTAACGAAGTTTCGTCCTTCAAGGAAACAGCTTGGTTTGCAAAAAGGCTTGTCTCTAGTAATTGGTCTCCCAAGACCTCATTCGCAACACTCCCTCCTCCACGTTTCAGCTCAGATCACCTAGCATCGGTTGCATTTCCACACCTAACAAATCGAGTCAGGGCGAGACTTCAAAAACAATCAGTTCCTAACATTCTGCCTGAAGCAACCGCAGACTTCGAGGAGATGTTTTTCCGCACACTTCCCAGTGATGTAGTCATGCCTGACGTCACTAGAAGCTGCATACAGAACCAATCAATGATTCTCGAATATCATTTTAGAGGAAAATCCCTACTTTCAAAGAATCTTGCATTGTGCATCAGCTATCTCCGCAGAGATACGAATATGTCTGATGACGCGAAAAATATCTTCCACACCATACTTGAAAAAGCTGGAATTTTGCTATTGAACGAGCTGAGCACCCGTTGGTTGATCTCAGTGTTGCAAACTTTCTTTGATCATGGGATTTCTGAAGGGCAGAGAATAATTGGTGCGGGGGGATATTTTTATGCAAACTTGATGAAGCTCTATGAAGGAGAGCGAGCGTTAGAGGGGCTCGATCCCTGGTCCATTTATGCCTCAAGCACTCCGGCTGTTGAGAGCAAATTTCGCGGCCTTGATCGTTTCAATTTGGGAGGCACAGACCTGAATTTGAACACGAATGCCCTTCTTCTTGAGATGTCAGCGTTAGACGACACTGCGGGAATGTTCTTGGTAGAGCTTCTTTTGAGAGTTCAGTGTTCGGCAAACGTATTTACGAGGTTAGATCGCAATAGAAAAGCAAAGCAGATAGTCATAGATGGATTTGAAGACACATGGTCGTTCTTCATTAACCCTTCAATGCCTCATAAGTGAAGTAGTTCGCCCTGAACAATCCATTCAGGCTGATGTGACCGCCTGATATTGGTGACACGGGTGGCATGCTGCGTTCAGAATGGCGGCGACAATCCAGGCAAGCCATGTAATGACCCAGCGGAATCTGCACAGGTTAAGCCGCCAATGCGAATGCCTCAGCGGGCGTTTTCATGTCCAGCGCCTGATGAGGGCGTCGGTGGTTGTAGAAGCTGATCCAGTCGCCGATGGCACGACTTGCGTGTTGGATAGTAAGCGGCGCCAGGCGCCCACCTTCCAGGGGCTTCGCGGAATGGGGCGAGATCTTCGGCGATCCGGTCGTCGCCACCGCGCTGCTCGACCGACTGCTGCACCACGCCGTCGTGGTCCAGATCGAGGGCGCCAGCTATCGGCTGCGCCACCACGCCGACCTGATCCCCGAGCACACCCGCTCACACGCCACCATCACACCGCCACCGCCGCCCAAACGTCGCGGTCGGCCACCGAAAAACGGAGGCGCCCATCACATGCACGGCTGATCGCCAAACCCGCGAGGTGGGGAATTTTGCGCCAGCACTTCCGGGGAAATTTGATCCAGCATTTACACTGGTATCGCGAATACGAGCGCATTCAGGATTTACCGATAGGGTCAGCCCCGCGACCGCCCAAATTCTCGGACGCTCAAAAGCAGGTTGCACTGGAGCACTACGCCAGCAATGGGCGCTGCATCTCATGGACGATGCGTGCGTTAGGTTATCCCGGTCGAGCGATGCTGACTGCATGGGTGCGCGCTGCGTTTCCTGAGACCAAGACGGTCTCGGGCGGGGCCCGTGGACGAGGTGATCATTCCGCTACCGTGAAGCAGGCTGCAGTGGTGGGCCTTTATTGCCGCGAAGAAAGTGCGGAGGCCTTGGCGAAAAAGGTCGGCGTCAGTCTGAGCTACTCCCCAACTCTTGGACAGATTTCCTGCTGAGTTAAGCTACGGCCTGCACCTGCTGATCGGTTTGGGTTG
>NZ_JBALHR010000033.1:0-7419 GCF_036964905.1 Gemmobacter denitrificans
GTCGCCGCGCCCGAGGTTGATCTCGATGCCCTGAAGCCCTCCGTCACGATCGCCGTCGCCAAGATGAGCAAGTTTTCTCAGAAGCTCACCGGTATGGACCTTTAGCGCCACGCGCGGATGGGCTAGGTCCGAACTCCGCCCTTCGGACAGTCTTCCCCCTGTCGGATGCGGGCAGGATCACTGGGGGACCGACAGTTGCTTTCCTCAAAATACTGGACCAAACGACCCCTCCCGTGCGATCAAGGGCACCTTTTCCAGTGCTGATGAGGCTTCGCCATGCGACCCGGTCGCCCCCTGCCCTTGACCCTGACGCGCCGTGCGCTCGGCACCCGGCTTGCCGGGTTGGCCGCTGCAATCGGCTTTGGGCAGAGTGCTGCGGCCAGCGTTGCAGCCCAACCAGCATCTCCACTGGATCCCGAACTGCGTGACGCTGCCCTTCGCGGGCTTGCCCTCGCAAGCCATCGCGGCGATCCGGTCGCCGCGGCAAGCGCCGAAGCAACGCTGGTCCACCTCGCAGAAACCGACCCCGAAGCCGGCCTTCTCGGTCGCATCTACCAGTTGCTGGACGTGCGTCCCGCCACCTATTGGCACGACGATCTGCCCCAGGCAGCAACAGCCGATCTTGCCACGCTCCACGGGGCGATACGCACGAGCCGGCCGGTGGCCTTCGGCTACACCGACCTTTCGGGGAAAGAGACCACGCGCACAGTGTTGCCACTGGCCCTGGTGCACCCGCCTCAGGGAGTGAAGCTGCTTGCCTGGTGCGGAGAACGGAAGGATTTCCGCCAGTTCTTCGTGCGCGCCATGAAGGGATTGACGCTCGAGGTGGGTGATTTCAGCGGAAATCGGCTCGCGCTACTGCAGGGGTTGCTCGACAAGGAAGCCGATCGCGCCTAAGTGACGGGCCGAGCGTCGATTGCGGCCCAAAGCCGCAGTTTATGTGCACGTTAAGCAACATACAGAGTCCTTGCGCCACTCAATGAAAGTCCCGGCTTGGAAACAGCTTTTTCGCCTGTTCGCGGGGATGGCGGGCGGTGCTGCGCAGGGCGCCATTGGAGGGGCGCAGGGTTTCGTCGGCGCGGCCATCGCTGAACTTGGGCAGGGCGTGGCCCAGTGTGCCGAGCAGGGCCGAGACATCCTCGATCCGTTCGGCGATCAGATGGGTGGTGGGGCCATCGCGCTGGATGCGGGCGGTCACCCGCAGCAGGCGCCCGGTGACCACGGCCTTGCGAAAGGTTTCATAGACCTTGCGCCAGACGATGATATTCGCGGTTCCGGTTTCATCCTCCAGCGTGAGGAAAATCACGCCCGAGGCGGTGCCGGGGCGCTGACGGGTGATGACAAGGCCGGTGACGGTGACGCGGCCTTGCAGCGTGGCAAGCCTTTGATGCGGCGTGCTTTCCGGCAGGCGGGGGCGCAGCACCTCCATCGGATGGGCGCGTAAGGACAGGCGCAGGGCCAGATAATCCTCGATCACCTCCTGGCCCAGGGTCATCTGCGGCAGGGCCACCTGAGGCTCCTGCGCGCCCTCACCATCGGAGCCAAACAGCGGCAGGGGTGCGGGCGCGCGCAGAGCCTTGGCGGCCCAAAGCGCCTCGCGACGGTTCAGGCTTAGGGCGGCGAAGGCATCGCCCTCGGCCAGCCGTTCCAAGGTGGCCGCAGGAACCCCGGCGCGGCGCCACAGGCTTTCGACATCGGCATAGCCATTGCCCCGCGCCGCCACGATCCAGGCCGCGTCTTCCTCGCGCAGGCCCTTGATCTGGCGAAAGCCCAGACGCAGGGCCAGCACCCCATCGGCGCGGGGTTCCAGCGTGCAATCCCACGCCGAATGGTTGACCGAAACCGGGCGCACCTCCACCCCATGGTCGCGGGCATCGCGGATCAGCTGCGCCGGGGCGTAAAAGCCCATGGGCTGGGCATTGAGCAACGCGCAGGTGAAGGCCGCCGGGTGATGGCATTTCAGCCAGGCCGAGACATAGACCAGCCGGGCGAAACTGGCGGCATGGCTTTCGGGGAAACCATAGCTGCCAAAACCCTCGATCTGGGCAAAGCAGCGGGCGGCGAAATCGGCATCATAGCCCCGCGCCAGCATGCCCGAGATGAAGCGGTCGCGGAAACTGCCAATGGTGCCCATGCGCTTGAAGGTGGCCAAGGATCTTCGCAACCGATCGGCCTCCGCAGGGGTGAAGCCCGCCGCCACCACCGCAATCTGCATCGCCTGTTCCTGAAACAGCGGCACGCCATAGGTGCGGCCCAAGACCTCCATCATGGCAGGGCCAAGGTCTTCGACCGGCTCGCGCCCCATGCGGCGATTGATGAAGGGATGCACCATGCCACCCTGAATGGGGCCGGGGCGCACGATGGCGACCTCACACACCAGATCATAGAACTTCCGGGGCCGCATCCGGGGCAGGAAGTTCAGCTGCGCCCGGCTTTCCACCTGAAACACGCCGATGGCATCAGCGCGGCAGAGCATGTCATACACGCGCGAGTCTTCGGGCGGGATATTGGCCAGCGTCAGCCGCAGCCCGCGATGATCCGCCAGAAGGCCAAAACCCTTGCGGATCGCGGTCAGCATGCCAAGCGCCAGAATATCCACCTTCAGCAGGCCGAGCGCGTCGATATCGTCCTTGTCCCATTCGATGACGGTGCGATCTTCCATCGCGGCATTTTCGATGGGGCAAAGCTCGTCCAGCCGCCCCTGGGTGATGACAAAGCCGCCGACATGCTGGCTCAGGTGGCGGGGAAAGCCGATGATCTCGGCGATGAGGCGGATGGCCAGTTGCACCCGGCGATCCTCGGGGTTCAGGCCCGCATCGCGGATGCGTTCCTCATTCGGGGCCGAAGAGGACCAGCCCCAGATCTGCCCCGAAAGGCGGGCAACGACATCCTGACTGAGGCCCATGACCTTGCCCACCTCGCGGATGGCGGCGCGGGCGCGGAAATGGATCACCACGGCGGTAAGGCCCGCGCGATGGCGGCCGTAACGCTCATAGATCCACTGGATCACCTCTTCGCGGCGTTCATGTTCGAAATCCACGTCGATATCCGGCGGCTCGCCGCGTTCTTTCGAGATGAAGCGTTCAAAGATCAGGGTGATGCTTTCGGGCGGCACTTCGGTGATGCCCAGCAGATAGCAGACCACCGAATTGGCCGCCGAGCCGCGCCCCTGGCACAGAATCCCGCGCGCGCGGGCGAATTGCACGATGTCATGCACCGTCAGGAAATAGGGCGCATAGTCCACCTCGCGGATCAGGGCCAATTCCTTCTCCACCCGATGCACGATCCTGGGCGGCGGGCCTTCGGGGTAACGCCAATGCAGCCCCTCACGCGCGAGGCGTTCAAGGCGCTGCTGTGCCGGTTCCTCGGCGGATTCGTCGGGGTATTGATAGCGCAGGTCCGACAGGCGAAAGGCGCAGCGGTCGGCAATTTCCAGCGTGCGGCGGATCGCGGCGGGATAGCGGGCGAACATGCGCGCCATCTCGGACCCGGATTTCAGCCGACGCTCGCCATTGGGCAGGCGATGGGTGCCGATGCTGTCGATGGTGCAGCCAAGACGCAGGCAGGTCAGCACATCGGCCAGCGGCCGCCGGGCAGCGCGGTGCATCAGCACATCGCCCAGGGCCACCATGGGCATATTGGCGATCTGCGACAGCCGGGCGAGACGGTCGAGCCGGGGTTGGTCGCGCCCGTCATAGCGCGGCGCGGCGCCCAGAAAGCACTGGCCGGGAAAGGCACGGGCGATGTGGGGCAGATCGGGCGGGCTGGCATGGGCCAGCGGGTCAGGCGGCAGCGCGATCAGGATCATGCCTTGCCCCCATTCCAGCAGATCGGCGCGGGTCAGGTGACATTCGCCCTTGGGCGCGCGGCGTTTGCCCAGGGACAAGAGCCGCGTCAGCCGCGACCACGCCGCCAGATCAGTGGGCAGCGCGAGCCATTCCACCGCGCTGTCGGTCAGCACCAGTCGCGCGCCCGCGATCAGTTTGGGCAGGGGCGCGGCGGGCAGGTGGGGGGCCTCGGTCGTGCCGGTGAAATGCGGCACAGTCTGGCGGCTGGAATGATCGGTCACCTGTTGCGAACGGATGGTGGGGCCATGGCCCTCGGCCTCGGTGTGCAGGCGGGCCAGTTCCTTCAGCGCGGAATAGGCCCGCACCACGCCCGCCACGGAATTGCGGTCGGTGATGGCAATGGCCGTAAGGCCCAGTTCGGCGGCGCGGGTGACCAGTTCCTCGGGATGCGAGGCCCCTGTGAGGAAGGTGAAATTGCTGGTCACGCAAAGCTCGGCATAGGCGGGCGGGTCGGAAAAAGGGGGGGCGCTGCCCCCCTCTTGGCCAGCGGCCAATTCACCCCCCGGGATATTTGGGCCAAGATGAAGGGGCATCATGGAAATTCGCCCTGGGCAAACCAGCCCGGAGCCTGCGGCGTGTGAAACAGCCACAGGCGTGGGCCCTGCCGGGTTTCCACCCGCCAGTAATCGCGCAAGCCTGCGCGCCAGGCGGGATCGTCGAACCACCATTCGGGGGCAATGCGTTCCGGCCCGGTGGCGCGCAACGTGGTCAGTTGCATCCGTCGCCAGCGGAACCGGGCCGGCGGATGGCCGGGGCCTGCCTCCACCGGTTCGGGCGGGAACAGGATCTGCGGGCGGGTCAGGCTGGTACCGCAAGGTTCAGGCTGGCTATGCGCCACCGGGGCCAGCACAAAACTGCGTTCAGGGATCAGGCTTTCGGCAGGCAGGGCACGCAGAACCCGGTCAAACCCGATGCGATTGCCCAGCGACGATACCAGATCGGCCAGCGCATCCGCCTGCCGCGTGGCAGGGCTGCCCCCCATCTGTTCCGGGGGCAGCGGTTCGGTAAGAGGGGCCGACAGGCGCAGCGCATCAATGCCGAATCCGGCATCGATTTCCTCCACCCCCTTGGCGAATAACCGGCTGATCCGTGCCGGATCGCGCATTGGCCGGGCCAGGCCGATCTCGACCCGGGTGGCTTGCCGGTCCACCCGGCGCAGGTCCAGCCGCAAGCGGCGTGCGCCGCGATGATGGGCCGCCAATTGCGCGCAAAGCCGATCCAGCAGCCGGTCCAGCCCCGCCATCACATCGGCGTGCAGCCCGATCGGCTCGGGCAGGGTTAGCCGCACGCCGAAATGGGGGGCTTCGGGCGGGGCGGCGACAGGTTCGTCGCGCTGGCCCAAGGCCTGGTCCAGCCGCATGACCAGCCCCGGGCCAAAGCGGCGCGACAGCGGCGCGCGGGGCAGATGCGCCAGATCGGCGATCCGGGTCAGCCCCATGCGGGCCAGCCCTTCGGCCGTGGCATGATCGATCCGCAGCGCTGTCACCGGCAAGGCGCCGATCCCCTCTACAAGCCGCCCCTCGGCCACGATGCCACCGCCATGGCGCGCCAGCGCATGGGCCGCGCCGCGCGTGGGGGCGATGGCGCTGCAGGCCTGCAGGCCCGCGCGCTCCAGCCGCGCCTGCAGATCGTCGCGCAAGGCCGCCTCGCCGCCAAACAGATGCGGCACGCCGGAAATATCGGCCATCAGCCCATCGGGGCCATCGCAGGCCACCAGGGGCGCATAGCGGCTGGCCCAGCGGCGCAGGCTGGTCAGGGCCGTGGCCTCCTGCACCAGATCGGCGGGGCGGGTCGCCAGATCGGGGCACAGCGCCCGGGCATCTGCCAAGGCCATGCCGCGCTGCAGACCAAGCGCCTGCGCGGCAGGGGTCAGGCAATGCAGATGATCGGCATTGCCCGACCGCAGGGTCAGGGCGAAGGGCCCTTCAACGGGCCTGTTCCGCAGGCTGATGTCGCTCGCCAGCCTTGGAAACCAGATGGAAAGCAGCCGTCGCGCCATCCCAGTGCAGCATCCAATCGCCGTTAGTTCCTCTTTTGTTCTTTTTAAGCTGCCAATGATGCAGAGTCGAGTCCTCTGACCCCGGCGCAGGTTCGCAATGCCAGCGCGTTTCAGAGGCCGCGCTGCCACCGCCTTCGTGACTGAGCAGCAGGCCCGTGGTCTGCCCGGCCTCGGCGGCCAATTGCAACCGGCGCCCTGCAGTCAGCGAAAGGGGCTGCTGCGGCTCGGCGATCACCAGCGCCACCGCGGGGTTGCGCAACACCTCTTCGATACACCACAGCAGGTCGGTTTCGCCCACCGGGCGCAGCAGATGCAGCCGTTCGGCCACGCCTGCGGGCAGGCCCGCGGGCAGCAGGTATTCGCGCAGATGGGCGGGCGTGATCCAGACCAGCGGACCGGGATGGCGCGCGGCCTGAAACAGAGCAAAGCTGCGGCGGCCCCGCCCTCCGGCCTCGTGCACCCGCTTCGGGCGCAGGCCAAGCGGCGGACTGACGGGCGGATCAAGCACCATCTTCATGCGCGGCCTCCAGAACGATTTCCAGTTCCCCATCGGGCAAAGGGCGTTGCAGGGGGCGGATGCGATCCATGGGTTTGCCAAGCCAGTCGCGCCACGCTTCGGGTCGGGTGAGGATGACGGGCATGGCCTTGGGGTGAATGCGCGCCACCTCGCGGTTCGGTTCGCAGGTGAGAAAGGCGAAGGCTTGCACCGTGACTTCGCCCTCCTTCAGCTTGCGCGTGCTTGTCCATTCGGTGCAGATCCCGGCAAAGCAGGCCAGGGGTCGGTCGGGGCCAAGGGCGAACCAGATCGGCTTGCCCTGGCTGGGGCCCGGGCGGCTGTCGGGTTCGGCAAAGCTGGTGAAGGGCACAAGGCAGCGATGCGCCACCCCCAGCCAGCGCTGCCAATGCGGCGCGGCAAGGTTGCGGATATTGGTCACGCCGGGATCGGTGCGCTTGCCCACAAGGGCTTGCGGCGGGCTGGGCATGCCCCAGCGGGCCAGAGAAAGCTGCAAACCCTGCGGGCCATGCCGCAGGATCGGCGCCGGGTAATCCGGCCAGATGCCAGGCATGGCAGGCAGGTTGCCGGTCAGAACTTCGATCAATGCGCCGTCATCGACGATCTGTTCAAAGACGCGGCGCAATGCATCTTGCGGTTTGGTTTGGGAATAGAGGTTGCACATAAGTGGCCCCCAGGCAGCGAGTCGCTAGAAACATTACATGAACATCTATTGTCTCGATAGGCGCAAAGCCACACCAACCCATGGCCGCTTGTGCTGTCGGAGGGCCACGACACAGGCCTTGCGCGCCTCTGCCACGCCCAAAGCTCGCAGAAAAAGCGGAGGTTGCGCCACTAATCTGAATGCCTCACACAAGATTCCGCTCCTGCCGGAGCGCGATTAGGGCTGCAAACTCTGTCAGGTTCGACCGCCCCGCCCCATTGTCGGCAATCTCCAGCAACCGCCGATCGTCCTTGGTCAAACCCTTCTTGGGCCAGGCAGACCGGAACCGGCTGAGCGCGTTGCAAATCCCCTCCCACCATGCCGCCTGCCCCGTCTTCGAACGCCCCGAGATGCT
>NZ_JBALHR010000034.1:0-6513 GCF_036964905.1 Gemmobacter denitrificans
GAACGGCAGTGGATTGCCCGCGCGCTCCTGTCTGCCGCCCGGTCGCATGTCGCCTTCGGGCTGACGCTTAAAGAGATCGGGCAGGCCGAACAGCGGCTGGCGGCCCCGGCCCCTCGCGCAGAGCAGGATTGGGAGCGGTAGGAAAGAAGAGCATCTGAGAGGAGGGATGGTCTTTACCGCAAATGGACGCTGCTCAAGCAGACCGAAGCCTGAAAACATTCCGTGCGATCTAAATCTTGACACAGGCCGGACGGACGGCAAGCTGCAGCTATTGCGTTATGACGAAACAAGGGAAGGCACTGCTTGGTCACGGCTTTGGAACCGCTCCCCGTCATTGCGCTGTCGACGGAAAACTTCGACCCGCGCAACCGGGTTCAGGCATTTGAAGCGGCGGCGGCGGCGATCTGCAAGCTGGCGATCGACCCCGTATCGCCGGACAGCTATGCCTCTTCAACCATGATCAAGATCCTGCCGGGCGCGGTAACTGCAAGGACCAGCCATTCGGCCTGTGCCACCACCCGCACCCAGGCGATGGCTGCGGATGAGGGTGACAATCTTCTGATCCATATCCCGCTGAACCACGGGTTCTCCATGGTGCAGACCGGCGGCCCGGCCGTCGAATGCAAGCCCGGGCAGATCTATCTGGACCCCAATGATGTGGCCGGTCGCGCGGTGTTTCAGGCCGAAAGGTCGGACTTGTTCTATGTATCGATTCCGCGCGCGGCATTGGCGCAATCGGCACGGGGGCTGAACGGGCGGCTGCGCCAGACCCAGCAGATATCACCGCAATGGCGCATGTTCATCCGCTATGCCCAGTCGCTGGAGGCGGAAGCCGAAGGGCTGAACGCGGGGGAACGTGCCCTCTATTGCAGCCATCTGCACGAACTTGCCCGGATTGCCCTGAATGCAGATGACAGTGCCCGGCTTGAGGCGCAGGGGCGCGGCGTGCGGGCGGCGCGGCTACGGGCGATCAAGGACACGATCGACACGCATCTGACCGAACCTGGCCTGTCGCTGGCGGTTGTCGCCGCAGCGCATGGCATTTCCGAACGCTATGCCCGCGCGCTGTTTGCCGAGACAGATACCACCTTTCGCGACTACCTAACCTGCAAGCGGATGCAGTTTTTGCGCCGCATGCTGGCCGATCCGGTACAGGATCACCGGTCCATCTCCGATCTGGCCATGGCCGCGGGCTTTGGCGATCTGTCCTGGTTCAACAAATGCTATCGCCAGATCCATGGCGAAACACCCTCGGAAAGCCGTGCGCGCCTGTCACGGGGATAAGTCTGGCAACAGCGTTACCCTTGTGCCGTGCAGCCCATAGCCAGTGCCGTCTACCCCAAGAATACGCCGCCGAACTGGCCTAAGGTCCGGCTCAACCGTTCCCACACGCTGTGGGCAGCGGTGCGCAAGATCGTGACAAGAACGCAGACAGACGCAGAGGAATGACCATGAAGATCAGGCTGGCAGCCCCCGTAATCGCCCTGGCCATGTGGACCGGATTGGCCCATGCCGATGCGGTCAGCGATGCCCTGAACGCCGCGCAAGAGGCCTATGCCAAGGGTGAATTGGGTCAGACGGCGGCCCAGGTGACCACTGCCGCCCGCGCCGTGCAGGCCCTGCAACAGGAGCGGCTGGCCCGCGCATTGCCACAGCCGACCGAGGGTTGGACCATGACGCAGGGCGAGAATGGCGCGGGTGCCATGGGCCTGTTTGGCGGAGCCGTCGGCACGATCGCCGATGCGACCTATAGCCATGACGACGGGCGCAGCTTCACCCTGACCCTGACTGCGGACAGCCCTGTCGTAGCAAGCATGGCAGGCATTCTGGGCAATCCGCAGATGATGGCGATGATGGGCAAGGTCGTGAAGGTGGGCGCGACCGAGATGCTGGATCAGGACGGATCTCTTTCGGCGCTGGTGGCCAATCGTGTGCTGGTGCAGGCGCAGGGCAGCAGCGTGGAGGACATGGCGACCATCCTTTCTGCGATGGATTTCGACGTGCTCGCCCGGTTCGACCAGTGATCCCTTTCGCCTGAAGGTGCCCCCATGACCCTGCCACCTATCCTGTGCCGCCTGACCCGGTTCTGTACCGGCCTTCTGCTGGCTGGCCCCATACTGTCGGCTGCCGCATTGGCCGAGGCCCCGCGCAGCATTCTGGTGATGGATGGTTCGGGCTCCATGTGGGGGCAGATTGAAGGCCGCCCCAAGCTGGAGATTGCCCGCGATACGGTGGCCACCGTGCTGGGCAGCCTTCCGGCCGGGCAGGAACTGGGCCTGATGGCTTATGGCCACCGCGAAAAGGGCAACTGCAGCGATATAGAGCTGATCGTGCCCCCCGCACCCGACACCGGACCGGGGATTGCCGCCGCCGTCGGCAGGATGCGGTTTCTGGGGAAGACACCGTTATCAGAGGCGGTGCGGCAGGCTGCCGAGACACTGCGCTATGGCGAAGCGGCTGCCACTGTCGTGCTGGTCACCGATGGTCTGGAAACCTGCGACGCCGACCCCTGCGCCCTGGGGCGTGAGCTGGAGTCTTCTGGGCTGAACTTTACCGCCCATGTCATCGGCTTTGGTCTGACCGGGGCCGAAGGCGCGCAGGTCGCCTGTCTGGCCACCGAAACCGGTGGTCAGTATCTGGAGGCTGGCAATGCCGGGGCGCTTGTCGAGGCCCTTACCACCGCTGTCACACCGCCGCAGGAAGAAATCGCCGTCCCGGCGCAGCGGCGCTACTATCCAGGGTCACCCGAGATGCAGGGCATTGCCCTGTCCCCGACTGGGCGGACCACGGGGGCCGCAGAATCCACGCTGGCGGATTTTGCCTTCCCGGCTACGGGCAGTGCGGTGGATTGCGCGGCACTGTGTACGAACGATCGGGGCTGTGCCGCTTGGCGGTATGAACCTCCGGGCAGCCTTTTCGTAGAAGAGGCGCGCTGCTTTGCCTTCCCGGCTGCCAGCGAGATGGATTACCAGGCCTTTCCGCCCGAAGAAGGCTGGGCATCTGGCATCAAGGACGGCGTGCTTATGCTGATCCGCCCCTACGCACCTGCACCCATCTTGCCAACGGCCAGCCTAACGTTCTCAGAGACGGCCCCGGCCGGGTCACTGCTGCGGGTGGCCTTTAACGGCCCGCATGAAGAATTCGACCATATCCGCGTTTTGGACGCGGGCGGAAACTGGCTCGCCGAGACTGCGGTCGATGGTGACCCCTTTGTCGATCTGCGCCTGCCGTTCAGGACAGGGCCGTATGAGGTCGTCTATTCCTACAAGTCCGAGGAAATCATCGCCCGTGCACCCCTGACCCTGTCCGAGGCCCCGGTGTCAATTACAGCCCCCGACACGGCACAAGTGGGCAGCACGGTCACGATCACCTGGGTTGGACCAGAGGCCTTTCTTGACAATATCCAGCTGTGGAACGCCGATACGGGCGAACGCTGGGGCTATGATTACACCGAAGGAAAGAACAGCATGGATTGGACCATGCCAGACCTCCCGGGCCGTTATGAATTCCGCTATGTGTTCCTTGACAGCGAGACGATCCACACCAGACCAATCACTGTGACGCTGGACAGGGTCGACGCCATCCCAACTGCAGGCCCAGCCCTTGTGCCGGTAGCCCTGTCCGTCCCGACCGATTACGCGAACCAGCCGATCCTTTGGTCCGCCGAACCTTTGGAAACGCACCCCGCCGTCCCCGAGGCGGTGGCCATGCCCGAACCCATGACCCGGCCCTGGACTACAGACCTTTACCTTGGCCGCTGGCGCATCTATGGCGAAGCCTCGTCGGACGACGCGGCAGGACAGGCATTTGGCGCCGATATCACTGTCACTGAAGCGGCAGGGCAGGCTTTCGAAATTCCACTGGCACCCTTTGAAACCATCGGCATGGGCGAAGATGCGCCCTCAGGCAATGCGGTGGCAGTCACGATCAGGGCCGAAGGTTTTGACGGTCCTGTCGAATGGTCCGCGACACCCGAGGGCGAGACGGAGGACGATCGTCTGGCCGATACCGTCACAGGGGGGTGGCATACCAGCCTGAGCCCCGGTGAATGGGCGATCTTTGGCATGACGGACAATGCCACCTTTTTTGGGCGCATCACCGTTGATGCCGGACAGACCAACCATGTGATCCCGCGGGAAGGCCAGATCGTGGCCCAGGCGCAGTCTGACGCTGAAATTGCCTATCGCTGCGACGGGCCCGAAGGCTGCCTGCTGCAGGATGCCGCGACTGGCTTAGGCTTTACCCTGCCGGCCGGATGGGTCGCTGACACGCCGGTTTTTTCCAAAACTGCCGCTGGTGTTACGGCGAACCAGCCCATGATGGGGTTCATAGCCCCGGATGGCGCGCGAATCGAGTTGAACCCTATCCGGTGGAGTGCGGAGAATGGCCGCTGCCGCAGCACCGCCGCTGGCACATTGTGCCATTGGTCCAATGCAACAGCGACGGTGATCACCGCCTTCAACGACATTGCGCTCAGCTTGACCCTGAGTCCCACAACGCAAGGCCAGACGGAATCTCCGCCCCCAGCCGACGCAGATCTCCGGCTTGATCTGTCACCAGAAACTGCCGCCGCCCTGCGTGCCAGATTGACCGGAGAATACTGATGCAAACCAGCTTCATGGCTCGGCACGTAGCAACCTTCGTGCTGGGCCTCCCCATTCTTGCCCTGTCCCTTTTGGCCAGGCCCGTGCTGGCAGAAGACAAAATCCTAGTGGCCGATTGCACGGAAACCGGCTGTCGCTGCAGCCTTTCTGCGGTAACACTTGTGGAATACGAAACCGTGGTGGGCAGCCCCGCCCCTCCGGGCGCCGCAGAGATGGTACTGGTCATGGAAGGCACGGATTTCAGCTGGAGCAGGTCAAGTCCCGACCAGATCGATGCCGCCCATGGCGGCGCGGGTCTCTGTCCAATCGAGCTGTTCAGCGTCATACCGAAAGACGGCACATGGCGCGGAACCGTGCGCATGCAAGAGATAACGGGCTGCCTGCCACAGGTGGCCGAGATGGTGCCACAGCTGGTCGATGGCACACAGATGCACAAACAGATTGTTTGGGGCGGCAAGTTTCACCCGTCCCAATTCGTCATGGGCGATGCGCCCGATCGCTTCCTCTGGACGCAGCGTAGCCCTACACAGTTTGACGGGGTGTTTCCTGTTCCCGCGAATGACACGCTGAAAATCAGCATCATCACAACCGCCACCCTGACCACCTCAGACCGTGCCGAGGCGACAGTATCGTTGCACCTTGCTGCGGCTCAGGGGGCCAATGCCGCTGCTCTCGCCGTACTGGGCATGGCGGACTGTAGGGCGAACGCTATCTATGATTTTGAAAGGGTAGGCCCATAAGAGGCTATCACCGAAGCACCATCTTGTTTCCATCGAAACCACTCTAGCACACTTGATGCCGTCAGGGAGCATCCACCGCAACAGTTCAGACCAACGGCTCCTAACCGCTAGTACCGCTTCAGCATCCACTGCCTGAGGTATCCACACATTACAAGCTTCCAGCGTGAACAAGCGGCAAACTCCTGCACCGCTCGGAAGACACCATGATGTTGAGAGCTAGGGGCGGGCGACCAATCATCACCCGCAATTACCGCCATTGGGTTCATGAGCACATCAAGAGCGTGAAGCTCAGCAAGAGTATCCTCGTAGCTGTGGCTTGCATCAAGGTAAGCCCAATCAAGCTTGTGTTGAACAGCTCTAGAGCACTCGGGGAAGTAGCCCTGCACCATAACAACTTGCTTAGCTCCTCCACGCGTGACTCTTAACTTGCATTCCTCATATGCATCAATCGTCTTGAGCTTCTTGTGATTTGTGTAGGCTGCGCCCCATTTGAATGTATCACCTTCGAGAGTCCAAGGGTCAACCAGGTAGACCACTCGGGGCTTAGCCACTTGGCAAATCACTTCCGCAAAGTGTCCTCTGAAAACTCCAATCTCTGCCCCTATTGCGTGACGGGGTAGCCTCTCAGCTAACCAAACTCTGTTAAGGGTCCGCTCTATTTGCCGATCTGGGCACGGTACGGCCTTTTCAAAGGCTTCAACAAGAACGTCGATCTTTGATGGACCCAGTGCTTCGAGATTGACAACCCCGCTGAAAGTCTCTTCTAACCACGTACGCATCGGATTGACCTCTGATCTTGGAACCGACATTCACCAAATGGGTTGCTGTCTGGCGTCATGATCGCCGGAATCAGACCGCTGAACAAGCACTTACAAAACCGAACGGCGTCTTCGGTGGCAGCAGGCCAGTGGAACAGCTCAGGCCTCGAACCCGCATATCCTGGCTCGCGGCAGTATTTTTCTGCACAGTGGGCCAACGCTCGCTCAGTTGCCTCTGTTCTTCAGGCCAGTCTTCAACAGGAGAAACAGAGTGATCCTCGCCTGAGATCACCGAGAACTGTCGCGCCCAAACAGCGTGTCGGCTCGTTCAATTTGAGCTACTCCCCAACTCTTGGACAGATTTCCTGCTGAGTTAAGCTACGGCCTGCACCTGCTGATCGGTTTGGGTTG
>NZ_JBALHR010000035.1:0-6419 GCF_036964905.1 Gemmobacter denitrificans
GCCCTTTGGGGACACCCCGAGGCGTTGTGCTTCCGCGACGACTGCAGTGATCGCGGCTTCCATGGCTTTCTGCGCATACCCCTCTTCGGTGGATATGGCCTTGCCATGCCGACGCTGTTCCATACCTCGCATCCCGGCCTTGCCGCTGCCCTGCGCCGCGATCCGCTCTGGGCGCAGGTCTCGGCCAGCCTGATGGGAGCGCACAAGGCGCGCAGCTGCGCCTCGATCCAGCGGGCAGCGGAGCGGAAGGGCCAGATCGGTATCGGTTCGATGTCGGGTTATGGCGGGCACTTCCGCGCCGTGCAGGGGTTCCGCTATGTCGAATAGGCCGCCCCGCATCGCGCTCTTTGCCACCCGCTGGCTGGGGGCCGAGGTCCTGACCCGGCTCCACGCCCGGGGCCATGATCTGGCGCTGGTCACCACGCAGGCAGAGGATCGCAGCGCCAAGGCCGCCCGTGCCCGGGCCATCCCGGTCGTGGCCAAGCCCGACCAGGTGCCGCTGATCCCCGCCGATTTGCCCTGGCGGCCCGATCTGATCCTCTGCGCCCATGCCTTCCGCATCCTGCCCGACTGGCTTTTGCAATGGTCACGGCTGGGCGGCATCGGCTATCACCCCTCGCTCCTGCCCGCCTATCGCGGCCGCCATGCGGTCGCGGACGCGATCACCGCAGGCCAGCGATTTACCGGCGGCACGGTCTATTGGCTGACCCGCAGCATCGATGCCGGGCCGACTGTGATCCTCCATTCAAACCCCCTTCAAACCCGGGTTCAAATCCTGGCCAATGAAACCGCCCCCGAACTCTGGCGACGCGCCCTCGCCCCGCTAGGGGCAGACCTGTTTCTTGAAGCAGTGGACGGGATATTGGGGTGACATGAAGCGGGCGGGGGAAACCTCGCCCCTTTTGTCATTGGGCACAGCTTGACGCAGAAGCCGGAACGCCTCTACCAAGGTTTATTGGCGGAGCGTCTCATGCAAGACACGGTTGTTGTTCTATTGCACGGCATTCGAACATCGGGCGCATGGCAGTCCCGCGTGAAGCATATCTTCGAGATGGAAACCAAGGCGACCGTCATTCCGGTCAAATACGGCTATTTCGATATCTTCCGCTTTCTGATCCCCAGCGAATCCATCCGGGGTGGCCCGGTAGCCAAAGTGCGACGCGAACTTCAGCAGGTGCTGAAGGATCATCCCGGCCGCAAGGTGATCGTATTTGCCCATAGTTTCGGGACCTATGTCATCAGCCGCATTCTTAGCGAAGAGGGCGATATCCATATTGACCGGCTGGTTCTGTGTGGGGGTGTTGTCGATCCCAAATTCGATTGGCTTCGTTTCGGTAAACAGGTCAATGGATACATCTCCGGCGGGGATCGCATCATCAACGAATGCGGCACCCTGGACATCTGGCCGGTTCTTGCCCAATCACTGACCTTTGGCTTCGGCGCCTCTGGCACCTTCGGCATGGGAACCGGCGGTGTGCGCGACAGATATCACCCGCTGCGGCACAGCGGATTTTTCGAAGAGGAGTTCATCCGCCGTTACTGGCTGCCGGTCTTGCGCGACGAAGAGACCGAGCCAACCACCGTAGATGCCAAAGGTGCGTCGCATCCGTGGTACTTCTGGCTGCTTCGGGCACCGTTGAAACTGCCGCTTCTGCTGTTGGCGGTGATCTTCTTCTTGCTGGGCGCAGCCTTCTTCGCGCCTGAGGTCGATATCAAGCCCGAGGAATTGGCAGAACTGGTAGCGGCAAAGACCCAAAATGAACAGACGCGCGCCGAATTGGCCCAGGTCACCGGGGAATTGCAGTTCACGCACGGCCAGATCACCACTTTCCTGAGCCTGCTTCTGGCAAAGAACATCCCCGAGGCCGATTGGGCGAAAGAGCTGATCACCGCCAAGCAGGCATTCGACCAGGCGCAGGTGGAGTTGGAGCGTCTGCGCAAGCTGACAGCCGATACGCCCGAGATTCAGGCGCAGTTGGATCAGGCCCAGAAGGCCTTGGCCACCGGCGATCAGTTCGATCTTGATGCGGCACAAATCGCCCTACGAGATGCCCGTCAGACCTATGAAACGCAGATAATGGCCCGGCGGCATGAAGAGAACCGCGTCATGCTGTCACTGCTGACAACCGAGGCGGAACTGGCCGAGGCAAAGTTTGAACGACAAATGGCCGCTGGGCTTTGGCTGAAGGCCGCAGGGTATGAGGAGGGAGGGCCGCGTGTGGTGATACTCGAAAGGGCGGGGCAGGCTGCCTTGATTGCGGGCGACCTCCATATTGCTGAACTAGCCTTCCGGGACGTGGGTGATACCTCAAAGCGGATGCTGAATGGCGTTTCGGACGATCCTGAATGGCAGCATAACCTTGTCGTGAGCCATTCGAAGCTTGGCGATATCGCTCTTGCTCGCGGAGATCTGGCGGGTGCTGAGCGGGCTTATTTGGCTGGGCTTGAGATCGCAAAGCACCTTGCGGAGACCGAACCCGATAATGCCCAATGGCAGCGCAATCTGTCGGTTAGCTATAATAAACAGGGAGATATCGCCCGTGAACGCGACGATCTAGAGGGAGCCGAGCGCGCATACCGGCTTGGGCTTGAGATCGCGCAGCGCTTGGTTGACCATGATCCAGAAAAACGCGAATGGCAGCGCGATTTGGCGATAAGCCATGAAAGACTTGGTGAAATTTTCCGTGCGCGGGGCGATCTAGAGGGGGCAGACCGAGCCTATAGAGCTCGGCACGAGATAGCGCAACGTCTTGCTGAGGGCGCCCCAGGAAGCACGGTCATGCAGCGTGATGTGGTCGTAAGCTACATCAAACTTGGTGATATTGCCCTAGCGCGGCGCGACCTGATCGGAGCCGAAGTCAATTATCGGGCTGGGCTGGAAATTGCGAGGCGCTTGGTACAGCGCGAGCGGGACAATAGCGAACTATTGCGCTCTCTTTCGGTAAGTTATGTCAAAATGGGAGATGTCGCCCGGTCGCGTGGTGATTTGGTGGAAGCAGAGCGCGCCTATCACTCTGGGTTGGAGATCACGCAGCGACTGGTAAAGGCCGAGCCGGGCAATAGTCAGTGGCAGCGTGATTTGTTTATGAGCTTTGCCAAGCTGGCGGTGGTTGATGCGGCACATGCCAGTCAGTATTTGCAGCAGGCTATCAGTATTGCATCTGCTTTGGAAAAAGAAGGCAAACTGGACACCACTGACGCCAAAATTCTCAGGATTATGAACGACACAATGCGCAAGTTGAAGGGCGAGTGACAGGATAAAGCCATCGGCAAAGGACGTTCGGTCGACCATTGCTTTGACCGGTACAAAATTGAGGCGCACGTCCTCCAGGCAACGTCCCTACCGATCAAGCAAGCGGTCTGTCCTGTACGCAGGGCAGCCGTGATCCGCAAAATCGTTCTGCTGCAAGTTCTTGTGTCAAACTCTGCAGGTTTGCGTGTCACGCTACAGTTACTGTGGTTTGACAAGGATACCTGCAGACACGTGGGAACATCCGAAAAAGGTACGGAATTGACCGAAAACCATTGGAAATCAGAAGCTTGATTTCTGGATGCTCCCACGTTCGATCAAAGTTAAAAGTCACGACCTATGCCCCTAAATCGGTCATAAGTGGACTTATGTAAGATTTCGGTCGGCTAAGGACGGCGCCCGGAGAGCACCGTTTAACCTACTGATAAATGGGCAATTTGACGCCGTGGGCGGCTCAGACGAACCAGAAATCGGTCCTGGGGGTGGCATCCGAACATGCAAATTTCGCCGCAAGTGGCCCCGGGCTGTTGCATGTTTGAGAAGTCGAATATTTTCAGATGCTTGAGAAATTCGGACGGGTGACGGATCCAATCGAACATGCAACCGAAATGGCTGTCTTTGACGTGCACTCGGCCCATGCGCAGCGCCAAGCTTGTGCCCATTCGGATGGCGGACTGCCCGGATGAAGCCCTCAAAGAATGCCCATTCGTCGTCCGACATCAGGTTGCGTGCCAAGGTCACCTCCCACGTAGAGATGATCTTGAACTCACCCGGCCGCCGAAGGGAATCCGTTTTGTCAACACTTCCTGGAGAACCCTATCTTGACAAGCTGCCGCCAGATAAGCTCGTTTTGCGCGAGCAGATGCGACGCATAGTGCTTTAACTGAACGGTGATCGCGATCATGATGAAATACTACATCAAGCTGTGGCCCTATATAGATGTTATTGCATCAACCTCTATTTTTATCTCGATCTTGAGTATCCTGCATAAAGATCAATTGCCCGCAGCGTTCGGCCTTGCATTTTGCTATCACGCGGTCATGTGGAAAATGCGATCCGCCTTATCGATAATCCCAATAAACCCATTCGAGTTCACAAGAAAAGTTAATGACCAATTTATTCGCGCAAACTCATTGCTTGGTGCGGTCATCTTATCTGGCTATTACGTCAAATCGCATCCCACGCTGTTAATTGTCAGCGCCGCGGCTTATGCCGCATTTGCAATGTACTGGGTCTACATGGAGGAAGAGTGCAAAAATGGAAGATGAAATTGATCTCAAGGAAGAACTTGGTATAGAGGATCCTGGGCACCTATCTGAAGATATAGCCGATTCTGCTGGACCGTTTTGGGGCACCCTTAGGGATTTCGCAGCGCAGGATGCGTGCCATGCGCTACGGCATTAAGGTCGGACACATGTGCCTCAATCAAAGGAGCAAGCCGAATCGCCAAACGATCATGCAGGCGTTGTGTCAGCATTCGGGTCGGAAAAGAGAATATCGGCTTGTCCGGCCACTTCAATGCCAGCCCAAACCAGTCCATCTGATCCTTGGTCACCCATACCCATTGCATGCCGGTCGAGCAGGCAACTTGGTCTCCAAACCCGACACCCAAAGCCAGCACTGGCCCATATTCTTCCAGTGCGCCAAAGCTTACGTCCCAGTCCTGTTGCAGACACCAATCATAAAGCGCCTGTAACTCAGGCGCTTCTATCACTTCGGCTCCACTCAGCATACTCGCAAGAATGGTGCGCCCCTGCATGGCATAATCCATGTCTTCGGGTGTAAGGTGACGCCATTCAGTCATGTGAACCTTGGGTGAGGGGAGCGATTCGATATTCCGCAAGTGCGCGAGACCTAGCGCAAAGTTCGCCTGATTTTTTGCACGGTACAAGGGTTTTTCGTCCCGACCAACGTCTGCGGTCACGTAAGCTGTAGGAAAGGGCGGATCAGGTCTGGAAGCCGCCTAGTATAACGCCTAGGAGAGTTGTCTGTTTCCTGTTCGGTTTGCGCTATTATCGTTGCAAGCAACCGCGTAGTGGTGATGATCGAGAAATGACGGTAAGTCTTGCTGAGGAGAGCGAAGTTTATGAAGGAATCGATATGGACTTCTGCGTGAATGTCGAGCAAGCGGGATCAGGTCTCGATTTTTCCTCTATTTGTGAGAAGTCTTGTGAAACATATTATCGGAAAGAAACGGTCTTGCAATGAAACAGTCCTTTTGGTTGTGCGCGTCTGCGGTATTGGCGTTTGTCATGTCAATTTTACAGGGTGCCTTTGGCGCGGCCTATGCGCAGACGGACGCAGAGAATGGTCCTTGCGGTAGCGTTTGGAGGCCATATGTTGAAAGAATTGGTGCAATTCTGCGTGAGAAGAAAGAACCCGCCCCTCCAATCCTATTTGTATCGAGGGATGGGGAGGTTTTTGATTGCTTCGACATTGGATATTCTCAACAACGACTGGAGAGCTTTGCGCTTTCACAAAATTTGTTTCAAAAGTTGTTTCCTCAATGGGATCGTGAAAAGGAAATTAATCCAGACGATGAGGTTTGGCCGGACAATGTTTGTGCAGTAATGGTGCCGATTAGACTTCATGAAGACGGTTATGTTGCCGTTCATCTCCCTGTAGATGGGCAAGTATTGGATACGCAAAGGTGCGCTCAAAACGTCTTCATGCCAATACAAGATTCTTTCTGGGAAACTGCAAATAGGATTGCGCAATGATCGCAAAGACTGCACATGTTGACCAAGCGTAAGCTGGTGCATCTGAGAGTCTTTGTAAATGGCGTTTCAAGCGAGTACGCATCTGTAGTCAGGAACATACTGTGCCAAATCTAGGGCTTTGGATTTGGCTGGAAAGCGAGGGTTCTGATGAAAGCAAAGATATTAGTTTTATCCGTTCTTCTTTGCGTGGTTCTATTCCACGTGTCAGGTCTGCTGTTCGCGGAACCACCACCAAAAAGCCGGTACTCAGCAGTGATATCTGACAGTATCTTGGGTGGTCGCGGGTTCTCCTTGTCTAAGGAAGTCTGCGACGGATGCGGCGTCGTGTGCTTGAGCGGTCCAGATTCATTTCCGCATGGTATGTTGGAGGCATGAGCTACTCCCCGAAAATCGGACAGTGACGGAAGCTACGATCTGAAGTCTGCTGATCTCCAAGCACGAGGAGATCA
>NZ_JBALHR010000036.1:0-2500 GCF_036964905.1 Gemmobacter denitrificans
CCTTCAGGTTATGAGCCTGACGAGCTACCTGGCTGCTCCACCCCGCGTCAGTGCTTTTTTGATCGTTGATATTGGGTCTTTACTAGGTTTGGCGGTGACCTACTCTCCCACGTCTTAGGACGCAGTACCATTGGCGTGACGGCCCTTATCGGCCGAGTTCGGGAAGGGATCGGGAGTTTAGCCGTCGCTATGACCACCAAACCGAGGAAAGACCCAAGTTATTGAGGAACATCAGGCGCGTAGCGCTTGTTCAGGAATGGTGCTTTTGATTTGGTTTTGCTGTTACTGGATCAAATCAAGCCAATCGAGCAATTAGTACCAGTCAGCTGAATGCATTGCTGCACTTACACCTCTGGCCTATCGACGTGGTGGTCTTCCACGGCTCTCAAGGGAGACCTTGTTTTGAAGGGGGCTTCCCGCTTAGATGCCTTCAGCGGTTATCCTGTCCGAACATAGCTACCCAGCACTGCCGTTGGCACGACAACTGGTCCACCAGTGGTTCGTTCACCCCGGTCCTCTCGTACTAGGGGCAACTCTTCTCAAGTCTCCTACACCCACGGCAGATAGGGACCGAACTGTCTCACGACGTTCTAAACCCAGCTCACGTACCTCTTTAAATGGCGAACAGCCATACCCTTGGGACCTGCTCCAGCCCCAGGATGAGATGAGCCGACATCGAGGTGCCAAACGATGCCGTCGATATGGACTCTTGGGCATCATCAGCCTGTTATCCCCAGAGTACCTTTTATCCGTTGAGCGATGGCCCTCCCACTTGGGACCACCGGATCACTATGGCCGACTTTCGTCTCTGCTCGACTTGTCAGTCTTGCAGTCAGGCTGGCTTCTGCCATTGCACTCAACGACCGATTTCCGACCGGTCTGAGCCAACCTTCGCGCGCCTCCGTTACTGTTTGGGAGGCGACCGCCCCAGTCAAACTCCCCACCATGCATGGTCCCGGACCCGGATAACGGGCCGCGGTTAGACATCAAGAGTGCGAAGGGTGGTATCTCAAGGGAGGCTCCACAAGAACTGGCGTCCCTGCTTCGATGCCTACCACCTATCCTGCACATCACAATCCTGATGCCAGTGCAAAGCTGGAGTAAAGGTTCATGGGGTCTTTCCGTCTAACCGCGGGAAGTGTGCATCTTGACACACAGTTCAATTTCGCTGAGTCCACATCAGAGACAGCGGGGAGATCGTTACGCCATTCGTGCAGGTCGGAACTTACCCGACAAGGAATTTCGCTACCTTAGGACCGTTATAGTTACGGCCGCCGTTTACTGGGACTTCAATTCAGAGCTTGCACCCCTCCTCTTAATCTTCCAGCACCGGGCAGGCGTCAGACTGTATACGTCGCCTTGCGGCTTCGCACAGCCCTGTGTTTTAAGTAAACAGTCGCCACCCCCTAGTTTGTGCCCCCCGCCCATAGTTGCCTACAGACGGGGCTCCCTTCTCGCGAACTTACGGGAGCATTTTGCCGAGTTCCTTTGATGTGGTTCTCTCAAGCGCCTTGGTATACTCTACCAGTCCACCTGTGTCGGTTTAGGGTACGGTCTGATGGAGGGCTATTTCCAGGAACCTCTAAGCGGCCCACCCAATCCGATAAGGGCAGACAACCTTCGAGATCCGTCACATCCTCCTGGCCCAGGAATATTAACCTGGTTCCCATCGACTACGCCTTTCGGCCTCGCCTTAGGGGCCGGCTTACCCTGCTCAGATTAGCTTTAAGCAGGAACCCTTGGACTTTCGGCGACAGGGTCTCTCACCCTGTTTGTCGCTACTCATGTCAACATTCTCGCTTCTGATCTCTCCACCGGTTGCCTTACGGCCCGGCTTCACAGAAAGCTCCTCGCCTCCAATCTGCCCGAGGGCATGAAGGAGGCATGGAGCTATATCACAGAACGCTCCGCTACCACGCATATCGCTATGCATCCTGAGCTTCGGCTCGTGGCTTGAGCCCCGTTACATCTTCGCCGCAGGACAGCTTATCTAGACCAGTGAGCTGTTACGCTATCTTTAAAGGATGGCTGCTTCTAAGCCAACCTCCTGGTTGTTTTGGCCGTCCCACATGCTTTCCCACTTAGCCACGAATTAGGGGCCTTAGCTGCAGGTCAGGGTTGTTTCCCTCTTCACGACGGACGTTAGCACCCGCCGTGTGTCTCCCGGATAGTACTCCACGGTATTCGGAGTTTGCTTAGGCTCAGTAAGGCTGTGGGCCCCCATCACCCATGCAGTGCTCTACCCCCGTGGGTATTCGTCCGAGGCGCTACCTAAATAGCTTTCGCGGAGAACCAGCTATCTCCAGGTTTGATTGGCCTTTCACCCCTAGCCACAAGTCATCCAGACCCTTTTCAACGGGTGTTGGTTCGGACCTCCAGTACGTGTTACCGTACCTTCATCCTGCTCATGGCTAGATCACCTGGTTTCGGGTCTGATCCAACGAACTCATGCGCCCTTTTAAGACTCGCTTTCGCTGCGCCTACACCTATCGGCTTAAGC
>NZ_JBALHR010000037.1:0-5113 GCF_036964905.1 Gemmobacter denitrificans
GGGCTTTGGGCTGGGGTGGCCATCACAGCGCCTCCTGCTGGAAGAAGTCGGACACGGTGGGCAGCCGGTCGCCGGTGGCATGTTCCGGCAGTGCCGACAGCAGCGCGCGGGTATAGGGGTGCTGCGGGGCTTCGAACAGGCTCAGCACATCGGCCTCTTCCATCTTCCGGCCCTTGTATTGCACCACCACCCGGTCGGCGGTTTCGGCCACCACGCCCATGTCATGGGTAATGAGGATCAGCGCCATGCCGTAATCTTCCTGCAATGCCATCAGCAGATCGAGGATCTGCTTCTGGATGGTCACATCCAGCGCGGTGGTCGGTTCATCCGCGATCAGCAGGCGCGGGTTCGATGCGATGGCGATGGCGATCATCACCCGCTGGCATTGCCCGCCCGAAAGCTGATGCGGATAGGATCTGATCTTCACCTCGGGTTCGGGGATGCCCACGGCGCGGAACAGGTCGAGCGCGCGGGCATGGGCCTCGCGGCTGGACAGGCCAAGGTTCAGCCGCAGCACCTCTTCGATCTGGAAGCCCACGGTGAAGGACGGGTTCAGCGAGGCGATGGGTTCCTGAAAGATCATGGTGATCTCGCGGCCGATCAGGCGGCGGCGTTCGGCGGGCGTCAGGCGCGAGATATCGCGGCCGTCATAGGTCATCTCGTCTGCGGTGATGGTGGCGGTATCGGGCAAAAGCCCCATCACCGCCAGCATCGACACCGATTTGCCCGAGCCGCTTTCGCCGACGATGGCCAGCACCTCGCCCTTGTCCACATGGACATCGATCCCGTCCACGGCGGTGAAGCTGCCGGTGGCGGTGGCGAATTTGACGGTCAGGTTGCGGATGTTCAAAAGCGCCATCTGTCAGCTCCGCTTCAGCTTGGGGTCAAGCGCGTCGCGCAGGCCATCGCCCATCAGGTTGATCGCCAGCACCGAGATCAGGATGGCGAGGCCTGGGAAGGTGACAACCCACCAGGCGCGCAGGATGAATTCGCGCGCTTCGGCCAGCATGGTGCCCCATTCCGGCGCGGGCGGCTGCGCGCCCATCCCCAGAAAGCCGAGCGCGGCGGAATCCAGCACGGCCGAGGAAAAGGACAGCGTGGCCTGCACGATCAGCGGCGCAAGGCAATTGGGCAGGATGGTGCGGAACATCAGCCGCAGATTGCCCGCCCCCGCCACCCGGGCGGCGGTGACATATTCGCGCTTCTGTTCGGCCATGACGGCGGCGCGGGTCAGGCGGGCGAAATGCGGCTGATAGACGATGGCGATGGCGATCATCGCATTGATGAGCCCGGGCCCCAGCACCGCCACCAGCACCAGCGCCAGCAGGAGCGAGGGGAAGGCCAGGATCACATCCATCACCCGCATGATGACATTGTCCACCCAGCCGCCGAAGAACCCGGCCAGAAGCCCGACGACGACCCCGCCCACCAGCGAGATCGACACGACCACGATGCCGATGAACAGCGAATATTGCGCGCCAAAGATCAGCCGCGACAGGATATCGCGCCCGACGGCATCGGTGCCCAGCAGATAGGCGGTGCTGCCGCCCTCTTGCCAGAAGGGCGGGACCAGCAGCGCCTCGCGGTTCTGCGCGGTCGGATCATAGGGGGCCAGCACCGGGGCCAGCAGCGCGATCAGCACCAGTGCCACAAAGACGGCCAGCCCGATCACGGCGCCCCGGTTCTGGCTGAAATAGAACCAGAACTCGCGCAGCATCCTGCGGCGGATGGCGGCATCCGACAACCGGACCGGCGCGGCGGATTGAACAGTATCGGTCATGTGTTGCGGATCCTCGGATTGATGAGGCCATAGGTCAGATCGACCAGCAGGTTCACGATCATCACCAGGGCGGCAATCAGCAAGAGGCCCGATTGCACCACCGGGTAATCGCGGCGCGAGATGGAATCGATCATCCATTTGCCGATGCCGGGCCAGGAAAAGATCGTCTCGGTCAGGATCGCGCCCGCCATCAGCACGCCGATCTGCAGGCCGATGGTGGTGATGACCGGGATCATCGCATTGCGCAGCGCATGCACGCCGATCACCCGGGAAGGGGGCATGCCCTTGGCGCGGGCGGTGCGCACATAATCCTCGCCCATCACCTCCAGCATGGCCGAACGGGTCTGGCGCGCGATGACCGCCAGCGGGATGGTGGCCAGCACCACCGAGGGCAGGATCAGATGCGACAGGGCCGAGGCGAAGGCCCCCTTCTGCCCCGAAATCAGGCTGTCGATCAGCATGAAGCCGGTCACATCGGGAAAGAAATACAGCAGGCTGATCCGGCCCGAGACCGGGGTCCAGCCCAGAATGCCGGAAAAGAAGATGATGAGCAGCAGGCCCCACCAGAAGATCGGCATCGAGAACCCGACCAGCGCGGCGGTCATCGACACCTGATCGAACCAGCTGCCGCGCTTGATCGCGGCCAGCACGCCCACCGGCACCCCGATCAGCGTGGCGATGATGATGGCGCACAGGCCCAGCTCGACCGTGGCCGGGAACAGCGCCAGGAATTCGGTCAGCACCGGCTTCTTGGTGACCAGCGAATGGCCCAGATCGCCCTGCAGCAGCCGACCCAGAAAATCGAAATACTGCAGCACCACCGATTTGTCATAGCCCAGCTGTGCCGTCAGTTCGGCATGGCGTTCCGGCGTGACCCCGCGTTCGCCCGCCATCAGCAGCACGGGATCGCCCGGCAGGATGCGCACGAAGCTGAAGGCGATGAGGGTAATGCCGAGAAAGGTCGGCACCAGATACAGCAGTTTGGAGAGGATGAACCGGATCATGGGCCATTTTCCTTGAAGAACGCGCGGAGGGTGCCCCCCGCGCGTCCGGTTGCGGGCCTGAAGGGCTGGTTATTCGGCGATATCCACGGTCTCGAAGGTGAAATCACCCAGCGGGCTCATCTGGAAGCCCGACACCTTGGCCGACATCGGCACATATTGCGTCGAATGGGCGATGGTGAACCACGGGGCCTGATCCTTGAAGATCACCTGCGCTTCTTCATAAAGCTTGGTGCGCGCGGCCGGATCGGCGGTGACCTTGGCATCCTTCAGCAGTTTCGAGAAGGCCTCGTTGCACCAGAAGGCGCGGTTCGCGCCACCTTCCCCGGCGGAATCGCAAGAGAGCAGCACCGACAGGAAGTTGTCCGGGTCACCATTGTCGCCGGTCCAGCCCAGGATCACCGCGCCATCGCGGCCGGGTTCCATCGACTTCTGCAGATATTCGCCCCATTCATAGGACACGATCTCGACCTTGACGCCGATCTTGCCCAGATCTTCCTGCATCAGTTCCGCCGTGCGGCGGGCATTGGGCATGTAGGGCCGCTGCACCGGCATCGCCCAGATCTTCATCGACAGATCGGTGACACCCGCTTCTTCCAGCATCTTCTTGGCCGCTTCCGGATCATAGGCATCGCCCTGAACCGCGTCGTTATACGACCACATGGTCGGCGGGATCGGGTTCTTGGCCGGAAGTGCCGCCCCCTGGAACACCGCCTCCACGATGGCGTTCTGGTTGATCGCCATGTTCAGCGCCTTGCGCACCTGCGGATTGTCGAAAGGCGCCACGGTGGTGTTATAGGCCAGATAGCCCACGTTCAGACCGGCCTGTTCATCCAGCTTCAGGGCCGGATCGGCCTTGATCGTCTCGATATCGGCAGGGGCCGGATAGGGCATCAGATGGCATTCGCCGGCCTTCAGCTTTTGCAGGCGCACGGCGGCATCGGGGGTGATCGCAAAGACCAGATCGTCGATGATCGGCGCAGTGCCCCAATACTCGGCGTTCCTGGCGTAGCGGATCACCGCATCCTTCTGATAGGCCACGAACTTGAACGGGCCGGTGCCCACCGGCATGTTGTTCATGTCCTCGCGGGTGCCTGCGGCCTCCAGCGTATCGGCATATTCCTTCGACACGATCGAGGCGAAGGGCATGGCGATATTGGCCAGGAACGGCGCCTCGGGCTGGTTCAGCGTGAACTTCACCGTATAGTCGTCGATCTTCTCGATCGACTTGATCAGCTCGGGCATCGCCATCGAGGTGTAATATTCATAGGTGATCCCGGGGATATACTGGTGCCACGGGTGATCGGCCTTGCCCTGACGTTCATAGGAGAAGATCACGTCATCGGCGTTGAAGTCACGGCTGGGCGTGAACTTCTCGTTCGAATGCCACTTCACGCCCTTGCGCAGGTGGAAGGTGTATTCGGTGCCATCGGCGGAAACATCCCAGCTTTCGGCAAGGCCCGGCTCGATCTCTGTCGTGCCTTTCTTGAATTCGGTCAGGCGGTTGAACACCGGATGCGCCGAGGCATCAAAGGTGCCGCCCGCCGTATAGGGCGCAGGATCAAAGCCTTCGGGCGAGGCTTCGGAACAATAGACAAAGGTCTTGGCATCCGCCGCGGCGGCGGTGATCGCCAGTGCCGAGGCCATAATCAGCAGCGTTTTCATGCGGTACTCCCTTTGGTGCTTGTGGTCGTTGAATGGGCCGGATCGTCCGGCTGGCCTGCCGGGCCGGGCGGGCGCGGTTTCGGGGTGGCCTGATGCAGCATCTTGCCCGTCCACAGCATCCGCGCAGGCACGTCGCCGGGGTTGGAATAGGAATGGGGCTGCTGGCCCAGATAATGCATGCTGTCGCCGGGCCGCAGCAGAAATCCCTGCCCGTCAACCACTTGCAGGATCTCGCCCTCCAGCACGAAGATGATCTCCTCGCCGGAATGCTGCACCGTTTCCGAACTGTAATGCGGGGGCACATCCAGCAGGAACGAGGTCAGCTCATGGCCCGGAAAATCGGCGCTGGTCTGTTCATAAACCACCGAATGACCCGCCACCGCAAACCGCGCCCGACCCCCGGCCCGCGTCACGCTGTCAGCCTGACGGGGGCTCGCGATGAAATGATCGATGCTGACATCCAGCGCCGCTGCAATCTCCGCCAGCGTCCCAAGTGTCGGCACCGCATTGTCGCGCTCGACCTGGCTCAGGTAACCGACCGAAACACCGCAGGCATTGCTCAACTCCTGCAACGTCAGACCCATCGCCTGACGCCGACGACGTATCCGGGGTCCAAGCGCAACCGATACCCCAAATCGCCCCCTCCCCATCAATCCCCCCGCACGGT
>NZ_JBALHR010000038.1:0-5068 GCF_036964905.1 Gemmobacter denitrificans
TACCTGAGTCTTCTTCCGTCTGAGTTGTTTTCGAAGATCATGATGTTGTTTGTGTTTGTTGTGATTGCGGCTGTTGTTGCTGGTTGTGGGGGTTGTTCTGTTCTGGCTTCGACGACGATTTTTTCTGCGGAGTTGAGGGCGGAGAGGTGGAGGTATGTGACGCCGCCGAGGGCTTCGATGATGTCGATGCGGTGGGTATTTCCCGGGGTGAGGGTGAGGGATTGGGGGCGCAGGCCTGCGATGACGGGGGTTCCGGCGGGGGGCAGGGTTGCGGTGACGGGGATTTCGGTGTCTGGTTGCAGGCCGGGAATGGTGATGCGCCCGGGGCCGGTGACGGTGGCGGCGAGGAAGTTCATCGCCGGGCTGCCGATGAAGCCCGCGACGAAGCGGTTGTCGGGATCGTGGTAGAGATCGAGCGGGCGGCCGACCTGTTCGACGCGGCCCGCGCGCAGCACGACGATCTTGTCGGCCAGGGTCATGGCCTCGACCTGGTCATGGGTGACATAGATCATGGTGGCGCCGATCTCGCGGTGCAGGCGGGCGATTTCCACCCGCATTTCCACGCGCAATTCGGCATCGAGATTGGACAGCGGCTCGTCGAAGAGGAACACGTCGGGCCCGCGCACGATGGCGCGTCCGATGGCCACGCGCTGGCGCTGCCCGCCTGACAGGGCCTTGGGCTTGCGCGCCATCAGCGGTTCCAGCTTCAGGATGCGGGCGGCCTGGGCGACCTTGGCCTCGATCTCGGCCCGGGGATGTCCGGTCATCTTCAGGCCGAAGCCCATGTTTTCCGCGACGGTCATATGGGGGTAGAGCGCATAGGTCTGGAACACCATCGCAATGCCGCGTTCGCTGGGGTCCAGCCGGGTCACGTCGCGGGGGCCGATGCGGATGGCACCTTCGCTGGTTTCTTCCAGGCCTGCGATCATGCGCAGCAGCGTGGACTTGCCGCAGCCCGACGGGCCGACAAAGACGCAGAATTCGCCCTCGGCGATGGTCAGATCGACCCCGTGGATCACCTGCGCCTCGCCGTAGCGTTTCACCACGCTCTCAAGGGTTACCCCTGCCATTCCGTTCCTCCCCTCATTGCGGTTGTGCGCGCGCGCCTGTCTGGTGCGCCCGCCCGTGTCTATTGCGGAAAGCGCCAGTCTTCGGCGGCGCCTGCGATCTGTGCGGCGCTGTCGCGGAGGCGGTCGGCCTGGGCCTCCAGCGCCTCGAGCGTGCTGCGCGCCGTGGTCGAGGTGACCGACAGGGCCCCGATCACCTGGCCTGTGCGGGTCAGGATCGGGGCGGCGCAGCAGATGATGCCGGGTTCATGTTCCTCGCGGTCCAGGGCATGGCCGCAGGCGCGGATCGCCTGCAGTTCGGCCCGCAGCTTCTGCGGGCTGTCCAACGTGCCGGGGGTGAAGCGGTGGAAGCTCTGGCGGGCCAGGGCGGCCTCCAGCTCGGGTTCGGGCAGGAAGGCCAGCATGGCCTTGCCGACGCCGGTGCAATAGGCCGGCCCGACCTTGCCCGCGCCGGAGAACATCTCCACCGGTTTTGCGGCATTGCGCTTGTCGACATAGAGCACCTGGCCCTGATCCATCTGCGCCAGATGGATGGTTTCGCCGGTCTCGGCGGAAAGCTGGTCGAGCCAGGGCCGGGCGATGGGGGCCAGCGAGGCGGTGGCCCAGGCGGCATGGGCCAGCCGCAGGAGCCGGATGCCGACCCTGTAGCTGCCGCTGGCCGCGTCATGGGCGAGCATGCCTTGATTCGTCAGGGTCTGCAGCAGCCGGTAGAGCGTGGCCTTGGGATAGGCGCTTTGGGCCAGCAGCTCGGAAAACCTGACGGGGCGGCCCCTTGCGGCCACCATATCCAGCACATCCAGTGCCTTTCCGACAGTTCCGTCAGCGCCCGTTTCCGCAGCCATCCCGGTTCCTCCCTGTTGACAGGCATAACGATACCGCGCCATAGTTTCAATATTCAAGACTGAGTTTCAGATAATGGAACCAAAGGGAGGACACCATGGTTCATTCAGGGAAGGGCGCGCTGGCCGGTCTGGCGCTGCTCGCCATGACCGGTTCGGCCTTGGCCGAACAGCGCGTGCTGAAGTACAACGCCGATTACGACCCGATCCCGCTGGCCGCGATGGAAGCGCTGATTGCCGATTTCGAGGCCGCGAACCCCGAGATCGACGTGCAGCTGACCAATTTCGACCATGAGGGCTACAAGACCGCGATCCGCAACTTCCTGACCGCCGACAGCCCCGATCTGGCCAACTGGTATGCCGGCAACCGCATGGCGCCCTTCGTGAAGGCCGGGCAGTTCCTGGATGTGTCGGATGTCTGGGACGCCAATGGCCTGTCGGACAGCCTGGCCTCGGCCAAGGCCTCGATGACCATCGACGGCAAGCAATGGGGCGTGCCCTATACCTATTACCAGTGGGGGATCTATTTCAACCGCGACGCCTACAAGGCGGCGGGCGTGGAAGAGCCCAGAAGCTGGGACGATTTCGTCGCCAATTGCGAGAAGTTCAAGGCGGCGGGCATCGATTGCGTGACCACCGGCACCAAGGCGCTGTGGCCTGCGGCGGGGATCTTCGACTATCTGTCGCTGCGCACCAATGGCTATGAATGGCACATGGATCTGACGGCGGGCAAGATCGCCTGGACCGATCCGAAGGTGCGCGATGTCTTTGCGCAATGGGCGCGCATCCAGCCCTATACCACCGCCAACCATGCCGCGATCGACTGGCAGGATGCGGCGGCGCTGCTGGTGCAGGGGAAGGCGGCCAATTACGTCATGGGCAATTTTGCCGTCGGCACCTTCAAGGAAGGCGGCATGACCAATGACAGCCTCGGCTTCATGGTCTTCCCGGAAATCACCCCGGGCCTTCCGCGCGCCGAAGAGGCCCCGACCGACACGATCCACATTCCCGCCGGGGCGCAGAATGTCGCGGATGCCAAGACCTTCCTGGCCTTCATCGCCAGCGCCGAGGCCCAGACCAAATGGAACGCGGCCCAGGGCCAGCTGCCGGTGAACCGCAATGCGACCGTGGACCAGAACGATCCCTTCCTGAAGGCCGGGTTCGAGATGCTCTCCACCGCCGAAGGCGGCATCGCCCAGTTCTTCGACCGCGACGCGCCCGCCGAGATGGCCAAGGCCGGGATGGAAGGGTTCCAGGAATTCCTGGTCAAGCCCGAGAACCTGGATGCGATCCTGGAACGGCTCGAGAAGGTCCGTGCCCGGGTCTATCAGTAAGCTTCCGGCCCCGGGCGGCGCGACAGCCGCCCGGGATTGCGCAGGGTCCGGGGGCGCGCGTTCCCGGCAGTTCCACCCCCGGGGGGCATGATGTCTGCATATTGGAAGGCGCATCAGCGGCGGCTGGCGCCCTGGCTGTTCCTCGCGCCCGGCGCGATCCTGTTCCTGATCTATGTGCTGATCCCCATCGCACAATCGATCCGGATTTCCTTTCTCGACTGGGATGGCCTGGGCGCACCGGTCTGGATCGGCATCGGCAATTATGTCGAACTGGCCGAGGACGAGGCCTTCTATACCTCGCTGAAGAACAACGTGATCTGGCTCGCGCTCTACATGCTGGCCCTGCCCGCGGGCCTGTTGATCGCGATCTTCCTCAATCAGAATGTCCGCGGCATCCGCACCTACAAGTCGCTGTTCTTCTTTCCCTTCGTGATAAGCCAGGTCGTCGTCGGGCTGATGTTCTCCTGGTTCTATGCGCCGGGCTTCGGGCTGTTCTACAAGCTGATCGAATGGGCCACCGGCACCGGCATCGCCGTGCTGGCCGATGAACGCTTTGTCACCTATGGCATCATCGCCGCCGGGCTCTGGCCGCAGATCGCCTATGTGATGATCCTGTATCTGACCGGGCTGAACAATGTCGCCCCCGATCAGGTGGAGGCCGCGCGGCTCGATGGGGCAAAGGGCTGGAAGATGCTGTGGTATGTGATCCTGCCGCAGCTCAGACCCGCCAGTTTCATCGCCGTGGTGGTGACCGTGATCGGCGCGCTGCGCAGCTTCGATCTGGTCTCGGTGATGACCGATGGCGGCCCCTATGGCACCTCGCGCGTGCTGTCCTTCTTCATGTATGAACAGGCGCTCAGCGAATATGGCTATCGCATGGGCTATGGGGCCGCCATCGCCGTGGTGCTCTTTGCCATCATGATGATCTTCATTTCCGGCTTCATCTGGAAGATGTGGCGCGACGAGACGGAGCGCTAGAACCATGTTCCCCAGACCCATCGCACAGGCCTCGAAGGCCACCCGGATGCTCTATCAGGCGGCGCTGCCGGTCGCGCTGCTGCTGTGGCTGCTGCCGCTGATCGGCGTGGCGCTGACCTCGCTGCGCCCGGCCGCCGATCTGGCCCGGGGCAATTACTTCGGCATGCCCAGCCATATCGCCTTTGAAAACTACTGGCAGCTGGCCTTCGACAGCGCCATCCCGCAATACATGCTGAATTCGCTGAAGGTCACCATCCCCACCGTGATCGGCGCGCTCGCCCTGTCCTGCATGACCGGCTTTGCGCTGGCCGTCTACAAGTTCCGCTCCAACCTGCTGGTCTTCTTCCTCTTCGTGGCCGGAAACTTCGTGCCCTTCCAGATCCTCATGGTCCCCGTGCGCGACCTGACCCTGCAGATGGGCATGTACAATACCTGGTATGGCCTCGCCCTGTTCCACATCGCCTTCCAGACCGGGTTCTGCACCCTGTTCATGCGCAACTTCATCCGCGCCCTGCCCCATGACCTCATCGAGGCCGCCCGCGTCGAAGGCGTGTCGGAACTCCAGATCTTCTGGCATGTCGTCATGCCCCTGATGCGACCCGCCATCGCAGCCCTCGCCGTTCTGGTCTTCACCTTCATCTGGAACGACTTCTTCTGGGCAACCGTCCTCACAACATCCGCAACAACCCAACCCATCACCGCAGGACTCTCCGCCCTCAACGGACAGTGGATCGCCCAGTGGCACCTCGTCTCCGCAGGCTCAATCCTCGCCGCCCTACCTCCCGTCATCATGTTCTTCACAATGCAAAAACACTTCATCGCAGGACTAACCCTCGGAGCCGTCAAGTGA
>NZ_JBALHR010000039.1:0-4945 GCF_036964905.1 Gemmobacter denitrificans
TATCAGACCGTCGCGGCGGTCCATTTTTGACGGCTCTTGCACAGCGCGTTGGCGATGGTGACCTGCTTTCTGGCGACAGAGTGAAGATGACACACCATGAAGGACCGGAAGATTGTCCAGGTCCACCATGTCGAGGGTTGGGCGACCGCGATCCAACGACAGTCGGACTAATCCGCAAAGCCGCTGGCATAGGCTGGGAGCCTACAGGACCTGGCCCAGATCATGGGCGCTGCGGTGGCGCAGTGCTTCATACTGGATGAAGGCCCGGGAGTCAGACATCGCCCAGTGGATCGCGGTCGCTGTCTCACAGGATCACGTCGATATCGGCAGATGTCAGGCTCAGCCCTGCATCCAGAACCGCAATCAGCGCCCGCTGCCCCGCTGCCGCACCATTGGCATCGTGGAAAAGCTGGCCCGTCGTGCTGTCATAGATCACCCGATCGTTGCGATCGACCGCACCGCCCGACCCGATCACCTTGAATGCCGCTGCGGCCAACGGCGCTCCCTCGGCGCTGCCAGATCCCAGCCCACGGAATGCTGCGGCAGAAAGATGAATCCGATCTGATCCGGTATCGAAATCCAGCACACGATCGGCCTGCGTCGCCCGTGATGGCCTCAGGTCGAATAGGAACACATCGCCATTCAGCCCGCCCAACAGGGTGTCGGCCCCACCCCCTCCCGAGAGTGTATCCGCGCCGGTTCCCCCCAGGAGTTGATCGCGGCCAGCCCCGCCGTCCAGCCGGTCATCGCCCCCGAAACCCGCCAGCCTGTTGGCTTCCTGATTGCCGGTGATCCAATCATCGCCGCCGCCGCCGATCACGTTCTCGATGCTGCGCAGAATGTCTTGTCCTGCTGAACCGGGCAACAGGGCCAGCCCGTCTGCCGCGCCACTTCCCAAAGTGACCTGAACCGGGCCGCGCAAGTCCGCATAGGTCACTGCATCGATACCGGCGCCACCATCAAAGATGTCATTCCCGGTCGAGCTTTCGAACAGGTCATTCCCGCCCAGACCTTTCAGACGGTCATCGCTTCGACCACCTGCCATCGTGTCGGCCCCGGCGCGGCCTTCGGTCACCGCCACGCGAACAAGCTGTGACAATCCATCTTCGGTTTGCACCTGCAGGTCGGTCTTGGTCAGACCGGTGATCGCAAAGCTGCGCATCCCCGTGCCGGTATCGAACCGGAACAGGCCCCGTGTTGAAAAATCAAACCCCTCAAAGTCAGCATTTGCAGGGAAACCGACAACCGACCCAAGCTCGATGCGGTCCCCCACCGACATGCCGACAATCCGCAGTTGCGCCGCCGTATCCCAGCCGTCGCGTGATCTGACGGTTTCATGACCGGCTCCGGTCAGATGCACGGTGCCCTCAAACAGCCGCCCCAGGATCAGCGTGCCGCCTTCCGCTACCTGCAAGCGTCCTTTGCCTGCAAGCCTGTCGTGCAGATCCAGTGTGCCACCACGCGCTTCGATCACACCGTCATTGCGCAGCAGATAACCCGTGTCGATCACAAGGGTTTCGCCCTCGGTCGCGCGTAGAACGCCCGAGCGATCATTCACAATCTGGAGCAGCATATGGCCAGATCGCCCCTGAAGGGACCCAATAAATCCGTCCCCTTCGATGGTGTTGCGATTGGTCAACCGCGCCGGGTCGGGCAGGCTATCCGTCAGATCACGATAGGCACCGGTCAGGCTGTCCTGCCCTTGCCCGCCGCCCATCATCAGATGGCCCGCCCCCGACAGAACTGCGCCCCGCTGATCGATCATCAGCCGTTGCGGCCCGCTTTCATCAAAGACAATCTCGCCGGAATTGACGATCTGGCTCCGTAGTCCCGCATCGCCCGCCACGCGCAACAAGCCGGCATTCTGAACGGGACCTGTCGCCCCCGATCCATCAAGCCGACCGCCGATGCCAAGTTCGATCGTCCCACCTTCTGCCGTTTCCAACCGCCCGCCGCGCACTGTGCCGGTGGCCGTACCGCCTTCGATACGGACAACCGAACCAGCGCCATCAGCGCGCACTGTGCCGCCCTGATTGTTCAACAGCCAGTCCTGATCGCGAAACCCGGCATCCAACGCAGACCGCAGCCGCAGGGTGCCGCCCTCGGCAGCATCCAACAAACCCAGATTGCGGAACGAGGTCAGACCCTCCAGTACGAGGTCGCGCCCGGCAAGATCAGCGCTGATCCGCCCCTCGGCCCCGTTGGTCAGCGACAGGCCATAGCGGAAATATCCGGTTGCACCGCTGCCCGCGATCATGCTGCCAATCATTCCCGCGCCCCGGATATGGGTGCTGGTATTGATCAGATTGGCCTCTTCCCCCGGTTCTGATCCGCGAATGGAGCCGATCCAGTTGGTGCTGTCGGCTTCTGCCAGCAAGATCTCGCCCGATCCGACAAGTTCCGCTGCACCGTCGATCATCAGTCGATGGGCGGCGGCTCGGGCGAAATGGACTGTGCCATCAACGGCAATTTCTCCCCGGAAGGTCGCGCCCCCTTCGATGCGGATATCACCTGCAAGCGTCACCGCGCCCCGCTCGGTGCCGCCATCCAGCACGGCAGTTTCATTCATCAAGCGGATCTCGCCGCCACGCCGCCCGGTCAGTCGTCCGCCTTCGATCACAAAATCCGCATTGTTGCCCGCCAGTTCGACCACAGCTCCAGCGCCGGTGGCCAGCAAGTCACCGTTCAGATTGTTCAGCACCTGCACTTCGTCGGCATGGCCGGTAGCCACATCTCCGGAACCTGAGGCCACCACCAGCCGCGCCCCGGCTTCTGCCCGCAAGACACCGCTGTTGCGAAAGGTTTCAAACCCCCGCAGTTCAAGCGCGCCGTCGCGATCGTCAGCAGCGATGACGCCATTATCCCCATTTATCAGCGACATGCGCCGGGCTTCTATTCCGGATTGTCGCCCGATCAGACCCGCGCCATGGATCACATTGTCTACATTGGTCAAAAGCGCCGTAGCGTCGGGATCGATGCCCTGAATGCGGGCCGCGTGATAACCAAGGTTCGCGCCCAGATCGCGCGACAGGATTACTTCACCCTGTCCTGTCAGTGTCACACCATCTGCGCCAATGCCCAGAACGCCCCCATAGCCATCCAGAACGATATCGCCCTTGTTCACGATCCGGTTGCGCAGTTCCAGCAGGGTCACTCCCCAGACCTGCGCGTTGGTATCAAGTGTCAGGTTGGTAGTCGCGGTCTGCCCGCCATTCAGGATCGTGTGGAAGTTGCCGGTTCGGATCACCCCGCCCCCATCTGTCGCCAAATGGCCGCCCCGGATATGGCCGTCATGCAGCACGACCTGCGATCCCGCACCGCTGGCGCGGATCACCCCGCCCGGCGTCTGTTCAACCAACGGCGCCTGCAGGTAAAGGGACCCACCGGCCGAGGCCTGCATGGTGCCCGCATTCGTTGTGGGGTTGGCATCGGTCACCGTGGCGCTGTAGATGTGCAGCCGCACCCCGGCGACATTAGCATCAATCAGCCCGCCGCTCTTGTTCTGGATCACCAGATTGCCACCCGGATCCCCAAGATTGTTGTTGAACCCGATGGTGCCCGCGCCTTCGATGGTGCTGAAATTTTCCAAAAGAGTCAGGCCGAGTGCGCCACCTGTTCCAGTCAGCTGGGTGGACAGGCTGTTATCACCACCATCCACCGACCGCGACCCCAGAACCAATGTTCCGTCACCCAGCAATTGAACCTCGGGCGCAGCCAGTCGAAGCACCGAGGAATTGTTGTTCTGATTGTCATCCGAGAGAACGGTGATGGTGCCATCATTCTCGATACTGGCGCCCATCACCGTCATCCGGTCGGTTTGCAGGATCCAGCTTCCGGCGTTTTCGACAAGACCGTGAATTGTCAGGTTGGAACTGAAGCCGTTCAGGCTTGCCCCGGCCAGAATATCGAGATTGCGGATTTCAAGCGCGGTCCCCGCCAGCGCGTCTTCCAGAATATCGGCGCGCGTTCCGAAACCGGTAAAGCCAAGGATGATGTCTGTTGCGCTTGAGGGGATCAGCACCCCGGAAAAGTTCGACCCGACGATATTGCCCTCGTCATCGTACACCACCTCAGTCCAGGATGTGCCCAGACGACCAGAAAAATGTGCCATGAAAATTCCCCAGGATGCCGGGGCGTCTTGGACCCCCCTTTGCTGCAAAATCCTGCACCGGTGTTGAATGAAAATCAACGGTAGCTTGCCAATCGGCACGCAAAACTGACCCCCTTTCGGCGTCCAAAATTGACCCCCGTTGCGAGGTCGAGATCAGGGCCTGAGCCGACGGAACTGATCACAGAGTGTAGGCGGTTCAGGCCCTGGTCCGGGTCAGGCGCGGTTTTTGAAGCGCCATGACTCGTTGCCGGTTTCGATGATCTCGCAGTGATGGGTCAGGCGGTCGAGGAGCGCTGTAGTCATCTTGGCGTCGCCGAAGACGGTGGGCCATTCGCCGAAGGCGAGGTTGGTGGTGACGATGATCGAGGTGCGTTCGTAGAGGAGGCTGATGAGGTGGAAGAGCAGTTGGCCACCGGATTGCGCGAAGGGCAGATAGCCGAGTTCGTCGAGGATGACGAAGTCGAGGCGGGTCATGTAATCGGCCAGCCGTCCTTTCTTGCCGCCGCGGGTCTCGGTCTCGAGCCGGTTCACCAGATCGACGACAATGTAGAAGCGGCTGCGGGTGCCGCTGCGGATGAGCGCACGTGCGATGGCGATGGCGAGGTGAGTCTTGCCGGTTCCGGTGCCGCCGATGAAGACCACGTTGCGCTGGTCGGCGAACCGCGCGCCGCGCGCGAGGATCTCGTTGATCTCGACAATCACGGGGTGGTGCGCATCGCTCAACCCGCTGTCGCCGGCCTCGGCGATGAAGGGCCGGAGTGGCAAGGACCGGCGCAATTCCTCAACCGATGCCCATTGCGCCCGAACCATCGCTGCCCTGCCCCGGTTCGCCGC
>NZ_JBALHR010000040.1:0-3399 GCF_036964905.1 Gemmobacter denitrificans
CCGCCGATTTCCTCGTCATCTGACACAACCCGCTGATCGCAGACAGGGCCCGCCCCCGAAACGGGGCGGGCCTTCGCCATGACGGGGCTGCAGGAGGGCGTTGTATCCGGCCCCGGCTCTGGCTAAGGGGAAACCGGCAGCGGAGCACGACATGGCGCAAGACATTCTCTGGCTGGGCCTGCACAAGACCGGCACAACCTTTCTGCAGAAATCGCTCGACCTGTCGCAGGATCGCCTGCAGGCGGCCGGGCTGGCCTGGGTCGGACTGGACGAGTTCCGCCGCCGCTGGACCCGCCCCCTGATGGAAGAGGGCCATGACGGCGCCCAACCCGCCCCTGCCGAACGTCCGGCAGGCCTGCCCTGGCGGCTGGTCTTTGACGAGAACATCATCGGTCTGGTGCAGCGGGGCGTCACGGCGCGGGGGCTCTATCCGCAGGCGGCCGAACGCGCCCTGAAGATCGCAAGGCATCTCGATCTGCAGCGCCCGCTGCTGGTGCTGGGTCTGCGCGGCTTTGCGGGCTTCCTGCCCTCGCTCTATTGCGAGGCGCTGAAATCCACGCCGTTCCAGACCTTCCGGCAGTTCCTGCTCTGGCCGCCCGAGGCGATGAGCTGGCTGCCGCTGATCCGCCGGTTGCAGGCCGCCTTTCCCGACAGCGCGCTGCTGCTCTACCGGGCCGAGGATCTGTCGGGCCATGAAGCGGCGCTGCTGGCCCGGATCACCGGATTGCCGCCCGGGGATTTCACCCTGCTGGGGGCCCCCGAACGGCTGGGCCATTCGCATGCCGCGATCGACCGGCTGCATGCCATGGCGCGTGAGGGCCAGGTCAGCCGCGAGGATGTGCGCCGCGTGACCGCCGAACTGCCCCGTGGCCCCGGCCAGCCGGGCTATGCCCCCTGGACGACAGGGGAGCGGACATTGCTGGAGGCGCTTTATGCCCGCGATCTGGCCCATCTGGCCGCGCTGAGCCGCATACCCGGCAGCCGGTTGCAGCTCATCACGCCGGGCTGACGCGCACCGCCGCCCGCCCGGCGGCAGCCGCAGGCAAGCAGGGATCGGGGCGACAGGCCGTTAATACAGATTGCAACGACTCGTCAACTGCGCGACAGTCGCGCAGTTTCTGACCTATCTGCATTTCAATGGTCTGGTGATGGCGCGATACGCAGGCATTCTGCTGCATCTTTCGGCCCTTGCTCTCCTGTCGGGGGGCATGATGGCCTGCGCCCAGCCCGTTCCGGCCCTATACCCCACCTTGCCAGCCCTCGGAGCGGAGCCCAGCATGTCAAAGCCCCTTCCCGCCGGCCGCGACTTGCGGACCGTGACCGGACGCCTTGATCATCTGGGCAATGGCGTCCAATGCCCCGAGATCCTGACCGATGACGGGCACCACGAAGCGGTCTTCGGACTGGCCGCCGATATCGCCCCCGGCACCCGCCTGCGCCTGACCGGACATACCGGGATCGCCACCCGCTGTCTGGGGCAGGTTCTGGTGATCGATACGCTTGAAATTCTGACCGACTGATCCAAACCCCTTTTCCGTTCCAGGAGTATACTGCCATGCCCATGCCAACCGATCCGCTGCTCAGCCAGCAATGGCATCTGGTCAACCCGACATTCGGCCTGCTCGATCTGAACGTGGCCCCGGTCTGGAACCCGCTGGAAGGCCCGGCCTATAGCGGGGCCGGTGTCCGTTTCGTGGTGATCGATGACGGATTCGATTACCTGCACAGCGATCTGGCCCCGAATTACAACACCACGCTGGATTTCGATTACGACGGGGGGGATTTTGATCCCTTCGGCACTTCGGGCGATGCGCATGGCACGGCGGTGATGGGCATCATCGGGGCGGCGGCCAACGGATCGGGCGTGGTGGGCATCGCCCATGGCGCCGAGCTGATCGGCTATCGCACGCACAGCCTCATCAGCGATTTCTGGTTGCAGAACATCCGCGACGCGATTGCCCAATCCGCGACCAATGCGCTGGCCGATGTGGTGAATATCAGCCAGGGCATCGGCAATGACACGAACAGCGAATTCGGTTTTGGCTATGATGCCGCCCGCTTTGACGAGATCGAGACCTCGATCGGCACGGCGGTCAACAGTGGCCGCGGCGGTCTGGGCACGATCATCGTGAAATCGGCCGGCAATTCGCGCAGTGCGGATTATGACGTGAACGCGGATGACTGGACCAACGATACCCGGCAGGTCGTGGTGGCCGCCGTCGATCAGGATGGCTTCATCTCCGACTATTCCAGCTATGGTGCCGCCGTGCTGGTTTCGGGCTTCGGCACGCCGGGCGAAGTGGTCACCACCGATCGCAGCGGCGCCGAGGGCTATGATCCCGGCGATGTCACCAGCACCTTCAACGGCACATCTTCGGCGGCCCCCATGGTCTCCGGCGTGGTGGGGCTGATGCTTGATGCCAATGAAAATCTGGGCTGGCGCGACGTGCAGACGATCCTGGCTGCCTCGGCCCGCCATGTCGGATCGGAAATCGGCGCCGGGCTGGCGGGATCGGAAGAATTCGCCTGGGAATGGAACGCTGCCAGCACCTGGAATGGCGGCGGGATGCATTTCAGCAATGACTATGGCTATGGCCTGGTCGATGCCCATGCGGCCGTGCGCCTGGCCGAAAGCTGGCTGCGGAACGGGGAAAGTGCGGGCACCTCGGGCACTCAGGCCACCAATACCGTGGATGTGCTGAATGCCGCCACGGTGATCCCGGACGGCAATACCACCGGGCTCAGCTTCTCGGGCACTGCGAATTTCGACGATATCGTTGAGCGCGTGACTGTCGAGATGACCCTCTCCACCACCTTCACCGCCGATATGGAGGTCTATCTGACCTCGCCCGACGGGACCGAGCGGCTGATGATCCGCGATACCGGCGGCGGCACGGATTTCAACGGCACCTGGACCTTTGAAAGCCAGGGCTTCCGCGGTGAACGCGCCGGGGGCACCTGGACGGTGCGCGTGGTCGATGATGCCGGGGTCGATGTGCTGAGCGTTTCGGATATCGTCATCCGGACCTTCGGCAGCAGTGACAGCGGCGACCGCTATATCTATACCGACGAATATGCCGATTATGCCGGGGTCAGCGGACATGCGACCACCAAGACCGACAGCAATGGCGGCTTCGACACGGTGAATGCGGCCGCCGTCACCAGCAATTCGCTGATCCGGCTGGATGGTGTGGCCGGCAGCATCGCCGGTCAGACCGCCAGCTTCAACAATATCGAGAATGCCATCGGCGGCGATGGCAATGACACTCTGATCGGCAGTTCCGCAGCCAATCTGCTGCACGGGATGCGCGGGGCCGACAGTCTGAATGGCGGTGCGGGGGCCGATACGATGCTGGGCGGCACCGGCAATGACCGCTACAATGTCGACAGCTATTCCGA
>NZ_JBALHR010000041.1:0-3260 GCF_036964905.1 Gemmobacter denitrificans
CTCGTGAACACGCCCGCCCTGCCCCAGCTTCGCCAACTCGCATCCAGAGAGGAATTGATGGACCCCATCCTGCAGATTGCCGGATTGCTCGGCCTGAGTGCCGACAAGCCCGAAGACATCCTGGCCCGCGTTTCCGCGCTGGCCGCCGCCGAAACCCAGCTTGCCGCGATCAAGCGCGCGGCGGGCGTGAAGGGCGAGGATGCAACCACCCAGATTTGCGCCCGCCTGACTGAAACCGCGCCCGATCCGGCCCGCTTCGTGCCCATGGCCAGCTTCAAGGCGCTGGAGACGCAGTTCGCCTCCCTCCAGCAGGAGATCGCGGGCGACAAGGTCGAAACGGCGCTGCAGCAGGCCCGCGACGAGGGCAAACTGGTTCCGGCTGACGAGGACTGGGCGCGCAGCCTCGCCTCCAAGGACCTGGGGCTCTTTGAGGACTGGCGCAAATCGGCACCGGTGCGGCTGGAACCCGGCAAGCTGCAGCTGGCGGGCCGCCAGCCCCCCGGCAAGACGGCCGGGGATGCGCTCGACCCGCTGGAACGGCAGGTCGCCTCGCGCCTCGGCATCGCGCCCGAGGAGTTCCTGAAACATCGCAACATGCTGCTGGAGGGCTGATCCATGGCCGCACTCGTCAGGAATGCGCCCCGCACGGCGCTGACCCATGGCCGCCGGTTCCGCGATCCGGTTGCCGCCGACACCCGCATCTTCGCCGGTGCCATGGTGGCCCTGAATGCCGCCGGAAATGCCATCCCCGCGATTCCGACCGCCACCCGCATGCGCGGGGTGGCTTTGGCCGAGGCCGACAATTCGGCAGGGGCCATCGGGGCGGTCTCGGTCGAGATCGAGCGGGGGCCGTTCCTTGTTGCCAATAATGGCAGCGTCACCCGCACCCATATCGGCGGCACGGTCTTCGTGGTCGATGACAATACCGTCGGCGCTGCCGGGACGCTGGTCGCAGGCAAATGTCTGGATGTCACGCCCGAAGGCGTGGTCGTCGAAATCCTCTGATCGGAGATCCGCACATGGATATCACCCGGGCCTCCCTGGCAGCCCTGAATGTCGCCTTTTCCACTGCCTTCAACACCCGTTTGACCGGCATTGAAACCACCTTTGGCCGGATCGCGATGACGGTCCAGTCCACCACCCGCCATCAGGCCTATCCGAAACTGTCGGAACTGGGGCCGATGCGCGAATGGATTGGCGAGCGCTATGTCGAGCGGCTGGAATCCGACGGTTTCGTCATCACCAACCGCAAGTTCGAAAAGACCGTGGCGGTGCCAGTCGATGACATTTCGGACGATCAATACGGCATCTATACGCCCATGATTTCCGACATGGCGCAGGTCGCGGCGGAATTGCCCGATGATCTGGTCTGGGACCGGCTCGAACAGGGCTTCACCACCGCGCATTATGACGGGCAGTTCTTCTTCGATACCGATCACCCGGTCGAGAACGAGCTGGGTGCGGAAGTTTCGGTGTCGAATTTTCAGGGGGGTGCCGGGGCGGCCTGGTATCTGATCGATGACAGCCGCGCGATCAAGCCGATGATCTTTCAGGACCGTGAGGCCGCGAAGATCACCCCGAAAACCAATCTGACCGACGACAATGTCTTCTTTCAGGATGAATTCGTCTGGGGGGCCAAGCGGCGCTGCGCCACCGGCTTCGGGGCCTGGCAGCTGATCTATGCCTCGCGCCAGCCGCTGACGCCTGCGAACTATGCCGCCGCCCGTGCCGCCATGATGTCGATGCGCGGGCACCGGGGCCGCAAGCTGAACCTGAAGCCCAAGCTCCTGGTGGTGCCGCCGACGCTGGAAGGGACCGCCCGCGAAATCCTGCTGAACGAGCGCGATGCCAATGGGGCGACCAACTCCTGGCGCAACACCGCCGAGCTGCATGTCGAAAGCCGCCTGACCCTGATCTGATCCCCGCCCCCAAGCGGTCGTTTCCCCGAGGGGGCGGCAAGCCCGCCCCCGACGATGAACCGACAGGAGCTGACCCATGTCCCGCAAGACGCCTGCACTGAACACCCGGAGCCCCCAAGACAGCCAGGACGCGGCCGATGCCCGCATGGCCGAGGGGATGGGGGCGGCAGAGGCCACTGAAGGAGCCGCCGGGCCGGAGGCCGCCGCCGGGGCGGCCCCGCTGCCTTCCCCTGACGTGGCTCCCGACGCACCGGCGACCGAGGCCATGCCGAGCGGGGATATGACCCCTGCCCCTTTGGCCGACCCGGCCCCTTCTGCCACCGACGCTGGTGGCCCGGTCGGGGCTGATGATGCCGGTCTCATGGTCCTGTGCCTTGCCGCTGGCGGCAAGCGCCGGGCCGGTCGCCGCTGGCCGCAGGGTCTGACCGGGCCGGTCACCGATCTGGACGAGGTCCGGATCGCGCAATTGCAGGCCGATCCGCACTTCCAGATCGCGAGGCGCTGACATGTCCTATGCCACCGTGGCCGAGTTCCGCGCGGCCCTGCCGCAGCGCGATCTTGTCGCCCTCACCGATCTCGACGGCGGGACCGACGAGGTGGACGAGACCCGGCTGCAGGCAGCCCTCGATGATGCCTCGGCCGAGATCGACAGCTATATCGCCAAGGCCTTGTCCGGTGCGCCCCTTGAAGCGGTCAAGGCCGAGCCGCCGCGCATTCTGAAGGTGATCTGCCGGAACCTCGCCCTGCACCAGCTTTATGTGAACATCGGCCATGACATGGAGGCCCGCCGGTCGCTGCGCGATGATGCGATCAACTTCCTGAAATCCGTGGCGCGCGGCGATGCGGCCCTCGGCGATGGCGGATCGGTGGTCGCGCCCGAAGTCGTGACCCCCGGGGTCGCGATGACCGACGGGCCGGAACGTCACATGACCCGCGATCAGTTGAGGGGCTTCTGATGTCTCTCACCTTCAGCATGGTTCTGGACGAGGCCGAAGGTCTTGCCGGTCTGGACCGGCTGACCGGCGCGCTTGGCGACATGACCGGGTTCATGGACAGCGTGGGTTCGGCGCTGGTTTCGGGCGCAAGGGAGCGGATCAGCACCACCAGCGAGGCCCCGGATGGCAGCCCCTGGCCCGCAAGTTTCCGGGTCAGGGAAGAAGGCGGCAAGTCGCTCTGGCAGAGCGGACGCCTGCTCGACAGCGTGACCGCACGCCCCGCCGCCGATCATGTGCTGGTCGGCAGCAACATGATCTATGCCGCCGTCCACCAGTTCGGGGCGGTGATCCGCGCCAAGACTGCCGCCGGTCTCAGCTTCGGTCTGGCCGATGGATCGCGCCATGT
>NZ_JBALHR010000042.1:0-2416 GCF_036964905.1 Gemmobacter denitrificans
TGGGGGTCTATATACCTAACTAGCCACTTGAGCCGAGAGTGAGATGGCTAGCGAGATTGTCTAGACACTAGATTCTTTGCCGTGGTAGAATTTTTTGTGAGAGGTGACGGCTACCATCTTCTTACAAGTCTCTAGGGCTGCAACCCGTTAACGAGATGGATACGAGCGGCAGTGGTCAACTACACGCTCCCATTTTCCAAACCGAAACCGGAAATATGAGCAAACGCTCACCGGTTTCGGCCATTTGCAAGCTGCCATCGTCGGCACCTCCTGTATGGATTGTTGGGAAGCAGCCCAACGCTCCGAAGGCGCACCCCGCGCCCTCGCCGCCTATCAAGGAAACTAGGGTGCTAGGAGTGTGACGGTAGCCGTCTATATGGTTAGACCGAATCGTCGGCGTGTGAGTCGAGTCCTTTCACGTCGCCATGTTCACGCTTCGACCTTGAAGCGAAGCAGTCACCGCTTTATTCTTTTGGCGGCTTTAGAAACATCGTGAACTGCACAGGCTTTTTCCCATAGTGTTGCGCAACTCTCTATCTCAACTCGTGGATGTCGTCGCAAGTTTTTGACACGCCAATCACTTCCCAGCAACGAGACACTAATTGCCTGACGCCCAAATTCTCAGTGAGTTGCCTGTGCCAATGAACCCCAGCCGGTGGCTTGTTCTCCTTGAGATACTTTGCCACGTCTGGGTCAAGCGTGTCATAGATCAGTTCAATCACTAGCTTCCCCCACCATTTTGGCCGTGACTGTAGAGGAGTAGACCACCCCGTCAGACGCCCAAACTCCTCCCAAAGTTCGTCAGGGAACGTTTTCTCCCATGCGCGAAGTTCGTCAGCGATGAATGCTCGCAACTTGACCTGCAAGGCATCCTCTGCGCGCTCATACTGATAGCCAGTTGCTTCATCGATAAGCGCGTCAAGCCCTGTGCGAGTTAGGCCAGCGGTGAGTACCGCGCACTTAATCGCAATTTCTCGTTGGCGATCCGTTAGGTTTGCGCTTTCGTACAGCGCCTGAACATAACCACGGCAGATCAACTCAAAATGCTCTGTCGTCATTCCTCGCCCGGTAAACTGCGTTCCGGGTATCGAAAATTCAACAAGTTCGGCCAGGATTAAGTCGCTGTTAATATAGGGTTTTAGGCTGTTCACCCCTATGAACTTGGCCAGGTCTCCACTATCAGCATTTGCGATGGATTTGACCGCGCTTCTAAGTGCGATAACCCGATCCTCTGTGTCGAGGACATACACATCCAACTCGTCGCCGCCGAGATCAATCTTCCCGCGCCACTTGGCGAACGGCATGCCGGACGGGATCACATCAGACGGCATCATGCGCGGGGCTATTGCTCCGACCACATCCTCAAAGCTGGCATTGATCGGCTCGATAAGGTCTTTCTTGTCGTCAGGCATTGATCAGTCCTTTGTAGGTGAGGCGCTTGTCTGCCATGCGGTCGATAGTCATTACAATGAAGTCCAGTGTGCCGATCTGAGCCGTGTTATGGCGGAAGGAGAACTCCTTCACATACCGGTGCAGATGCTTGGCGCTCATGTAGTGATAGACGCCGATATAGCCTCGCTTGAGCAGGGACCAGAAGCTTTCGATGCCGTTGGTATGCGCCATGTCGCGGACGTACTCGCCTGCAGAGTGATTGATGGTGATATGGTTATAGCCGCGGGCCTTAAGGTTGATGTAGCCGCCGTGGGTATCGGTCACGATGGTTGCGCCAACCTTGCAATGGTCGCGGACGAAGCGCTCAAGGGTCGCTGCCTTGGTGTTCTCGACCACAACGGCGCGGACCTTGCCATTTTCATCGCGGACGCCAACCACGGCAGTCTTGCCAACTGCGCCACGACCTGCGTGAAGTTTCTTGTCGGCGTGCTTGTTCTTCTCGCGACCGCCAACATAGGTTTCGTCAACCTGAACCTGACCGTCCATGTGGTCGTCGCGATCCTTCAGCCAAGTTTCGCGAATGCGCTGTGCAAGGAACCACGCTGTCTTTTGCGTGACGCCAAGTTCGCGGGCCATTTGAGTGCTAGGGATGCCCTTGCGTGCGCTGGTGAGCATGTAAATGGCAAGAAGCCACTTGATCAGGGGAAGGCGGCTTTCGGCCAGCACAGTGCCAGTGCGGACGCTGAAATGCTTGCGACAGTCCTTGCAGCGGTAGGGCATGGGCTTGAGGTCTTTGCACTCCGCCACGTCAACCGAACCACAGTGACCGCAGACGGGGTCACCACCCCAGCGCTTAGCCTCAAAGAACTTGCGCGCGGTCTCTTCGTCCGGGAACTTACGGAAGAACTCAAAGGTAGAAAGGGTTTCAGGCTTCGACATGGTGCAAGCTCCTTCTGCACCGTGATAACCTACCTAGCCAATTTCCGCAAGGTATTTTTGGCTAGTTAGATATGTAGCTCCCCAA
>NZ_JBALHR010000043.1:0-2268 GCF_036964905.1 Gemmobacter denitrificans
GTCGCCGCGCCCGAGGTTGATCTCGATGCCCTGAAGCCCTCCGTCACGATCGCCGTCGCCAAGATGAGCAAGTTTTCCCAGAAGCTCACTGGTATGGACCTTTAGCGCCACACGCAGATGGACAGGGGTGGTAGCGATAAGCAGTCATGTGGATGCAGTGAGCGGATGCCGTTGGGTGGTGGCATCCACCGCATCAGCTCAGTCAGTTCAGAACCCGAGCACGAGGTGATAGGAATACAGCGTCGGTAATTGGGCTTTAGAGCAAGATCGGTTCATCCTTGATCCGATTTACCAAATTCCGGGGCTACACACTTGGCAAGCCCCCTATAGAGCTATCCATTGTTGTCCGTTTGAAGACGATTGTGGGTCTGTCGCCTGATCCGCCAGCAGAAGTTGCTGGGCCCTGCCGGTTGCAGGCCAAAACCGGATCCGCCGGGCAGAATTTCCACCCAGGCTCATGGAAATGCAGGGAATCCGCTCGCCCGCCAGAAAGGCAATGGCTGCCTCGCCGTTGCGGCGGCCGATATCCGGAAGCCCGGCCATCATGCGGGCACCTCCGAAAATCTTGGCCTGTAGCCGAGACCGTTGCGCCCCTTGTTTCAACAAGCCGTTCACCAGACGCTCCATCGAGGCCGAAGCGAAACGCATATCCCCCTCGCGTGCGCCGGTATCATCGGCCAGCAGAAAGTGGTTCATGCCGCCGATCTGACGCTGCGGATCGTACATGCAGGCGGCAACGCATGATCCCAGTACTGTCGTGATCATCACATCCTGCGAATCGGAGATCGCCTGTTCCCCCTGGATGACATGAAGGGTGCGCTGTTCGGTCATCTTGGGCCCCGCAAGCTTGCCTGGGCGGGAACCGATTGTGCGGCACCGGCCAGAAGGGCTGCACCGATACGGTCCAGCGGAAGAATGGCAGAGGCCGCGCCCATTTCGGCGGCGATTCGCGGCATGCCGTAAACCGTGCAGGTTTCGCGGTTCTGGGCGATGGTAAAGCCGCCTGCCGCACGAATTTCGCCGAGCCCCCGGGCACCGTCAGCGCCCATTCCGGTAAGCAGGGCCGCCGCGACCTTTGGGCCAAAGGCGGCAGCCGATTGAAACAAAGCATCCACCGAAGGCCGGTGTGGGCAGGTTGCAGGGGCCGGAACAATGGCCATCCGTGGCCGGGCGGTTCCTGTCAGCACCAAGTGGCAATCAGCGGTTGCCGCGATATGGACTGTGCCTCGTGTCGGAATCGCATTGTCCTGTGCCGCCACGACATGGGGTGTGCAGCAGCGGTTCAGTCGGTCAAGCAGACCATCCAGGAAATTCGGCCTGATATGCTGAACGATCAGGGTCGGCGGGCATTCGGTGGTGAATTGCGACAGAACCGTCTCGATCGCAGCGATCCCGCCCGTCGATGCGCCGATCAGGATCAGTTCGGGTTTGTGTGCGGTTGTGCTGGGCGGAGGTTTCGGCCGGGTCCGTCCCGCCAGAACATCGGCCACGACTGCAGGATTGTCGTCGCGCCCAAAATCCACCCAGGCGGTATTGGGGGGCAGCTGCGCCGGTGGTTGGGCGCCGTAGACAACCCAGCGGGCACCGATAGCCTTGATAAGGCGCAGGAACATGTCGAATCCCGGTTCGGCCGCAGCGGTGTCAGAAATGGCGAGACTGACGGGTTGGGCTTCCTCGACCAGGCTGAAGGCTTCAAACAGCGACATGGCTCCGATCACCCGCAACGGTGCCAGTGCCCCGGCCACGCGGCGCAGCCGCAGCGAATCGGGGTCAACCACTATCGCGATCTGGTTTCTTGCGGTATCTTGGGACACGCGAAGCTCCGGCATTCCAAGGTCATGAATTTGACCTCTGCCAGACAGGCTAGACTTGCAGCCGTAAACGAACCCTTTCTGTGTGTTTCTGCGTGAAAATTGATCCCTTAGGCAGTGCATTGGCATGCATGTGTGTATGTCCCCTTCGAATAAAGGGTTTTAACAACTTCTGAGCATGCGATCAGGTGCGTTCATGTGACAGGCTTCATGGCGTCCAGCTTTTCATGTGCCGCGGGCTATATCTTTGGAGACCCCGGCCGCCGCAGCGGACTTACCATCACGCGCAAGGATGCCTGCGGCGCATTCAAGCTGCGACTTCTCCCACTGATGCATCATCGGGGGATCAACTTTATAGGCTGCCGCTAATTCCCACAGTGTGAGCTACTCCCCGAAAATCGGACAGTGACGGAAGCTACGATCTGAAGTCTGCTGATCTCCAAGCACGAGGAGATCA
>NZ_JBALHR010000044.1:0-1677 GCF_036964905.1 Gemmobacter denitrificans
TGACGGCGGCCGACCGGGGCCGGGTCATCAGCGCCAGCGGCAGCTGGGTCCTGACCCTGCCGCTCGCGGCCCATGCGGGGGCGGCCTTCTTCGTCTCGGTGGTCAATACCGGGACCGGCACCATCACCCTGACCCGGCAGGGCAGCGACAGCATCGACGGCGCGGCGACGCTGGCCTTGCCGCGCGGGCATGGGGTTCTGGTGATCTCCACCGGCAGCGGCTGGCTGACGCTGGGCCGCCCGGTGACCGCAGGCCCGACCGATGCCATGGCGGGGCGGGTCCTGCAGGTGGGCGATGGCGGGCTTCTGGCCACCGCGCCGGTCACGGTCAGCCTCAATGCGATGATGCCTGCCGGGACCTATACCTATGTCTTCAGCGATCCGGCGATCCCGAGTTCGGGCAGCGGCGCGGTGATCGTGCTGCGCAGTGCCGCCACGGTGAACTTCCAGGCGCAGATCGCAAGCCCGCTGACCGGCGGGGTCTTCCTGCGCCGCACGCAGGATGCCGGGGTGACCTGGACGCCCTGGGAGCGGATCGTCACCCTGCGCGGGCTGCTGGGCACGGTCAGCCAGTCGGGCGGCGTGCCGACCGGGGCGGTGCTGGAGCGCGGCAGCAATGCGAATGGCGATTATCTGCGGCTGGCCGATGGCACGCAGATCTGCTGGATCACCGCAGGCCTCGCACAATCGATCCCTGCCGGGGCCTATGTCGAGGCGAGCTGGACCTATCCGGCGGTCTTCGTCTCGGGTTCGGTGCCCCAGCCCCGGGTGGCGGTGCGCAGCTTCAACGATCCGGCCTCGCGCCAGAGTGCCGCGCGGCATCTGCGCGGGGTGGGCGGCGGGGTCGGTGCGACCGCAGGCGTGCTGGGCGTCGTCAATCTCCATTCCGCCGCTGTCGAGGCCCGTCTTGACGGGCTCGCCCTTGGCCGCTGGTTCTGAAGGAGCCTCTCGATGATCCTGACCCTGATCCCGATCCGCGCCGATGATCCGGTCCCGGTTCTTGCCCGGAAGGGCGAGGTGCTGATGGTGAATGGCACCCCGCATGACTTCGCCCCGCTGCCCGAAGGCGCGGTCTTGCCGCGCGCGGCCGTGCCGGGCGGCTGGCTCGCCTCGGATGTGACCCGGCAGGACGGGGTGCTGCGGCTTGCGCTCTTCCTGCCGCATGGGCCGCTGCCCTTCCCCGCCCCGGATGCGGCCCGCCGCGTGACCCATCCCGACCCGGTCGAGGTCTGGGAGGATGGCCCGGTTGCCCTGCCGGAATGGAACCCGCCCGCGCCTGACGCGCCGTTTGAAGACCCGTTTGAAGGGGGTGTGCAATGATCGACTGGAGCCAGATGATCGGGGCCGAGGCCCGCGCGGTGGAGGCATTGGCGGAGGCCAGGGCAGCGGCCCGGGCCGCCCTGACCCATGCCATCGATCAGGCCCGCCGCCAGCTGGTCACCGATCTGCCGGGCCAGCAGATGATCTATCTCGCCAAGGAGGCCGAGGCCCGCGCCTGGCTGGCCGAGCCGCAGCCCGATCTCGCGGCCTATCCGCTCCTGTCCGCCGAGACCGGCCTCACCGCCCCCGATCCCGATACGCTGGCGCAGATCTGGCTGAACCTTGCCGCCATCTGGCGGCAGGAGGCCGCAAGGCTCGAGGCCCTGCGCCTTGCCACCGCCGCCGCCATCGATGCCGC
>NZ_JBALHR010000045.1:0-1271 GCF_036964905.1 Gemmobacter denitrificans
TGAGCTACTCCCCAACTCTTGGACAGATTTCCTGCTGAGTTAAGCTACGGCCTGCACCTGCTGATCGGTTTGGGTTGCGGTGAAGTAGACCACGGCGGGCGGTTGACCGCCATGGGCAGAGTGTGGGCGATGGTGGTTGTAGAAAGTGATCCAGCGCCCGATGCCAGCCCTTGCCTGCGATCCGGTTTCCCAGGCGTGCAAGTAGACGCATTCATACTTCAAGGACCGCCAGAGACGCTCGATGAAGATGTTGTCAAGGCAGCGGCCTTTGCCATCCATTGAGATCCGGGTTCCGACCCGCTTCAGCCGGTCGGTCCAGGCGAAGGACGTGAACTGGCTGCCCTGATCGGTATTCATGATCTCGGGCGGGCCGAACTTGTGGACCGCCTCGCTCAGCGCCTCGACGCAGAAGTCGGCCTCCAGCGTGTTCGATATCCGCCAGGCCAAAACCTTGCGGGTGAACCAGTCCATGACGGCCACCAGATAGAGGAAGCCGCGGCGCATCGGCAAATAGGTGATGTCGGCGCACCAGACCTGGTTTGGCCGCTCCACCCGCAGCCCGCCCAGCAGATAGGGGTAGGTCTTGTGCCCCTTCGCGGGCCTGCTGGTGTCAGGCTTCTGGTAGATCGGCATCAGGCGCATGAGACGCATCAGCCGCCGGATGCGTTTCTGGTTCACGGCATGGCCTTCGTTCTGCAAGTGCCATGTCATCTGCCGGACGCCGTAGAACGGGGTGTCCAGAAACTGCTTGTCGATCAACAGCATGAGGTCGAGGTTCATCGCTGTCTCGCCCTGCTGCGCGTAGTAGAACGACGATCGCGAGATCGACAGCAGGCGGCACTGCGCGCCCACTGACAGCTTGGGATGTGAGTGTTCGATCATGCTCCGCCTCACTTGCCGATCCAGGGCTTGAGCTTTCGAGACAAAAAATCGTTGGCGACGGCCAGCTCTCCGATCTTGGCGTGCAGGTCTCGGACCGTTTCTTCGGCGACCTCGGCCGCCACCGCAGCCTTAATACCGCGTTCGAAGATGCCTGCGGCACCCTCCAGCAGAGATCGCTTCCATTGATGGATCATCGTCGGATGCACGCCATATTCGGCGGCCAGCTCCGACACCGTGCGCTCTCCCTTCACGGCCTCCAGCGCCACACGCGCCTTGAATGCCGCATCGTGGTTCCTGCGTTTCGACATGTCCTGATCTCCTCGTGCTTGGAGATCAGCAGACTTCAGATCGTAGCTTCCGTCACTGTCCGATTTTCGGGGAGTAGCTCA
>NZ_JBALHR010000046.1:0-1268 GCF_036964905.1 Gemmobacter denitrificans
GCCTCATGGCCGCTCCCGTCCCCTGCAGGGGAGCGCCACCTAAGAGGTGATTCGACATGCCGGATCAAGAGGTCCGTTGCAGCTGCTGTAGACGGCTGCTGTTCAAGATCGAGGACGGGGCGCTTTGCGGTGCCCTTTCCATCAAATGCCCGCGCTGCCGGGCACTCAACACCCTGAGGCCCTTCCGAGCCCCCTCCACAGAGCGCGTGCAGCGCCAAAGCGATGAAGGAACCTCCCATGAGCATCGGTGATGCCCTCCCCCCGCTGATCCCGGTCGATCCGGTTCAGCCCGTCGCCCCCTGGCTGGGCGGCAAGCGCAACCTTGCGAAGCGGATTTGCGGCATCATCGACCGCACGCCCTGCACCAGCTATGCCGAGGCCTTTGTCGGCATGGGCGGGATATTCCTGCGGCGGACATCGCGTCCGCGCTGCGAGGTCATCAATGACAAGGGCCGCGAGATCGCGACCCTGTTCCGCATCCTGCAGCGGCATTACCCGCAATTCCTCGACACCCTGCGCTTCCAGCTGACCACGCGGGCCGAGTTCAACCGGCTGGTCGATACCAACCCGGAAACCCTGACCGATCTGGAACGGGCAGCGCGGTTTTTGTACCTGCAGCGCACCGCCTTTGGCGGCAAGGTCTCGGGGCGCAATTTCGGGGTGGTGACCGACCGCACGGCGCGGTTCAACCTGACCACGCTGGAGCCGATGCTGGAAGACCTGCACAGCCGCCTGGCGGGGGTGATCATCGAATGCCTCGACTGGGCCGAGTTCATCCCGCGCTATGATCGCGAGGGGGCGCTGTTCTATCTCGATCCGCCCTATTGGGGCTGCGAGGGCGATTACGGCAAGACCCTGTTCAGCCGCGATGACTTTGCCCGCATGGCCGATGTCCTGGGCGCGCTGAAGGGGCGGTTCATCCTGTCGATCAATGACGTGCCCGAGATCCGCGCGATCTTCGGCCGCTTCCGCCTGGTGCCGGTCACCACCAGCTACACGATCAGCCGCACCGGGAATGATACCGCCGGGGCGCGGGCGGAATTGCTGGTGTCGAACTTCGACTTCCCCGCCTGAAACCCGCGCAATGAAGTGCTCCGGATGGCCCTGAAAGAGCAATTCCGGAGGACTTCAATCCCGGCTTCAAGGGGGCATGTACAGACCATGAAACGCGGCCCCGAAAGGACGAAATCCATGGAACCGACCACCCTCTGCAAGCTGATGGAAGCCAGCTATCACGCCGCCCGCGACCTGCTGATGCAGGCCGCCCG
>NZ_JBALHR010000047.1:0-1223 GCF_036964905.1 Gemmobacter denitrificans
AATGGCAAAGGCAAAGTTTGAACGGACGAAACCGCACGTCAACATCGGCACGATCGGCCACGTTGACCACGGCAAAACCACTCTGACGGCAGCGATCACCAAGTATTTTGGTGAATTCCGCGCCTATGACCAGATCGACGGCGCCCCGGAAGAGCGCGCGCGTGGCATCACGATCTCAACCGCGCACGTGGAATACGAGTCGGAAGCCCGTCACTATGCGCACGTGGACTGCCCCGGCCACGCCGACTATGTGAAGAACATGATCACCGGTGCCGCCCAGATGGACGGCGCGATCCTGGTCTGTTCGGCTGCTGACGGCCCGATGCCGCAAACCCGCGAGCACATCCTGCTCGGCCGTCAGGTGGGCATCCCCTACATGGTCGTGTTCATGAACAAGGTGGACCAGGTCGATGACCCGGAGCTGCTGGAACTCGTGGAAATGGAAATCCGCGAACTGCTGTCGTCCTATGACTACCCCGGCGACGACATTCCGATCATCAAGGGCTCGGCTCTGCACGCGATGAACGGCACCGAGAAAGCCATCGGCGAAGACGCGATCCGCGCGCTGATCGCCGCTGTGGACGAGTACATCCCGACCCCGGCCCGCGCTGTTGACCAGCCCTTCCTGATGCCGGTCGAAGACGTGTTCTCGATCTCGGGTCGTGGCACCGTGGCCACCGGCCGTATCGAGCGCGGCGTTGTGAAAGTCGGCGAGGAACTGGAAATCGTGGGCATCCGCGCTTCCAAGAAAACCGTCTGCACCGGCGTCGAGATGTTCCGCAAGCTGCTCGACCAGGGCGAAGCTGGCGACAACGTCGGCCTGCTGCTGCGCGGTGTGGACCGTGAAGGCATCGAGCGCGGCCAGGTGCTGTGCAAGCCCGGCTCGGTGAAACCGCACACCAAGTTCGAAGCCGAAGCCTATATCCTCACCAAAGAGGAAGGTGGCCGTCACACCCCGTTCTTCGCCAACTACCGTCCGCAGTTCTACTTCCGCACGACCGACGTGACCGGGACCGTGCAACTGCCGGAAGGCACCGAGATGGTGATGCCGGGCGACAACCTGAAGTTCAACGTGGAACTGATCGCCCCGATCGCGATGGAAGAGAAGCTGCGCTTCGCCATCCGTGAAGGCGGCCGCACCGTCGGCGCAGGCGTCGTGTCGAAAATCATCGAGTGATGATGTTCTGGTGACCCTCGGGTCATCGGACAGAAAGGCCGCCCCT
>NZ_JBALHR010000048.1:0-1193 GCF_036964905.1 Gemmobacter denitrificans
GAACGGCAGTGGATTGCCCGCGCGCTCCTGTCTGCCGCCCGGTCGCATGTCGCCTTCGGGCTGACGCTTAAAGAGATTGGGCAGGCCGAACAGCGGCTGGCGGCCCCGGCCCCTCGCAAAGAGCAGGATTGGGAGCGATAGGAAATGAAGAGCATCTGAGGGGAGGGCGGATTTGGCCCGGGGCTATCGGCTCTGCTGTCCTGACAAGCCATCGTGCGCTTGATAGGATAGCGCCAGAGATCGCGCAGTCTGGGATGATGGCCAATGGCGACACGTCGGATCGATGAGGCACTGGCTGCCTTGCAGGCTGCGGGCAGCGATCGTCTCGGGGGGCGTCGAGAGGTTCTCGAGCGATTTGGTATCGATCTTTTGCATCGTCCCGCCTTGGGCGGGCAGATCGTCGCGCGTCTTTGTGCGCGTGCGGCGCTTGGCCCCGCGGATGAGGACTTGCTCGACCTTCTTGGCGCGGGCCTCGACGCAGCCCGCATCGCCCGCGAAAACAGCAAGGCTCGGGGTCAGGCCCTGATCGACACGGTTGCTGGCGCAGTTGATCTGGCGCGGGGTCAGGGACGGCTGACATCGGTGCATAGCCTGATCTTTGCGCAGCTCTGGGCCCGGAATGGCTTGTCGGCGCCAGCCGCTCTCGTGCTGCAGCCCGAAAATGTGGTCCCGGTGTTCGGTCCCGAGGCCGCTGGCCCAGCCAGCGCTGCCCATGGTCTTGAGGGTCTTTTCGACGATCTGATCCGTCAGGCAGAGGGCGCGCCTTTGGCCTTGCATCAAGCCCTGACCGAGAGCTTTCCGGCCATGCCACCCGAGATGCGGGATGATGTTGTGGCTTTCTCGCTGGGGCGCAGTGATCCCATTCATGCCGATCTCGCCTGCTACTGGTTGCTCGATCCGGTCTCGCGCATCCGCCATGCGGCAGCGCAGGGCCTGGCTGATCGCCTTGCCACCGGTGAAGTGCCGGGGCGGGTCTTGGCATCCCTGGTGGTTCTGCGCAGCTGGATGCCGGAAGATGCGGCCCGCGCGAAAGTGGATGCCCTTCTGAGGGAGGCCTTGCGCAAAGGCATCGCGCCGTCGACCGATCAGGCAGCCTGGACGCTTCACAGTATCCGCGCCTCCTTGCCGGACGGAGGTGGGGCGCAGAGCATCGGCATCGCCTTGCAATCCGGGTCGCAGCGAAAGATGGCCAT
>NZ_JBALHR010000049.1:0-1155 GCF_036964905.1 Gemmobacter denitrificans
GGTCACGTCCGTCAATCTGGTGTAAATTACTGGATGGCCTGAGGTCATGGTCAGGCGGCCTTTGTTGTGATGCTGAGAATGGGGTCGATCTCCTCCTTGTCGATTTGGGCGAAGGCCTCGACCATCATGTAGCGGCTTGAGGTCTGCCAATCGTCGTTGGCCTCGAAGAGCACGGCACCGATCAGCCGCATGATCGAGGCTTCGTTGGGGAAGATCCCGACGACATCGGATCGGCGTTTCACCTCCTTGTTTAGGCGTTCGATGGGATTTGTGCTGTGCAGCTTGGTGCGGTGCTGGCGGGGGAAGGTCATGTAGGTCAAGACATCGTGCTCACTGGTTTCCATGAGGTCGGCGAGCTTTGGCCATCGGGGGCGCAGCTGCTCTGCGACCTTCCGCCAGGTCTCCCCGGCGTGGATGCGATCAGGCTGTTCGAAGGCCTGCCGGATGGCGGCTGCGACGACGGTGTGCTGGCCCCGGGAGACGTGGGCGAGGGCGTTGCGCATCCAATGAACCCTGCACCGCTGCCAGGTCGCTTCGAAGACCCGGGCAATAGCTGCCTTGAGACCGGTATGCGCGTCGCTGATCACCAGTTTGACCCCGCCGAGGCCACGGGCGCGGAGAGAGCGCAGAAACTCGGTCCAGAAGGTCTCGGCCTCCGAAGGCCCTATGCCCAAGCCGATGATTTCCCTGCGGCCCTCGGTGTTGGCTGCCACCGCGATTATGGCCGCGACCGGCACGATGCGGCCGCCCTGGCGAACTTTGAGGTATGTGGCATCCAGCCAGACATAGGGCCAGTCGCCGGTCAGCGGGCGATTTAGGAACTCCCCGACCCTCTCATCGATATCCTTGCAGAGCTTCGAGACAGTGCTCTTCGAGATCCCGCTGAGACCCATGGCCTGCACCAGTTCATCCACCCGGCGGGTGGAGACCCCGCCGATCCAGGCTTCCTGAATGACTGCCACCAAGGCCTGTTCCGAGGTCTTGCGGGCTTCGAGGAAGCTCGGGAAGTAGCTGCCCTGTCTGAGCTTCGGCACCCTCAGGTTCAGCGTGCCCAAACGGGTATCGAGAGCGCGCTCTCGATACCCGTTGCGCCAGGTCGTGCGCTCGCCGCTGCGCTCATGCCGACCGGCACCGATCAGGCCCTCGACATCGGTC
>NZ_JBALHR010000050.1:0-1109 GCF_036964905.1 Gemmobacter denitrificans
GACCGGAACCGGCTGAGCGCGTTGCAAATCCCCTCCCACCATGCCGCCTGCCCCGTCTTCGAACGCCCCGAGATGCTTGCAGCCAGATCGTCGGCCGCTGATGCCACATCCGAAATCCCTTGGGCGCGCATCATCAGAAGGTCCATGAAGCGCTGGAACCGGGAAGGGTCGATCTGCGGCAGGACCGGCTCGAGGATCGGGGACAGCCACTGGTTTGGCATCAGCATCTGAGGCGCAATCACGATGCCAGTCAGATAGCCGTCCAACCAATCGACCGAGAGGCCACTTCCCCGCAGCAGCCTGGCCATCTCCCCCTTCTGTTCAGGTTCGGGGGCTTCCTGCGCAAGCTCCTCAAGTGTCATGTCAGGCCCCAACTCCGGATCATCGTGGATCCAGGCCTCAATGGTCTGCTCATGCACATCCAGCATGACCGGGATCTTTCTCAGATCACGCCCCTCGAGCAGGGCCATGGCACATGCGGCGAAGCTCGCCGCATCCGGGTGCCGCGCCGCCTCGAGGACTTCCGCGGATCGCGCCAGAATGCGCGCCCACCAATCCCGCCGACCATCGAGCCATTTCCAGAGTGCCGACTCCCCAGATTTCGCGCTCCGCGCCTTTCCAAGGACGGCATGTGCGGCATCACTGTCTTCAAACCAGCTGTCGATCGTCTCGTGGCGATCCCACCATTCCTCGCTGGCGGTGATGAGGGCTGCCAGCTGCCTGGGTACAAGCGCCTTCACAACAGGCGTCGATTCCAGATCGGCAATCAGGTCCGCTGTTGATTTCGCCTCCGGTCGCAAGCCGGCAAAGCCGCACAGCCGGACAACCTCGATCAGCCCCGGAACAGGCGGCTGCCCCTGAGCCAGCCCATCCGCCAACGCAACGGATAGGGCGCGACGCACATAGTCGTCGGTCACCGGCAGGGCGCCAACCTCTTCGGCCATGTGCTCGAGAATGGATTTCTGCTCCCGCGCCGATCGGCAGGCAATGGTGTAGGCATCCCGCACGCCTTGCCCCTGTTTGAGCAGCAGCATGGCCATCTTTCGCTGCGACCCGGATTGCAAGGCGATGCCGATGCTCTGCGCCCCACCTCCGTCCGGCAAGGAGGC
>NZ_JBALHR010000051.1:0-1103 GCF_036964905.1 Gemmobacter denitrificans
GAGGAGGGTGTGTTTCTGGATGCGACCTCGCGGGCCGAACGTGGGTTGCTGACCTATGGTCCTTCACGGGCAGAGATCGAGCGGGCGCGGATTGCGGGTCGGGCGCCAGAAGAGCGGCCGCGCGAGGGCAGGGCGCTTGAAGATGCTCTGGCCACGATGGGGCGCACGGCCGACACCATGCGCAGCCTCAGTCATGTGGCAGCGCTGACGGGTTTGCCGGAGATTGGTGAGAAGATCGCAGAGGCCGAGCAAGCCCTGCGGCGGGGTGGGGTGTTGCAGCCGTTTCCGGGCGATGTTGCGACGGCGGAGCGCGCCGATCTGGACAGGCATTTTACCGGATGGATGGCAGAGGCGGAGGGCAAGCTCAGGAAGATGCCTGTCGCCGGGCGCAAGGAAATGCGGGACGAGCTGTATGGCTATGCCGTCGATATCGCGCGCGGGCTTGGCGATGCCCGTGGCGCGCAGCTGCTGCAGATGATGCCGCAATCAGCGATATATGGCATGGCGCTGGAGGGTGATGTCCTGACGCGGGGCAAAGTGGATCTGCCCCTGCGACCGGGGGCGGCAGAGCGGCTGCGAGCAGAGATCGTGGCCGGTGCGAGGGCGATTGGTCTGAGCGGGGAAGGTATTGCCCGCCGTCTGGAAACGGGCGCGGCGAATGCCTGGGAGGAGCGGGACTGGGTCTGCCGCGACCTTATGGTCATCGCGGGTCGGCGGCGGCTGGATCTGCGCGACCCTGATCAGGGGCAGCGCGTGGCCGGGGCAGTGCAAGAGTTCTATGACCGCGCGGCACGGGCCACTGAGCTCACCGCTGTCCATGAAACCGTGCCCGATAACGCGCGACTTGTGCGCACGCTGCGGTCGATGGGGCAGATCATGCAGACCGAGGGCAGGGTTACGTTCCGGGGCGAGGCAGATGCCGCGCGCTTCACGGCGGAACTGCATCGGCAATATGGCGCTGGAATTGTCACGGCGCTCGCGGCAGGACGCACGGATGCTCTGGCCAGCGATGTTGAGGACTCGACCGAACGGCAGTGGATTGCCCGCGCGCTCCTGTCTGCCGCCCGGTCGCATGTCGCCTTCGGGCTGACGCTTAAAGAGAT
>NZ_JBALHR010000052.1:0-906 GCF_036964905.1 Gemmobacter denitrificans
GCGGCGAACCGGGGCAGGGCAGCGATGGTTCGGGCGCAATGGGCATCGGTTGAGGAATTGCGCCGGTCCTTGCCACTGGTGGCGAAGGTGCTGGGCCAGATCATCGCGGAACGCCGCCGGCAGGGCGTGGCGCTGTTTCGCAAGTTTGTCAAGGCTCGGGAGGGAGCGCGCTATGGTTAAGCTTGGGTCGCGTCCCATCGGGCTTGCAGCTGCAGTTCTGGGCGAGCTCGATATCCTGCGCCCCCAGTCAGGGCGCGTGAAACCCGGGGCCTCTTCTCCCTCTCGGCAGAGCTTTCGCTTCTCGCCGCGTGCCAGCCAGCTCTGGCGGTTCTCGCTGGGGTCGAACGCGGCTGTGCTGAAGAAGATCGGCAAAGGCGGCACGGCCAACGCGAAAGAGCTGGCAGCCCAGATGGACTATCTGTTCTCGAAATCGGCCTCGATCTTTGGCAATGGGGTCGTGCTGGATGCTGGTGCCAAGGGGCTGACCCGGGACGAGCGCAATGAGATTGTCGGCGACTGGGTCGAGGATTGGCACGGTGCGCCGAAGAACGGGCATACCAGCCATCTTCTGATGAGCTTCCCGTCTCATGTGCGTCCAGAGAAGGCGAAGCTGATCGCCGAAGCATGGGCCTTCGAGATGTTCCAATCGGGCGAGCATCAGGATGATGTCTGGTCCTATGTCGCCGCCCTCCACACCGATAAGGCACACCCCCACGTCCACATGGTCGTCAACAACCGGGGCACGCTGAATGACAGCTGGTTCTTCATGGCGAAGGAGCATGCCTTCAACCTCGACATGATGAAAGCGCGCATGGTGGCGATCGCGGCGGAGGAGGGTGTGTTTCTGGATGCGACCTCGCGGGCCGAACGTGGGTTGCTGACCTATGGTCCTTCACGGGCAGAGAT
>NZ_JBALHR010000053.1:0-877 GCF_036964905.1 Gemmobacter denitrificans
TTGTTGTAGGCACACGGTTTCAGGTTCTATTTCACTCCCCTCCCGGGGTGCTTTTCACCTTTCCCTCACGGTACTGGTTCACTATCGGTCACTAGAGAGTATTTAGGGTTGGGAGATGGTCCTCCCAGATTCCGACGAGATTTCTCGTGTCTCGCCGTACTCAGGATACTGCTAGGTATAAAGACTATTTCGAATACGAGGCTATTACTCTCTTTGGCCTACCTTCCCAGGTAGTTCTTCTATAATCTTTAAGTCCACGTTGCAGTCCTACAACCCCGAAGAGTAAACTCTTCGGTTTGCCCTCTTGCCGTTTCGCTCGCCGCTACTAAGGCAATCGCTTTTGCTTTCTCTTCCTACAGCTACTTAGATGTTTCAGTTCACTGCGTCTTCCTCTACATTACCTTAACAGTAATGAGTGACAGGCATTACCTGCCGGGTTCCCCCATTCGGACATCTCTGGATCATTGCTCACTTACAGCTCCCCAAAGCATTTCGTCGTTAGTCACGTCCTTCATCGGCTTCTAGTGCCAAGGCATCCACCGTGCGCCCTTATTAACTTAACCTTATTTTGGCCTTTCGACCTAACTCATTAAATATTCACAGCGTTTCGGTTTATTTTCTTGTTACTATCTATATGTAATTACTTACATATGGAATTTGATATAGATATTCAATTTTCAATGGACAATACTTGAATCTTTCGATTCAATGGAGCCTAGCGGGATCGAACCGCTGACCTCCTGCGTGCAAAGCAGGCGCTCTCCCAGCTGAGCTAAGGCCCCACAAGACCTCTCAAAACTAAATAAGAAACTCAAGTACATTCCGTTTTTCCTTAGAAAGGAGGTGATCCAGCCGCACCTTCCGATACGGCTACCTT
>NZ_JBALHR010000054.1:0-811 GCF_036964905.1 Gemmobacter denitrificans
CCCAGCCCAAAGCCCGGCCCAGACCCCGGCCCCGGTCGTCGAAGGCCGCGCCATCGTGCAGGATTACCATGTGCCCGGCGGCCTGTTCGGCGGGGCCAGGACGGTGCGCGCGCTCAAGGGGATCGACTTCAGGGTGGACAAGGGCAAGACCCTGGCCATCGTGGGCGAAAGCGGATCGGGCAAATCCACACTGGCGCGCGTGATCGCCCTGATCGACGCCCCCACCAGCGGCGAACTGCGGATCGCGGGCGAGCCCGTCGATATCCGCCGCCGCCGCCCGGGCCCCGCGCTGCGTTCAAAGGTCCAGATGGTGTTCCAGAACCCCTATGGCAGCCTGAACCCGCGCCAGAAGGTCGGCGATGTGCTGATGGAGCCGCTGATCATCAACACCGATTTCCCCGCCAGCGAAAGGCGCGACCGGGCCGAGGCGATGCTGAAGAAGGTCGGGCTGCAGCCCGAACACTTCAACCGCTATCCGCATATGTTCTCGGGCGGGCAACGCCAGCGCATCGCGATCGCGCGCGCCCTGATGCTGAACCCGGCATTGCTGGTGCTGGATGAACCCGTCTCCGCGCTCGATCTCTCCGTGCAGGCGCAGGTGCTCAACCTGCTCGCCGATCTGCAGGAGGAATTCGGCCTGACCTATGTCTTTGTCAGCCATGACCTCTCGGTCGTGCGCTACATCGCCGATGACGTCATGGTGATCTCGAAGGGCGAAGCCGTCGAACAAGGCACCCGCGAAACCCTCTTCGCAAACCCGCAGCACCCCTACACACAATCCCTCTTCGCTGCCACCCCCGTCACAGACACC
>NZ_JBALHR010000055.1:0-784 GCF_036964905.1 Gemmobacter denitrificans
TCTATTCTGGTTGACGGACGCGCAGATGGAGCGGCTGAGACCGTTCTTTCCAAAGAGCCATGGCAAGCCACGGGTCGATGATCGGCGGGTTTTGAGCGGCATAATCTTCATCAATCGCAATGGCTTGCGTTGGTGTGATGCGCCCAAGGAGTATGGCCCACCGAAGACGCTCTCCAACCGATGGAAGCGGTGGGGGGACATGGGTGTCTTTGCCCGTATGATGGACGGGCTCGCCTCCGAGGGCACCGAGCAGAAGACCATCATGATCGACGCGACCTATTTGAAGGCGCACCGCACGGCTTCGAGCCTGCGGGCGAAAAAGGGGGGCCCGATGTTCAGCGCGGGCGCCTGATCGGGCGCACGAAGGGCGGGTTGAACACCAAATTGCATGCCGTAACCGATGCGAAGGGGCGTCCGCTCAAGTTCTTCATGACCGCAGGCCAAGTCAGCGACTACACCGGCGCTGCAGCCCTGCTGGGCAGTCTGCCCGCTGCCGAATGGATGCTCGCTGACCGGGGCTATGACGCCGACTGGTTCCGGGACGCGTTGAAAGACAAGGGGATACGCCCCTGCATCCCCGGTCGGAAGTCGCGCGGAAAGGCAATCCGCTACGACAAAAGACGTTATCGGCGTCGCAACCGGATCGAGATCATGTTCGGCCGATTGAAGGACTGGCGCCGCGTTGCAACCCGATACGACCGATGCGCAAAGACCTTCCTCTCCGCCGTCGCCCTCGCCGCAACCGTCATCTTCTGGCTTTGACGATCAATGAGTCTGGACCCTA
>NZ_JBALHR010000056.1:0-701 GCF_036964905.1 Gemmobacter denitrificans
AACAACAACGTTGCTTAATTCATATTAGTCGAAATCTAGCTAGTAAAGTGAAACGAGCAGATAGAGCGGTTATTCTGGAGCAATTTAAAACGATTTATCGTGCTGAAAATTTAGAAATGGCAGTGCAAGCTTTAGAGAACTTTATCGCCGAATGGAAACCAAAGTATAGGAAAGTCATGGAAAGTCTGGAGAATACGGATAATCTTTTAACTTTTTATCAGTTTCCCTACCAGATTTGGCATAGCATTTATTCGACAAACCTCATTGAGTCTCTTAACAAAGAAATCAAACGTCAAACGAAAAAGAAGGTTCTTTTTCCTAACGAGGAGGCTCTGGAACGTTATTTAGTTACCCTGTTTGAAGATTATAATTTCAAGCAAAATCAACGCATCCATAAAGGGTTTGGCCAATGTGCTGACACACTTGAAAGCTTATTTGATTAACATTCTTCAACTCTACTTGAGTGTTTACACATAATTATTGACAGTATCCCTATCGCCCTAAATCTTATCTAATTTTACTATTTATTAGTCTAATAAATGTTTAATATTTCGTCTCCAATAATTCTTTAAAACAAGGTATGGAACAAGATAATGATTTTTTGGAGTTATTGCTTTAAAGATCGAAGACTTAAATAGCAAGTACAAAGGATAAACTAAAAGGGAAGCTCTTCTTCTAAAATCAGGTCAGCCAAGTCATTG
>NZ_JBALHR010000057.1:0-690 GCF_036964905.1 Gemmobacter denitrificans
TATCGCGCTCTGGCTGCCCAGGATCATGGGGTATTGAGATGCTGAAACCCATCCGCACCATCCTCTACGCGACGGATCTGTCCAATACCTCGGCCTATGCCTTCCGCCATGCGGTCGGCTTGGCGGCGGCGTTGAACGCGCGGCTGCATGTCCTGCACGCCATCGAACCGATGAGCGACGAGGCCCGGCTGACCATCCAGCTTTTCATGCAGGATCCCGAGGCCCGGCGCCTGGCGATGACCCGCCGGGCCGAGACGACCCGGCAGATCCTGCTGGAACGGCAAGAGGCCTTCTGGGCCGCCATGCCGCAGGACGAACAGGCCCTGCGCGATCTGGTCGATGACATCGAACTGATCGAGGGCTTTGCCGCCGAAGCCATCCTGAAGCGGGCGCAAAGCCTGCCCGCCGACATGATCCTCATGGGCAGCCATGCCCATGGCATTTCCCACACCTTCCTCGGGACGGTGGCGAAACGGGTGCTGCGCCGCGCGCGGGTGCCCACGCTGATCGTCCCTTATGCCGAAGACTGATCTGAAAGGACCGACCATGACCCGCACCCTGACCGCCGATGACCTCAAGGCGACCTTCGACGCCTTCAACCGGCATGACATCGACGCGGTGATGACCCATTTCGCGGCCGATTGCGTCTTTACCACCGTCGGCGGGCCCGAAGTCTTTGGCACCCGCATC
>NZ_JBALHR010000058.1:0-685 GCF_036964905.1 Gemmobacter denitrificans
AAGAGCTTCGCGTTACCGCTAACCCCATCAATTAACCTTCCGGCACCGGGCAGGCGTCACACCCTATACGTCCACTTTCGTGTTTGCAGAGTGCTGTGTTTTTATTAAACAGTCGCAGCCACCAGTTTATTGCAACCCCTTCACCCTCCTGGCGCAGGCCAGTCAAGCTACAAGGGCGTACCTTATCCCGAAGTTACGGTACCAATTTGCCGAGTTCCTTCTCCCGAGTTCTCTCAAGCGCCTTAGAATACTCATCTCGCCCACCTGTGTCGGTTTGCGGTACGGGTAGAGTATAATTAACGCTAGAAGCTTTTCTCGGCAGTGTGACATCACTAACTTCGCTACTAAACTTCGCTCCCCATCACAGCTCAATGTTAAAGATATAAGCATTTGACTCATATCACACCTCACTGCTTGGCCAGACACTTCCAATCGTCTGGTTTAGTTAGCCTACTGCGTCCCTCCATCACTATATACTCTAGTACAGGAATATCAACCTGTTGTCCATCGGATACACCTTTCGGTCTCTCCTTAGGTCCCGACTAACCCAGGGCGGACGAGCCTTCCCCTGGAAACCTTAGTCTTACGGTGGACAGGATTCTCACCTGTCTTTCGCTACTCATACCGGCATTCTCACTTCTATGCGCTCCAGCACTCCTCACGGTACACCTTCTTCGCACATAGA
>NZ_JBALHR010000059.1:0-680 GCF_036964905.1 Gemmobacter denitrificans
ATGCGCAGAAAGCCATGGAAGCCGCGATCACTGCAGTCGTCGCGGAAGCACAACGCCTCGGGGTGTCCCCAAAGGGCGATCAACTCAGTACCAAGGACAGCACCATGACCGCCGGACCGGACCCTGCAAAACCCGTAAGCTACTATGTTTCCTATGCCTGGAATGACAATGAGGACCCTGCGGCCGGGAACATCGAAGGGGTGGTGGACGACTTGTGCGCCAAGGCGAAGAAGCGGGGCATTGATATTCATCGGGACAAGGACAACATCACACTGGGCGGCCGTATCAGCGAGTACATGGCGCAACTGGCGCGTGGAGACCGGATCATCGTGATCTTGAGTGATCGCTACCTCAAGTCCCGCGCCTGCATGCTGGAGCTTTACGAAATCTGGATTCAGGCAAGGGCAGAGGATGCAACCTTCCTTGAAAAGGTGCGAGTATTTACTCATCCGGATACCAAGATTTTCACCCCAGTTGACCGCGCCAAGGTCGCAAAACACTGGGCAGACCTATACGAAGAAGAAAAGCCGCTTCTCGATCACATGGGGGTAGCAGACCGAGTTGGTCATCTGGCGCTGAAAAAGTTCGCCGCACATGTCGGCGATATCCTTTCCCTCGTGGCAGACACGCTGCATCCGAGGCAACTGGATGACTTGCTGAAATACAGCTTCGACTGATGT
>NZ_JBALHR010000060.1:0-662 GCF_036964905.1 Gemmobacter denitrificans
ACAGCCGCAATACGACCGATCTGTCCCATACCTGCCGGAAAAACATGGCCAAACTCATAGAGAAGGGCACGCAAGGCATTTACGAGTTCGGTTCGTTGATGAACAAGGCGCTCTCTGGCCCGGAACAGTGCCGCGCGCGCTTGCTGCTCTTCGGTCTTAGGAGAGACAAACCGCATTTCTGGTTGTCGCGCTGCAATGACGATCGCCTCCGCATCAGCGGCATCATTCTTCTGCCGCTTGACGAAGGGGCGCACATACTGCGGAGGGATCAGCAGAACCTTATGACCGAGTTGCATTAGTATACGCGACCAATAATGAGCGCTGCCACAGGCCTCCATCACAACCACTGCTTCTGGATGCTGGGACATGAAACGCAGGAACTGGCCGCGAGACAGCTTTTTTCGGAATAGGGGTCTGCCGTCAACCGCAGCTGCACCATGAAGCTGGAAAACAGCTTTTGCCAAATCAACACCGATAATCATGTCCTTCATTTTGCCGTCCTTTCCGTTTCGTGGCGATGAGCAACCGCCATGCTGGCACATCGCGATGCCGTTTGGGGAGGGCGGCAACCATCCCATCTGTATCTATCAGACCGTCGCGGCGGTCCATTTTTGACGGCTCTTGCACAGCGCGTTGGCGATGGTGACCTGCTTTCTGGCGAC
>NZ_JBALHR010000061.1:0-661 GCF_036964905.1 Gemmobacter denitrificans
AGGTATCATCGCCCGATCCGCCTGCCAGGCTGTTGGTGCCAGCCCCGCCTTCCAGCGTGTCATTGCCGCCATTGCCGGTCAGCGTGTCATTGCCGCCCGAACCGATCAGCCGGTCATTGCCGCCCGCGCCGGTCAGGGCATTGTTGCCGGCATTGCCGGTCAGGGTGGCGCTGCCGCCGGTGGCGGTCAGGTTTTCGACATTGGCCTGGCCGAAGATCGAATAGCTGGACAGAGCGGTGATGATGGTATCGGTGCCACCGCCCGCCGTCTCGACCACCACATCGGAATAGCTGTCCACCGCGTAACGGTCATCGCCCGATCCGCCCGTCATGCTGTCGGCCCCGGCCCCGCCTTCCAGCGTGTCATTGCCGGCATTGCCCAGCAGCGTGTCATTGCCGCCCGACCCGTTCAGACTGTCATTGCCGCCCGCGCCGGTCAGCACGTTGGTGCCGGCATTGCCGGTCAGGGTGGCGCTGCCGCCGATGGCGGTCAGGTTTTCGATATTGGCCTGGCCGAAGATCGAATAGCTGGACAGACCGGTACGGATCTCGTCCGTGCCTTCGCCGGAATTTTCGGTCACCACATCGGAATAGCTGTCGACATTGTAGCGGTCATTGCCGGTGCCGCCCAGCATCGTATCGGCCCCCGCACCGCCATTCAG
>NZ_JBALHR010000062.1:0-593 GCF_036964905.1 Gemmobacter denitrificans
ACGCCGACGACGTATCCGGGGTCCAAGCGCAACCGATACCCCAAATCGCCCCCTCCCCATCAATCCCCCCGCACGGTTCAATGCTCGACCTTCAACCTGCAAGAGAAGACAAGTCACGCTGCAAGGCAACAAGCTTTTTTGTGTGGGATAAAATTTTTGTTGGCATGGCCAGCTCTGTGCGGGTTCTTCAAGGCATCGTTTGTTTCCCTCGTTTGTTGTCTGTGTTCTTGCCGTGGCCAGCGCCATGTCGAATGCCTCATGGAACCGCGCGAGAAAGGCCGGGCCCATGACCCTTGCCAATCCCAACATTCCAAACGGGTCGTGCCGGGTAGCCAGGTGGGCCGCAAAAGACGGTCGCAGGGTCAAGGTCACGCTGGTGGGGTGCTTGCCGCGCGCACCGCGCGGCTCATGGACCTCCGGCATGCCATCGTGCTCCCAATCGTCAAAGACCTGGTCACGCAGCCGCTGCCCGATCCTCCCTTCCAGTTCATCACCAACACAACCCGTATTCCGTAGCCCATATCACCTTCCTCTCTTCGCCGATTGCATTTCCTCGACTGCGCATTGCGCAAATCGTTTATCCTAAATCACAT
>NZ_JBALHR010000064.1:0-584 GCF_036964905.1 Gemmobacter denitrificans
GCATCTCGCCACATTATCCGCGTCGCGACTGGTTCAGCGGCGCGATCCGGCCATGTAGCTGGCGCGCCCGCGCCAACAGGCGTTGCAACCCGTGCCGGCTTTCCGGCATCAGCGGCGCGGAGAGGCCGCGCAACCGTGTGGCGATCCAGGGCCGGTCACCGGCGTCGGTCGGGGCGACAGGTGGCGAATCATCCACGGAATCGGCCTGGGGCTGGGGGGATTCGGTCGGTGACTCGATCGCCGGTGCAGGTGCGGCTTCCCCCATTGCCTCGGGCATGGCAGGCAGCTCGATCTCTGCGGTGCGCGGGGTCTCCTGCGTGGGCAGAGAGGCCGCATCAGGCTGCGCGTCCACCGCTGGCTGCGCCTCCATCTCGGGTTGGGGCACGGGATCGGTCAGGGGGGACGGCTCGGGGGCGGCGATGTCCTCGGGCGGGTCAAGGTCGAACAGCGACCATTGCCGCCGCTCCTCGGGGCCGGGCGCTGGCGGGGCAGTGCGCAGTTGTGCACGCAGGGCCGCGGGGCTTTCATCCGCCTCGGTTCCGCTTCGCCAATCGGTGAGCGCCACGAGATTGTCGATCGGCGAC
>NZ_JBALHR010000065.1:0-583 GCF_036964905.1 Gemmobacter denitrificans
GGAACAGAACCGGGAACAGAGTTCATGTGCTTGCGACTAGGCTGGACGGCGGCGTTTTGCGCCACGCTCGTCCTGAATGGAGCGGCCTTCGCCGATGTGACGGTGAGCCAGTCGAATGACCCGAAGGCCGGCCTCGATGGTCGGATGTCGTCTCTCCTTGGGGTTGAGCGCACCGCGCTCGATCAGGTCGCGCCGGGCAAGCTGGCGGCGATTGCCGCCGCGGTCGGGGCGCCCAAGCCCGCCAGCAAGGCCGAGATGCCGCAGATGACCAGCCCCGCGCTGGTGCGCTATGACGCCGGCTTTGTCGATGCGCAGCCCGCCGCGACCGGCGACGATCAATGGCAATGCCTGGCGACCGCGATCTATCACGAGGCGCGCGGCGAGACGATCCGCGGCCAGTTCGCCGTGGCCGAGGTCATCCTGAACCGGGCCGACAGCCCCGCCTATCCGCGCAGCATCTGCGGCGTGGTGCATCAGGGCGGCAAGGGCGGCTGCCAGTTTTCCTTCACCTGCGACGGCAAGTCGGATCGGGTCGGCGAAAAGGCCGCCTGGAGCCGTGCGGCCAAGATCGCGCGGCTGATGA
>NZ_JBALHR010000066.1:0-573 GCF_036964905.1 Gemmobacter denitrificans
TCAGAGAAGTGAACAAGGATATATGCCAAGCGCAATCAGATTTGCGCAGGATGTATTCGGATATTCGCAATGCGCGATCAGATTAAGGTGATGTGATTTAGGATAAACGACTTGTGCAATGCGCAGGCGGAGAAATGCAATGAGAGAAAAGAGGAAGGTGATATGGGTTACGCGAAATCTCCACTGCACTGGCTGTTTTCTGGCCTGCCCGGGATGCGCTATATCTTGTTCGGTGTACGCCCTTGAAATTATCGCGAATGTGAAATTCGTGCCTGCCATCCCGCACCGTCGGATTTGCGCGCACCTGATATGCAGGAAAATCCTATGGCGCTCCACTTAGTTGGAGAGAAAATAGATGCCAACGCGCCCATCAGCCCGCTTAGGCCGAAGAGATCGGTCAATTCCTCTAGGCGTCTACGTTGACCACAACGTCGGTGTCGACACCGACGCCATGAACCGTGCGACCCGCATCGTGGAGTATCTTTGCCCCAATGCCTACCTGAGTCTTCTTCCGTCTGAGTTGTTTTCGAAGATCATGATGTTGTTTGTGTTTGTTGTGATTGCGGCTGTTGT
>NZ_JBALHR010000067.1:0-546 GCF_036964905.1 Gemmobacter denitrificans
AGTGGCAAGGACCGGCGCAATTCCTCAACCGATGCCCATTGCGCCCGAACCATCGCTGCCCTGCCCCGGTTCGCCGCCAGCGCGATCTGGTTCACATTGGTCCCGATCTTGGCCAATTCGTAGCGGATCTCCTCCAGCCGCGCGCTGTCCTCCCGGCTGAATTCCAGAAAGCCCGCCGCCATCCGCACGACGGAGCGCAGGCCGTCGGAGCGGGATTTCACGCCAAGCTGGGTGCAGAGCGCATCGAAAGCCCGCAGCTCTTCGGCAGGTAGACGGCAACTGACGACCTGACCCGGGCTCGCCGCAGGCGGTCGCCCCCGAGGGGTGGGGCACGGGGACGCCAGAGCAGCACCCGGGCAATCGCTCCCGGCAGGAATATCAGCATCCCGTTTCTGCCCGGATTCACGTGAGGTTGATTTTACTGCCAATTCCTGCCGCCGATTATTTGTAGACATCCCGCATTTCCTGCCACCTTCTCTATCCCTCTCTTACACCTCCACATCAAGCACAATCTATGCGTGATTTATGGGGTTGCGGATGGACATG